>NZ_JBVJKF010000010.1:192517-275382 GCF_055585365.1 Streptomyces sp. NPDC053432
AACGCCGACGAGGCCGGATGGGGCACCGCCCAGACCCCGCGCCTCGAACGCCGGCGGGGATGGAAGATCGGGTTCGAGGGTGGCCTCAGGCGCCGGAGGGGCGGGGGTTCGCAGGGGACCGGCCCGCCGAGGGCCGGAGGCGGCGAATGGTCATCGACATCAGCGCCGCCACCGCGCACAGCGCGCCCGACGCGTACCAGACCGGGTCGTACGAGCCGAAGGCGTCACGGGCCAGGCCGCCGAGGAAGGCCACCGCGGCCGCGCCGACCTGGTGGGAGGCCAGGACCCAGCCGAAGACGATCGCGCTGTCCTCCCCGTACCGCTCCCGGCACAGGGCGATCGTCGGCGGAACCGTCGCCACCCAGTCCAGGCCGTAGAAGACGATGAAGAACACCAGCGGCGGCCGCACCGCCGGTGCCAGCAGTACCGGCAGGAAGAGCAGCGAGACGCCGCGCAGGGCGTAGTACACGGCCAGCAGGCGCCGGGCCTCGAAGCGGTCCGTGAACCAGCCGGACGCGATCGTGCCGACCACGTCGAACACGCCGACCACGGCGAGCAGTCCCGCGGCCGCCGTCACCGGCATGCCGTGGTCGTGCGCCGCCGGTACGAAATGGGTCCGGACGAGCCCGTTGGTGGAGGCGCCGCAGATCGCGAAGGTGCCCGCCAGCAGCCAGAAGGGCCCGGTCCGGGCCGCCTCGAACAGGACGGTCACGGCCCGCCGCGCCGCGCCCGGGGCCGGCGCCGGCTTCGGGGTGTACGTGCCCCCGTACGGGGCGAGGCCCACGTCCGCCGGGTGGTCGCGCAGCAGCAGCCACACGAAGGGGACCACGGCCAGCGCGGACAGGGACACCGTGACCGCCGCCGGCCGCCAGCCGTGGTGTTCCACCAGCCAGGACAGCAGCGGCAGGAAGATCAGCTGCCCGGAGGCGCCCGCGGCGGTCAGGACGCCCGTGACCAGCCCACGCCGCGCGGTGAACCAGCGGTTGGTCACCGTCGCCGCGAAGGCGAGCGCCATCGAGCCGCTGCCCAGGCCCACCAGCACACCCCACAACAGCACCAGTTGCCAGGCGGCGGTCATCCACACCGTGGCCACGGAGCCGAGGGCGATGACGGTCAGGGCCAGCGCGACGACCTTCCGGATGCCGAAGCGGTCCATCAGCGCGGCGGCGAAGGGGGCGGTGAGCCCGTAGAGGGCGAGGTTCACGGAGACGGCGAGGCCGATCGTGGCGCGCGGCCAGTCGAACTCCTCGTGCAGCGGCTCGATGAGCAGACCGGGCAGTGAGGCGAAGGCGGCGGCGCCGATGATCGTCACGAAGGCGACGGCCGCGGCGAACCAGGCGCGGTGGACGCGTCCGGCCGCGCGGGCCGCGGCAGGGGCGGCGACAGGGGCGTCGGTGGAGGCGACGGTGGAGGCGGGCCCCGGGGCGGCCTCCGGGGCGACCTCCGAGGCGGCCTCCGAGGCGGCCTCCGGGGCGGGCCCGGGAGTGGCTCCGGAGGCGGCGGGTCCGGGGGTGGGTGCTGTCTGCGTCACGTAGGCAGCTTCCGGGCCGCGGGGCACCCTTCGACAGTGGCCGGACCGACATGCTTCGCTACGATCGGGCCATGAAGCCGCATCGCGTCGCCGTCCTCGCGCTCGCGGGCCTGCTGCCCTTCGAGCTCGGCATCCCGCACCGGATCTTCGGTTACTCCAGGGACGCCGACGGGCGCCCCCACTACGAGACCCTCACCTGCGGACTGCGCCCCGGACCGGTGTCCACGAACGCCGACTTCGCGGTCCACGTCGAGCACGGCCCCGAACTCCTCGCCACGGCCGACACCGTCGTGGTGCCGGCCTCGTACGAGCTCGGCCCGGTCCACGAGAAGGGCGTCCTGACCGACGAGCTGGCGGCGGCCCTCGCGCACATCCGGCCCGGCACCCGCCTGGTCTCCATCTGCACCGGCGGCTACGTGCTGGCGGCGGCCGGATACCTGGACGGCCACCGGGCCACCACCCACTGGGCGTACGCGGAGCACTTCCAGCGGCTCTTCCCGGCCGTACGGGTCGACGCGAACGTGCTCTACACCGACGACGGGGACGTCCTGACCTCCGCCGGCGTCGCCTCCGGCATCGACCTGTGCCTGCACATCGTGCGGCGCGACCACGGCGCGGCCGTCGCCAACGACGTGGCCCGGCGCACCGTCGTACCCCCGCACCGGGAGGGCGGGCAGGCCCAGTTCATCGAGCGCCCGGTGCCGCAGCCGCAGTTCGCCAGCACCGCGGCGGCCCGGGCGTGGGTGATGGACCGGCTGCACGAGCCGGTCAGCCTCGGCGACCTCGCCCGGCAGGAAGCGGTGTCCGTACGGACCTTCACCCGCCGGTTCCGGGAGGAGGCGGGCGTCAGCCCGGGCGAGTGGATCACCGCCCAGCGGGTGGAGCGGGCCCGGCAGCTGCTGGAGCGGACCGACCTCCCGATCGAGCGGGTCGCACGGGAGGCGGGCTTCGGGACGGCCCAGTCGCTGCGCAAGCACGTGCAGGCGGCGCTCGGTGTGAGCCCGACCGCGTACCGGCGCACCTTCCGGGCCGGAGGCCGGCCCGCCGCCTGACACTGCCACCTTCTGATGGGCCATCAGTTCGCGCGGGGACCGTGCATTGACTTCTCCCGCCCGCCGCTCGTGAATGGCCCCCAGCAGAGCGGAAGGGGCGGGCGGTGCGAACAGGGGCGCGGAACCGAAGGTGGTCGGCGGCCGTCGGCATGGCGGTGCTCGCCGCCACGACCGGAGGCGCCCTGAGCGCACCGGCCGCCGCCGAGGGGGAGACCCCGGTGGGCCAGGTGGAGTTCCCCACCCACTGCCTGCCGCCCCAGGAAGCCGGACTCCCGCCCGCCGACGGGCCGACCACCGCCAGGATCACCGTCGACAACCCTGCCCCGCGGGTCGGCGACACCGTCACCGTGACGTACCAGGTGGCCCGCACTCCCGCCGTGAACCCCGCCGGGGCCGCCGGACTCCCCGCGGACGCCCTGACCCCGACGGGGCGGGTGCTGCTCTCCGGCGCACAGAGCGGCGAGGTCACCGTGGTCGGCGCCCAGCGCAACGACCCCGTCCCGGCGGGGGCGGTCCTGCCCGCCGTCACCATGACCGGCACCTTCACCGTCACCGCCCCCGGGCAGACGGCCCTCGCCCCGGGCGGCTACACCCTGCACACCAGCCACCCGCTGGGCCTCGACACCGTGTGCACCCCAGCCGCCGCCGAGCCGTCCGGGGTCGCGGTCTCGGCCCGCCTCACCGCGAGCGACCTGCCCACGGCCAACCTGCGCAGCGTCTTCCTCGGCGCCCCCTCCGGGAAACCGGGGGCCGAGGTCGAGGTCACCGCGGCCGGCTTCACCCCCGGCGCGGCCGTGACGGTCGCCGGGCGGGCGGGCGCCGCGGAGACCGCCGACCGGGTCGCCGCCACCGCCGACGGGCGGGGCGTGGCGGTGGCGGTCCTGCCGGTCAAGGACAAGGCCACCACGGCGGTGGTCGCGTACGAGGGCGCGGCGTGGTCGGCGCGGCGGGGGTCCGGGCCGGCGGCGTACGCGGTCGTCGACGCCGGTCGGACCGCCGCGGCGCCGACCGCCACGCAGCGGGTCGCCGCCACCGTCGAGCCGGGCGCGCTGGCGATGAGCCAGGCCGGCGAGGACATCGCCCTGGGGGCGGTCCCGTACGGCGACGGGGGCGCCGCGCCGGGCCGGATCGGAACCGTCACCGTCACGGACGCGCGGGGCGGGCCGGCCGGGTGGTCCCTGATCGGCAAGGTCACCGACTTCACGGGACCGGGCGGGGTGCGCATCCCGGGGGCGTCGCTGTCCTGGACGCCGGTGTGCGTGGCGGCGCCGGGGAGCGCGAGCGCGTGTACGGCGGGCAGTGCGGGGGTGGTGGGGCCGGAGGGGGCGGTGCTGGCGTCCACCGGTGACGCCCCGCTGGTCGGCGGGACGTTCACCGTCGACGCGGCGGTCACGCTCCAGGTGCCGCGGTACACCCCGCCGGGCGCGTACACGGCGGTCCTGACGCTGACCCTGTCGTGACGGGCCCGCTGCCGGTGCGCGGTGCCGCGCGGGCCCTGGCCGGGCCCGCACCTCAATCGTCGGCGGGGCTGGGTGTTCCAGCCCCTCCGGCGCTTGAGGAGCGGGGTCCGGGGCGGAGCCCCGGTTTCGGGAAGGGGCGGGGTGGACGGCTCTGCGCAGCGGCCGCCGTGACGGGCGTGCTTCTGCTCGGGCCCGTGGGGACGGCCGCGGGGGCCGACAACGGGCAGTGGTCCGTGCTGCCGGCCGCCAACGCCGTGGGGCAGCGGCCGTACTTCTACCTCGCGGCCGCCCCCGGCGCGGCCGTCACCGACGCCGTCACCGTCGCCAACCGCACCGACCGCCCCCGCACCTTCCGCCTCTACGCCGCCGACGCCTACAACACCGCCCGCGACGGCGGCTTCGCCCTGCGCGGGCCCGACGAGCCCCGCCGGTCCACCGCCGCGTGGGCGCGGCTCGACCGGGAGACGGTGACCGTCCCGGCCCGGAGCGCGGTCGGCGTCGGGTTCACCGTCACCGTGCCCGACCGGGCCGAACCCGGCGACCACCCCGGCGCGATCGTCGCCCTGGAGGAAAGGCCCGCCCCCACCACCGCGCAGGGGGTGGGCGTGCAGCAGGCCGTCGCCGCCCGGCTGTACCTGCGGGTGACCGGCCCGACCGCCCCCGCCCTCGCCGTCGAGGGGGTCCGGGTCGAGGCGAAGGGCGCCCGCGCGGAGGTTTCGTACACGCTCCGCAACATCGGCAACGTCACTCTCCGGCCCCGCGCCGACCTCACTGCCACCGGGGCCCTCGGCCGGACCCTGGCCGCCGGCCGCCCGCTCGCCGGACTGCCCGCGGAACTGCTGCCGGGTCAGGAAGTGCGGCTCAGCGCCCGCTGGGACGGCCCGCCCGCCGTGGAACGGGCCCGGGTGACGATCCGTGCCCGGGCCGACGGGGCCACGGCCCGGGGCGGCGCGGACTTCGCCGCGTATCCGCCGCTCACGGCCATCGTGGCCCTCGTCACCGTGGCCTGGTCGGCGCTGGGAGCCGCATCGGGGAGAATGGCCCGTATGAGCGATCGTTCCCCCGAGTCCACCGCCCCGCACCGTGCGGGCTTCGCCTGCTTCGTCGGCCGCCCCAACGCCGGCAAGTCGACACTGACCAACGCACTCGTGGGCACCAAGGTCGCGATCACCTCCAACCGGCCGCAGACCACGCGCCACACGGTCCGCGGCATCGTGCACCGCCCCGACGCGCAGCTGGTGCTCGTCGACACGCCCGGCCTGCACAAGCCGCGCACGCTGCTCGGCGAGCGGCTCAACGACGTCGTGCGGACCACCTGGGCCGAGGTCGACGTGATCGGCTTCTGCCTGCCGGCCGACCAGAAGCTCGGCCCCGGTGACAAGTTCATCGCCAAGGAACTCGCGGCGATCAAGAAGACCCCCAAGATCGCCATCGTGACCAAGACGGACCTGGTGGAGTCCAAGGCGCTGGCCGAACAGCTCCTCGCCATCCACCAGCTCGGCGCGGAGCTCGGCATCGAGTGGGCCGAGATCGTGCCCGTCTCCGCCGTCGGCGACAACCAGGTCCAGCTGCTGGCCGACCTGATCGCGCCGCTGCTGCCGGAGAGCCCGCCGCTGTACCCGGAGGGCGACCTCACCGACGAGCCCGAGATGGTCATGGTCGCCGAGCTGATCCGCGAGGCCGCCCTGGAAGGCGTGCGCGACGAACTGCCGCACTCCATCGCCGTGGTCGTCGAGGAGATGATCCCGCGGGAGAACCGCCCGGCGGACCGCCCGCTGCTGGACATCCACGCCAACGTCTACATCGAGCGGCCAAGCCAGAAGGGCATCATCATCGGCCCGAAGGGCTCCCGCCTGAAGGAGGTCGGGATGAAGTCGCGCAAGCACATCGAGGCGCTGCTCGGGACCCCGGTCTTCCTCGACCTCCACGTGAAGGTCGCCAAGGACTGGCAGCGGGACCCCAAGCAGCTCCGCAAGCTCGGCTTCTAGGAGCGCGCCGGCGCCTCAGCGCAGGCGCCGGACCTTGAGCACGTTGTCGTAGCCGGGGCCCGGACGGTCGGCCTCGGCGCCGGTCCGGGCGTGCTCGGCGCACACCAGGACCTCCCAGTCGTCCCCGGCCAGCTCCAGGTCCGCCAGGACCTCCTGCGGGGTGGGGAAGTGCAGCTCCGGGTGGGGGTTGCGGGCCCCGTGCTCCCCGCCGCCGTGGCCGCCCACCAGCAGGACCCCGCCCGGGGCGACGGCCGCCGCGGCGGTACGCAGGATCCGCTCGCGGGGCATGTCCCCCGGGCTGTGCAGGAAGCAGGCGGAGACCAGGTCGAACTCGCCGCCGGGGAAGGACTCCCCGAGGTCGTGGTGCTCGAAGGCGATCCGGTCGTCGACCCCCGCCTCGGCGGCGTGCTCGGCGGCCCGGCCGAGGGCGACCTTCGAGATGTCGACGCCGGTGACCCGCCATCCCCTGCGGGCCAGCCAGACGGCGTCCGCGCCCTCCCCGCAGCCGAGGTCCAGCGCCCGGCCGGGGGCCAGGTCCTCGGTCTCCCGGAGCAGGAGGGCGTTGGGATTGCCGCTCCAGATGCGGGTGCTCTCGCTGTAGCGGCCGTCCCAGAACTCCGCCTCTCCGGCGGGCTCCGCGGCGGGGGAGTCGGCGTGGGTGTGGGCGTGGGCGTGGGCGCCGGTGTGCCGGTGCTCGTGCTGATGCATGGGGCCTTCTTCCGGTTCGGGGCTGGATCGTCCGTCCGCTTGCTGCGATGCTCCGCCCGGTGCCCGGGATCCGGCAAACCCTGTTGCCGATCCGGCAAACCCGCCCTGTGGGGGCTACGCCTCCGGGGGCTCCGCGATCAGGGCCGTCGCCACCCGGCGGAAGCCGATGCGGCCGTAGATGCGGGCCACGTCCTCGTCGCCGGCCGACAGGAAGACCGTCCGCACCCCCTGCTCCTGGGCGCGGGCGACCAGCGCCGAGGTGACCGCGAGGGCCAGACCCTGGCGCCGGGCCGACGGAAGGGTGCCGACGCCGACCACCTCGGCGATGTCGCCGACGGGGTTGTACTGGCCCGCGCAGAGCACGACGCCGTCGCGGACGGCCGCGGCCAGGGCGGTGGTGCCCGCCACGAGCTTCCCGGCCACCCGGGCCCGGCCCTCCTCCGCCCACGGCTCGGCCGTCTTGGCCGCCAGTTCCGCCGGACCGGCCTGCCCGACCGCGGTCCCGGGGTCCGCGAAGGCGAGGGCCGGGACGGTCACCGCCGCCTTCAGCAGCGGGTCGTCCGCGCCGAGCAGGCGTACGTCGGGATGCGCGGGGAGGGGCGCCGCCCCGGCGTCCAGCACCATCAGCGGGTGGGCGTGGACGTGGAGTCCCGCCGCCTCCACCGGGCCCCGCAGCGAGGGGGTGGTTTCGGCCACCCACTCGAAGGATTCGGGGACCTTCAGCTCCCGCTGCCGGGCCAGGACCCGCTCCACGTCCGCCATGGTCGCCGCGCCGCCGCCGAGCGCGGGCCGCGCGTAGTACGGCCAGCCCGCGCCCTCCTGGACGAACAGGGTCAGCGGGCCGAAGTCCTCGGCCCGCGCACCGCCCACCCGGGGCACCGTGTCGTAGTACCGCTCCAGCGAGTCCAAGATCATAGTCATCCCGGCATCCAACCAAAGCGGGGCTGCGGGAGCACCCTCTTATCCGGCCCCTTCCCTCAGGCCCCTTCCTTCAGGACGCGCGAGATCAGCGCGCGCTGCGCGTCCGAGAGGTGCGGGTCGTGGCAGGACACCGTCCGCCCGTCCACCGTGATCTCGTACGAGAACCCGTCCCGCACGCCGGCCGGCGCGTGTCCGTGCGCGTCCGGCCGCAGTGCCAGGTGGGCCAGGGCCCGCCACTCGTCCTCGTCCGCGCGGCCCGAGGTGTCCACCTCCGCCCGTCGCTCGATGCCCGCGAAGCCGCCCGTCCGCACCACCTGAATCCGCATGGCAGTCGTCCTACCCCGCGAGCGGCACGCCCACCACCGACCACGCCTTCTGCAGCGCCCGGTGCTCGGCGCCGCCCTCCCCGTACCGGGCCGCGGCCGCCGCGGTGGACAGCCGGGCGAAGTCCGTGAACGTGGCGTTCGAGGCCAGCTGCCCGCCCGTCAGGGTGTCGTACCAGATCTGCCCGGCCCGCTCCCAGGCCTTGCCGCCGAGTTCGGTCGCCGCGACGTAGAAGGCGTGGTTGGGGATGCCGGAGTTGATGTGCACCCCGCCGTTGTCCCGGTTGGTGTTCACGTAGCCGTCCATGGTGGCCGGCTGCGGGTCCTTGCCGAGCTCGTCGTCGTCGTACGCCGTCCCCGGGGCCTTCATCGAGCGCAGCGCGACCCCGGTGACATTGGGGCCGAGCAGCCCGGCGCCGATCAGCCAGTCGGCCTGCTCGGCGGTCTGGTCCAGGGAGTACTGCTTGATCAGGGAGCCGAAGACGTCCGACATCGACTCGTTCAGCGCGCCGGACTGCCCGAGGTAGGCCAGGTTCGCCGTGTACTGGGTGACCCCGTGGGTGAGCTCGTGCCCGATGACGTCGACCGACACCGTGAAATCGAGGAAGAGGTCCCCGTCGCCGTCCCCGAAGACCATCTGGCGGCCGTCCCAGAAGGCGTTGTTGTAGTCCTCGCCGTAATGGACGCTCGCGTCGAGCGCGAGCCCGGAGTCGTCGATCGAGCGGCGCCCGAAAGCCTTCAGGAACAGTTCGTACGTGGCCCCGAGCCCCGCGTAGGCGCGGTTGACCGTGGCGTCCTTGACCAGGGGGTCGCCCTCGCCGCGCACCTTCTTCCCGGGCAGCCGGGTGCGGTGCTGGGCGTCGTAGACCGTCCGGTCCGGATCGTCGGAGGCGGGCGCCCCGAGCGCGGGGGCGATCCCGCGGACGGTGGTGACCCGTCGCCGGGTGCGCAGCATGGCGTCGTGTTCGAGGGTGTTCTGGGCGAGGTCGGCACGCCGGGAGTCCTGGGACTGGGCGGCCTTGTCGAGCAGGTGGGGCGGCACGACGGTGCAGAAGACGGGGTGACGGAGGGCGTGGGAGGCATTCATGCCCGGAAATGTGGCAGCGGGTCACGACGGTGTCACTACCCGCGACCATGATTCATTCGCATGTCCGAAAGTCGCGTCGCGGGGTTGACGGATCAAACGCACTTTCCTCGCGAAGGAGAGTTTTGGCTCACATATGGTGCAAATCGGACTGGGCGGTCTTGCATACTGAAACAGGTCCTCGCGTTACGGCGCGGCTCGGTTAGGCTCGGCCCATCATGCGTTTCGGGCTGCTTCTCCTTAGCTGCCGCGGCGAGGGTCTGTAGTCGTAGGCCGACCCCCTCCCCGCGGAGATTGGTGTTGCGGTTTTTACGACCGCCGTCGGCCGTTCCAGCGAACTACACGCGGACACGCGAGGAGCCCAACGCCATGAGCCAGCAGCCTTTTGTCGGTCGTCCCACGCCCATCACCAACGCGACCCACACCCAGAAGTCCTCCGGGATGCCCATCCACAAGTACGGCCAGTACGAGCAGGTGGACCTCCCCGACCGCACCTGGCCGGACGCCCGCGTCACCAAGGCTCCCCGCTGGCTCTCCACGGACCTGCGCGACGGCAACCAGTCGCTGATCGACCCGATGACCCCCGCCCGCAAGCGCGAGATGTTCGACCTGCTGGTGCGCATGGGCTACAAGGAGATCGAGGTAGGCTTCCCGTCCTCCGGCGAGACCGACTTCGCCTTCGTGCGCTCGATCATCGAAGAGGGCGCGATCCCCGACGACGTCACCATCTCCGTGCTGACCCAGGCCCGCGAGGACCTGATCGAGCGGACCGTCGAGTCGCTGATCGGCGCCAAGCGCGCCACCGTGCACCTGTACAACGCGACCGCCCCGACCTTCCGCCGGGTCGTCTTCCGCGGCTCCAAGGAGCAGATCAAGCAGATCGCCGTCGACGGCACCCGCCTGGTCATGGAGTACGCCGAGAAGCTGCTGGGCGACGAGACCGTCTTCGGCTACCAGTACAGCCCCGAGATCTTCACCGACACCGAGCTGGACTTCGCCCTGGAGGTCTGCGAGGCGGTCTGTGACGTATGGCAGCCGTCCGAGGGCCGCGAGATCATCCTGAACCTGCCCGCCACCGTGGAGCGCTCGACGCCCTCCACCCACGCGGACCGCTTCGAGTGGATGGCCCGCAACCTGACCCGCCGCGAGCACATCTGCATCTCCGTGCACCCGCACAACGACCGCGGCACCGCCGTCGCCGCCGCCGAGCTGGCCCTGATGGCCGGCGCCGACCGCATCGAGGGCTGCCTGTTCGGGCAGGGCGAGCGCACCGGCAACGTCGACCTGATCACGCTGGGCATGAACCTGTTCTCGCAGGGCATCGACCCGCAGATCGACTTCTCCCAGATCGACGAGATCCGCCGCACCAGCGAGTACTGCAACCAGATGGAGGTCCACCCGCGCCACCCCTACGCGGGCGACCTGGTCTACACCGCCTTCTCCGGCTCCCACCAGGACGCCATCAAGAAGGGCTTCGACGCCATGGAGGCCGACGCGGCCGCCCAGGGCAAGACCGTCGACGACATCGAGTGGGCGGTCCCGTACCTGCCGATCGACCCGAAGGACGTCGGCCGCTCCTACGAGGCCGTCATCCGCGTCAACTCGCAGTCCGGCAAGGGCGGCATCGCGTACGTCCTGAAGAACGACCACAAGCTGGACCTGCCGCGCCGCATGCAGATCGAGTTCTCCCGCATCATCCAGGCCAAGACCGACGCCGAGGGCGGCGAGGTCACGCCGAAGGCGATCTGGGAGGTCTTCTCGGACGAGTACCTGCCCAACCCCGAGAACCCGTGGGGCCGCATCCAGCTGCGCTCCGGCTCGACCACCACCGACAAGGACGGCACCGACACCCTGACCGTCGAGGCGGTCGTGGACGGGATCGAGACGGTCCTGAGCGGCACCGGCAACGGTCCGATCTCGGCCTTCTTCGACGCGCTGGCCGAGATCGGCGTCGACGCCCGCCTGCTGGACTACACCGAGCACACCATGAGCGAGGGCGCCTCCGCCGTCGCCGCCTCGTACATCGAGTGCGCGATCGACGGCCGGGTCCTGTGGGGCATCGGCATCGACGCCAACACCACCCGCGCCTCCCTGAAGGCGGTCATCTCCGCCGTCAACCGCGCGGGCCGCTGATCCACCCGCACGTGAACCCCGCTCCTCCCCCGTGGAGGGGCGGGGTTCCGCCGTTCCCGGCCCCCGGGGCCGCCGGCTCAGCGGGCCAGGTAGCCGCCGTCCACCGGCAGCACCACGCCCGTCACGAACGAGGCCGCGTCCGAGGCCAGGAAGGCGATCACCCGGGCCACCTCCTCCGGCTCGCCGAGCCGGCCCATCGGATGCGCCGCGGAGATCTCCGCGAGGTACTCCGGACCGCCCGGCTCGTCGTCGAGCGCCAGCACCCGTTCCGTACGGATGGTGCCGGGGGCCACCGCGTTGACCCGGATCCCGCGGTCCGCCCACTCCACCGCGAGGTGCTTGGTCAGCCCCGACGCCACGAACTTCGCCGGCCCGTACGCGGCCTGCCGCGCCTGCCCGGCCACCCCCGAGATCGAGGACACGCACACCAGCGCCCCGCCGGGCCGCTCCTGCCCGGTCATCGCCTCGATGGCGTACTTGCACGTCAGGAACATGCCGCGGCCGTCCACCGCCATGACGTGGTCCCAGTCCTCGGGACTGGTCTCCCGTACATCCGAAAGAGGGAGCACCCCGGCGTTCGCCACGGCGACGTCGAGCCGCCCGTAGACCTCCACGGCGGCGGCGACCATCGCGCGGTTGGCCTCCGGATCGGCCACGTCGCCGGTCACCGTCGTGATGGCGAACCCCTCGTCGGCGAGCGACGCGCGCAGGGATTCGACGCCGGGGCCGTTGATGTCGGCCGCGGTGACCCGGGCCCCGGACCGGGCCAGCAGCGTGGCGGTGGCCCGGCCGATGCCGCTCGCGGCGCCCGTCACCAGGCAGGACTTCTCGTTCATGGGGCAGACCCTAGGGCTCGGGGGCAGGGGCGCGGATCGGCCAAGTCCGCGCGGCATCGCATGTTGTCCTGTCACACGACTGACGCGGCCTCACCTATGTGGCTAACATCACGCCAACCCGGCGATGTTGCCGGAAGGTTACGGAGGTGCGACGTGCTGCCAGTTCGGGGTGGGGACGGCCGGAAGATGACGGTCTGGGGCATCCGTACCACCTGGAGCACCGTGGGCGACGGGGAGTTCTTCTGTCCGTCGTGCGGTGGCGACCGCAACTACCGCAGGCGCGTCGGGCGCCGCCGGTTCACCGTCATCGGGGTTCCGCTGCTGCCGCGCGGGCAGGCCGGGCCGGTCGTCGAGTGCCAGGGCTGCCGCGAGCGCTTCGACACCGAGGTCCTGGAGCACCTGACCACCTCCCGCTTCACGGCGATGCTGCGCGACGCCGTGCACACCGTGAGCCTCGCCGTGCTCGCGGCGGGCGGTACGGCCTCGCGCGGGGCGCTGGAGGCCGCGGCGGGCTCCGTGCGGGCCGCAGGGTTCCCCGAGTGCACCGAGGAGCAGCTGGAGGCCCTCGTGGCCGCGCTCACCGCGGACGAGGGCCGGCTCGGCCTGTACGACGTACCGGAGTGCTGCGGGGCCGCCCTTTCGATCGAACTCCACGAGGCCCTGGAGCCGCTGGCACCGCACCTGGCGGGACCGGGCCGCGAGTCGATCCTGCTGCAGGGCGCTCGCATCGCGCTCGCGGACGGCCCGTACACCCCGGCCGAGCGGGAGGTGCTGACCACGGTGGGCGCGGCGCTGCGCATCGACGTCGACGAGGTGGGACGGCTGCTGTCGGCGGTGCGCGCTCCGTAGCAGCCCCCCTCTGCACGGTGACGCCCGGACCTTGCTGTCCGGGCGTCTCCGTGTTCCCGGACGGTCACATCCGCTGAGCGGATCACATCCGTCCGAAACGGATGCCTCAGGAGGTAACGATCCGGCCTCACAGGGGTCGAACAGGCCCTCGTGAACGTCCTGTGAACGCCGGAATCACGCCATCCCCACAGGATCGGTCCAAGGGGCGGACATCTGGGGCCGGTGCTTCGACTTCGCGGATCCGAACGCCCGTGAACTGCCTATCCGCAGCTCACGCCCGGTGTGCTTCGCGGGTGCAGGGCTGGAGGGGTCGGTTCCGCGCGGCACTTCGCATAGCGCCCCCGCGGGATCCGCGCCACCGGAGAAACCTACAGATCCGACGTCACCACGGGTCAACAATTTGTGTAAGTCGACGATATCTGTGAGGACCCCCACAGGCGTTCAATTCCGGTCACACGACAAGACGGCGCCGGAAACAAGGCCCGGCTTGGATGCAGCGCAACAGCGTGAACGTGAACGCACTGAAACCCCGGCGGATCAACGGGATAACGGACCCACTCCGGCCAGGGATAACCAGATCTCCTCTCAATTACCTACCTCTTGAAGGGCAAGGCAGAGATGGCACGTGTCGCCGCCCGGCTTTCCAGCAGTGGAGAGCAGAGCACGCACCCGGTCGACGAGGTGCTCCCCCTCCCCAAGCTCGCGCTGTACGGCTTCCAGCACGTACTCGCGTTCTACGCCGGCGCGGTGATCGTCCCGATCATCGTCGGCAGCGCGCTCAAGCTGAGCCCTGAACAGCTCGTCTACTTGATCAACGCGGACCTCTTCACCTGCGGTATCGCCTCCATCATCCAGGCCTTCGGCATCGGCCGGATCGGCGCGCGACTGCCGCTGATCCAGGGCGTGACCTTCACGGCCGTGTCCCCGATGATCGCCATCGGCCTCGGTGCCGGCGGTGGAACCGCGGCCCTGCTGGTCATCTACGGCGCCGTCATCACGGCGGGTATCGCGACCTTCGCGTTCGCCTGGCTCCCCGCGGGCGCCTTCAAGGCGGTCATGCGGCTCTTCCCGCCGGTCGTCACCGGCACGGTCATCACGGTGCTCGGCATCGTGCTGATCCCGGTGGGCCTCAAGGACGCGGCCGGCGGTGTTCCGACGCTCGCCGACGGCGGTGTGCCGACACAGCTGGCCTACGCCGGCGGCACCATGCTCTTCATCCTCGTCCTGATGAAGTTCGGCGGACCGTTCCTGCGCAGCATCAGCATCCTGCTCGGCCTGGTCGGCGGTACCCTCGCGGCCTTCGCGCTGGGCGACGCCCGGTTCGGCAACGTGGGCCAGTCCGACTGGATCGGCGTCACCACGCCCTTCCACTTCGGTGCCCCGAAGTTCGAGTGGTTCCCGATCTTCCTGATGCTGATCGTCATGCTGATCACCATGGTCGAGACCACCGGTGACACCTACGCCGTCGGTGACATCGTCGGCAAGGAGGTCGACAGCGAGGTCGTGGCCCGCGCCCTGCGTGCCGACGGCGCCGCCACCGCCCTCGGTGGTGTCCTGAACTCCTTCCCGTACGTCGCCTTCGCCGAGAACGTCGGCCTGGTCCGCATGACCAAGGTCAAGAGCCGTTTCGTGGTCGTCGCCGCGGGTGTGTTCATGATCATCCTGGGTCTGCTGCCCAAGGCCGCCGCGATCGTCGCCTCCGTCCCGCCGGGCGTGCTCGGCGGCGCCGCCACCGTGATGTTCGGCATGGTCGCCCTGGCGGGTATCCAGACCCTGGCCAAGGTGGACCTCAAGGAGGAGAAGAACGCGCTCGTCGTCGGCGTCTCGCTGGCCCTCGCGCTCTTCCCCGCCACCGTGCCGCTGTACTTCGACAAGCACGTGAGCCCCGACGCGTCCTCGCTGCTCAACAGCGGTGTCACCCTCGGTGCCACGGCCGCCATCGTCCTTAACCTGATCTTCAACGGGCTGGCCAAGGACGACGCCCACGACGCCGTCAGGACCGAGCTGCCGGCCCAGTCGGCGACGGCCCCGGCCGGCGCCGAGAAGGCGGCCGACGCCGTGGCCGACGCCGTCGTGGCCGATGACACGGAGGCCGATGACGCCGAGGCCGATGACGCCGAGGCCGGCAAGGCCGACGCGAAGAAGGTGGACGCGGCGGAGACGGCCGCCTCCTGATCCTCCCAAGGGGTGCTGACCCCTCGTCCGGAGACGCTCATCCGGACGAGGGGTCAACGCTGTCCCGCACGGTCCGGCCGCCCGCCCGCCGAAGGACCGGCCGCGCCGTACGGGACAATGGGCGCATGAGCCTGTTCCGCGACGACGGCATCGTGCTGCGCACCCAGAAGCTGGGTGAGGCGGACCGCATCATCACGCTCCTCACCCGGGGTCACGGACGGGTGCGGGCCGTCGCGCGCGGCGTCCGGCGCACCAAGTCGAAGTTCGGGGCTCGGCTGGAACCCTTCTCCCACGCCGACGTCCAGTTCTTCGCCCGGGGCAGCGAGCTGATCGGCCGCAGCCTGCCGCTCTGCACCCAGACCGAGATCATCGCCCCCTACGGCAACGGCATCGTCACCGACTACGCCCGCTACACCGCCGGCACCGCGATGCTGGAGACCGCCGAACGCTTCACCGAGAACGAGGGCGAGCCCGCCGTGCAGCAGTACCTGCTGCTCGTGGGCGCCCTGCGCACCCTCTCCCGAGGCGAACACGAACCGCACCTCATCCTCGACGCCTTCCTGCTGCGCTCCCTCGCCGTGAACGGCTACGCGCCCAGCTTCCAGGACTGCGCGAAGTGCGGGATCCACGGTCCCAACCGGCACTTCTCCGTCGGTGCCGGCGGGGTCATATGCGGGGACTGCCGGGTCCCCGGAAGCGTCGTACCATCTGCTGAGGCCATCGGGCTGCTCAGCGCCCTGCTGTCGGGGGACTGGGTGACCGCCGACGCGGCGGAGCCGCGGCACGTGCGCGAGGGGAGCGGACTCGTCTCCGCCTATCTCCACTGGCATCTGGAGCGTGGGCTGCGTTCCTTGCGTTACGTAGAGAAGTGACCGAGATCGGAGACCAAAGCGCCATGGCAGTACGCGGATTCCTGGGACGCTCCCGCCGCGAGTACAGGCTTCCCGAGCCGCACCCCTCCGGCGCCGTACCGCCGAAGATCCCGGGCGAGCTGGTGCCGGAGCACGTCGCGATCGTGATGGACGGCAACGGCCGCTGGGCCAAGGAACGCGGCCTGCCGCGCACCGAGGGCCACAAGGTCGGCGCGGAGCGCGTCCTCGACGTCCTCCAGGGCGCGATCGAGATGGGCGTCAAGAACATCTCCCTGTACGCCTTCTCCACCGAGAACTGGAAGCGCTCGCCCGACGAGGTGCGCTTCCTCATGAACTTCAACCGCGACTTCATCCGCAAGACCCGTGACCAGCTCGACGCGCTGGGCATCCGGGTGCGCTGGGTGGGCCGCATGCCCAAGCTGTGGAAGTCCGTGGCCAAGGAGCTCCAGGTCGCCCAGGAGCAGACCAAGGACAACGACAAGCTGACGCTGTACTTCTGCATGAACTACGGCGGCCGCGCCGAGATCGCCGACGCCGCCCAGGCGCTCGCCGAGGACGTGAAGGCCGGCCGGCTCGACCCGTCGAAGGTCAACGAGAAGACCCTCGCCAAGTACCTCTACTACCCGGACATGCCGGACGTGGACCTCTTCCTGCGCCCCAGCGGGGAGCAGCGCACCTCCAACTACCTGATCTGGCAGAGCGCGTACGCCGAGATGGTCTTCCAGGACGTGCTGTGGCCGGACTTCGACCGGCGCCACCTGTGGAACGCCTGCCTGGAGTACGCCCAGCGCGACCGCCGCTTCGGCGGCGCCGTCCCCAACCAGCCGGAGCCCGGCCCCACGGCCTGACCGGCCCCGAGCCGCATCCGGCGGCACACCCGCCGGATGCGGACGTGGCGACCCGGATAGGGTCGCCTGTCATGGACATGGAGTACGGCGCGACGGGGCCCGTCGCGGAGACGGTCGAACTGGCCTATCGGATCACTACGAAGGACCTCGCCGAGGCCGTGCGCCTGCGGGACGCGCGGACGGCGGCCGGCCGCCGCAGGCGGTGGCTGTTCCCCCTGACCGGGACGCTGTCGCTGCTCATCGGGGTCCTGGCGATCACGGGGGACGGAACCGCGGTCCGGGCCGCCGGGTTCCTCACCGGCGGCGTGGTGATGTGGGTGTTCGCGCTGTTCGGCCCGCGCGTCCAGGCGCGGGCCTTCCGGGGGCTGCTGGAGAAGGCGGGTGACTGCCGCACCGTCGTCGACGGCACGGGGATCACGGTGCGGACGGCCACCACGGAGTCGCGCATCTCCTGGGCCGCGCAGCCCACGTACGCGGAGGCCGACGGCGCGTTCGTCCTGCTCAGCGACGACAAGGGGGCGGTGGCCATGACGGTCCTGCCCAAGCGCGGCGTCCGGCAGCCGGCCGACGTCGACCGGCTGCGGGCACTTCTGGACGCGAACCTGCGCCGGATCTAGCGCTGGTTCAGCTTGCGGCCGCGCAGTCCGCGCAGGTGCCGAAGATCTCCACCGTGTGGGCCACGTTGACGTAGCCGTGCTCGGCGGCGACGGACTCCGCCCACTTCTCCACCGCCGGGCCCTCCACCTCGACGGCCTTGCCGCACTTGCGGCAGACCAGGTGGTGATGGTGGTCCCCGGTGGAGCAGCGGCGGTAGACGGACTCGCCGTCGCTGGTGCGCAGGACGTCGACCTCGCCCGCGTCCGCGAGGGACTGGAGGGTGCGGTACACGGTGGTCAGACCCACGGAATCGCCACGGTGCCTGAGCATGTCGTGGAGTTCCTGGGCGCTGCGGAACTCGTCCACCTCGTCCAGCGCCGCCGCGACCGCGGCCCGCTGGCGGGTGGATCGTCCTCGTACTGGCGCGTTCATCTCGCCAGGCGCAGTCGCCACCGGTTCCTCCTCGTATAGGCCTGCGGCCATTGTGCCAGGCGGCCGCCGGGCCTAGACCTTCACGTCGTCGCGGGTACACACCTCTTGGGTGGCGGGGGTCGCCTTCGCCCGTCGCTTGGCCAGGGGCGCCGAGACCGCCGTCATGATCATGAACACGGCGATGGCGAGGAGCACGATCGAGCCGCCGGAGGGGGCGTCGACGTAGTACGTGGTGACCGTGCCGGTCAGCGAGACGAGCACGCCGATGGTCATGGCCACGGCCAGGGTCGCGGTGAACCCGCGGGTGACCCGCTGGGCGGCCGCGACCGGGATCACCATCATGGCGCTGACCAGCAGCAGGCCCACGATGCGCATCGCCACCGTGACGGTGACGGCGGCCGTGACCGCCATCAGCAGGTTCAGCGCGCGCACCGGCAGTCCGGTGACCCGGGCGAACTCCTCGTCCTGGCAGACCGCGAACAGCTGGCGGCGCAGGCCGAGGGTGACGGCGATGACGAACACGGCGAGGATCACCACCGCCGTGATGTCCTCGGCCGAGACCGTGGTGATGGAGCCGAAGAGGTAGCTGGTCAGATTGGCGGTGGAGCCGCCCGGCGCCAGATTGATGATCATGACGCCGCCGGCCAGGCCGCCGTAGAAGAGCATGGCGAGTGCGATGTCGCCGCTGGTCTTCCCGCGGGAGCGGATCAGTTCCATGCCGACCGCGCCGATGACGGCGACGAGGGTGGCCATCCACACCGGGCTGGCGTTGAACAGGAAGCCGAGGGCGACGCCGGTCATCGCCACGTGGCCGATGCCGTCGCCCATGACGGCCTGGCGGCGCTGGACCAGGTACGTGCCGATCGCGGGGGCCGTGAGGCCGACCAGCACGGCCGCGAGCAGGGCCCGCTGCATGAAGGCGTAGTCGAGGAGTTCCATCAGCTCAGCAGTCCCGTCCGCAGGGGCTCGGCGTCGTGCGCCGCGTGGGGGTGTACGTGGTCGTGGCCGGGCAGCGCGTGCTGGCCCACGGCCTCGGGGGGCGGGCCGTCGTGGACGACGCAGCCGTCGCGCAGGACGACGGCACGGTCGATCAGCGGCTCCAGCGGGCCCAGTTCGTGCAGGACGAGCAGGACGGTGGTGCCGGCGGCCACCTGCTCGCGGACGGCGCCCGCGAGGACCTCCTGGTTGGCGAGGTCCACACCGGCCATCGGCTCGTCCATGATCAGCAGTTCGGGCTCGACGGCGAGCGCCCGGGCGATGAGCACGCGCTGGTGCTGGCCGCCGGAAAGGGCGTTGACCGAGACCTCGGCGTGCGTCTCCATGCCGACGAGGACGAGGGCGCGCTCGACGGCGGCCTTGTCGGCCTTGCGCAGGAGGCCGAAGCGGGAGCGGGCGAGCCGGCCGGCGGAGACGACCTCGCGCACGGTGGCCGGGACCCCGCTGGCCGCGGTGGTGCGCTGCGGGACGTACCCGATGCGGGACCAGTCGCGGAAGCGCTTGAAGTCCGTGCCGAAGAGGGAGAGGTCTCCGCCGGAGAGGGGGACCTGGCCGACCACGGCCCGGACCGCGGTGGACTTGCCGGATCCGTTGGCGCCGAGCAGGGCGACGACCTCGCCGCGGCGGACGGTGAGGTCGACGCCGCGCAGCACGGGGCGCGAGCCGAGCGAGGCCGTGGCCCCGCGCAGGGATATGACGGGCTGGTCGTCAGCCGGTCGGGGCGTGGACTGCATGGCTCGCGCCTCCGTTGCTGCTGCTGTCATCACTTGGCTCCGAGGGCCTTCTGGAGGTTCTTCAGGTTGGACCGCATGACCTCGAAGTAGTCAGCGCCCTGGGACTTGTCCGAGATTCCCTCGAGCGGGTCCAGGACGTCCGTCTTCAGACCGGTGTCCGTCGCGAGGCTCTTGGCCGTCTTGTCGCTGGCCAGGGTCTCGAAGAACACCGTGGAGACATTCTCCTGCTTGGCGAGGGCCTGGAGTTCCTTCATCCGGGCCGGGCTGGGCTCGGACTCGGGGTCGACCCCGGAGATGCCCTCCTGGTCCAGGCCGTAGCGCTCGGCGAGGTAGCCGAAGGCGGAGTGGGTGGTGATGAAGGTCCTGGAGGCCGTGTTCTTCAGGCCGTCCTTGAACTCGGTGTCCAGCGCGGCCAGTCCGGCGACGAGTTCGGCGGTGTTCTTCCTGTAGTCCGCGGCGTGGCCCGGGTCGGCCTTCTCCAGGGCCGCGCCGACGCCCTTGGCGATCTCCGCGTACTTGGTGGGGTCGAGCCAGACGTGCGGGTCCTGGCCGCCCTCGCCGTGGTCGTGGTCGTGGCCGTGGTCGTGGCCGCCCTCGCCCTCGCCCTCGTGGGCGTGGTCGTGTCCGGAGGCGCCGTGGACCTCCAGCTCGGTGAGGCTGCCCGCGTCGACGACGTTCTTCACGCCGGACTGGGCGACGGCCTTGTCCACGGCGGGCTGCAACGTCTTGAGGTAGAGGACCACGTCGGCCTCGCCGAGCTGCCCGGTCTGCTTCGGCGTGATCTCCAGGTCGTGCGGTTCGACGCCCGGCTTGGTCAGGGTGGAGACCTTCACGTGGTCCTTGCCGATCTGCTCGGCGAGGAACTGCATCGGGTAGAACGACGCCATCACGTCGAGCTTGCCGTCCTTGCCGCTGCCGGCCGCGCCGGCGCCGGAGCAGGCCGTGAGGGCCGTGGCGCCGAGGGCTACGGAGGCGGCGAGGGCGGCGGTGGGTATGAGGCGTCGTACGTTCATGACATCCATTTTCATCAAAGATGGAAACGATTGTCAAAAACCCTGGTGAGGGGCGCCCGGAGCGGCCGCGGAAGGGGGGTCCCGATTTGAAAGGGGAGGTGCGGGCGCCGGTAACCTAGAGACTTCGCCGTTCGTCCTCGTAATGAAGAGAGCACCGTGGCCGCCGACAAGATCGACACCATCGTCAGCCTGAGCAAGCGCCGTGGCTTCGTTTTCCCCTGCAGTGAGATCTACGGCGGCTCCAAGGCCGCCTGGGATTACGGTCCGCTGGGTGTCGAGCTCAAGGAGAACATCAAGCGCCAGTGGTGGAAGGCGATGGTCACCGGGCGTGAGGACATCGTCGGCATCGACTCCTCCGTGATCCTGGCCCCCGAGGTCTGGGTGGCCTCCGGTCACGTCGCGACCTTTTCGGACCCGCTGACCGAGTGCACCTCCTGCCACAAGCGTCACCGCGCCGACCACCTGGAAGAGGCGTACGAGGCCAAGCACGGCCGCCTGCCCGAGAACGGCCTGGCCGACATCAACTGCCCCAACTGCGGTGTGAAGGGCCAGTTCACCGAGCCGAAGCAGTTCTCCGGCATGCTGGAGACCCACCTCGGCCCGACCCAGGACACCGGCTCCAAGGCGTACCTGCGCCCCGAGACCGCCCAGGGCATCTTCACCAACTTCGCCGTCGTGCAGACCACCTCGCGCAAGAAGCCCCCGTTCGGCATCGCGCAGATGGGCAAGTCCTTCCGCAACGAGATCACCCCCGGCAACTTCATCTTCCGCACGCGCGAGTTCGAGCAGATGGAGATGGAGTTCTTCGTCAAGCCGGGCGAGGACGAGCAGTGGCAGGAGTACTGGATGCAGGAGCGGTGGAACTGGTACCGCGACCTCGGCATCCGCGAGGAGAACATCCGCTGGTACGAGCACCCGAAGGAGAAGCTGTCCCACTACTCGAAGCGCACCGCCGACATCGAGTACCGCTTCAACTTCGGCGGCAGTGAGTTCTCCGAGCTCGAGGGCGTGGCCAACCGCACCGACTTCGACCTCAAGGCCCACTCCGCGGCCTCGGGCCAGAACCTGTCCTACCTGGACCAGGAGTCGGGCGAGCGCTACACCCCGTACGTCATCGAGCCGGCGGCCGGTGTCAACCGCGCCATGCTCGCCTTCATGCTCGACGCGTACGTCGAGGACGAGGCCCCCAACGCCAAGGGCGTCATGGAGAAGCGCACCGTGATGCGTTTCGACCCGCGCCTGGCCCCGATCAAGGTCGCCGTCCTGCCGCTGTCCCGCAACGCGCAGCTGTCGCCGAAGGCCAAGGGCCTCGCCGCCGACCTGCGCAAGTTCTGGAACATCGAGTTCGACGACGCGGGCGCCATCGGCCGCCGCTACCGCCGCCAGGACGAGATCGGTACCCCGTTCTGCGTCACCGTCGACTTCGACACCCTCGAGGACAACGCGGTGACCGTGCGCGAGCGCGACACCATGAAGCAGGAGCGCGTCTCCCTGGACCAGATCCAGGGCTACCTCGGCAGCCGCCTGCTCGGCTGCTAGGTCCGCCCCCGCAGACAGAAGACCGGTGGCCCGGTGCGCGAGGTACGCACCGGGCCACTGGTCCTTTACGCGGTCCCGTCCGCTCAGGCGGTCCCGCCCGCCGCGGCTTCGGCGGCCGCGGCCTCGGCCGCGCGGCGCTCGCCCTCGGCCTGCGACCGCTTCCCGTACATCGCGGTCCAGATGCCCAGCGCGCCCAGCACCCCGTAGATCATGATCGGGCTGACGGCCACCATGGTCTTGGTGTCCAGCACGAACGCCAGCACGACGCGGACGATCGCCTCGGCGACATACGCCACGCCCCAGACGAGGGTCATCCGCGTCATGGTGGTGCGGAAGCCCTCGTACTGCCACAGACCGTTCCACCAGGCGGTGCTCTCCGCAGTGCCGTCCGTGGCGAACTTGCGGCCGAAGTAGAACATCAGCGGCCGCGGCGCGAGCAGCGTGGCCAGGCAGAGCAGCCCGAAGAGGCCGGTCACGCACGAGTCCTTGATGAGCAGGGCGCGGGCGGAGGGGTCGCCGACGAGCGAGACGACGGCCGTGATCACTATGAACACCAGGGTGATGACGGCGAATTCGTCGAGCTTGCGCCGCCAGGCCAGGCTGATGGCGCTGTCGAGCACCGGCCAGGCACTGCTGAGGAGCAGTGCCGAGAACTCGCTCCACCCGTGGTCGTCGACGAGCGTGTTGTACGTGATGATCGGCGCGACCACGTTGAGCCCGATGGTCAGGATCCAGCCGATGGCGGTCGCTGCCCCGGAGCGGGCGGGAGGTGCGGGCCGGCTGGGAGGTGCGGGTCGTGCTTCTTGGGCTGACAAGGTTCCCCCTGGAACGTGCAGTTGAGTGCGGTAGGGGGACCGTAAGGACACGGCGATGACATGTACAAGCTGAGACCACTAAAATGATCACCAAGCGGACCGGACGGAATGATTCCGAACGGATCCAGCCAGGTCAGGCGCGCAGACCTCGGATGATCAGGGTGGTGACGGCCTCGAACTCGGCGATGATCCCGGGCGAGCGCCACTCGGCCGCGTACTGCGGGTCGTGGAACCGGCCGGTGGCGTCGAACACCGCACGGGCCGTGGCCGCCACGTCATCCGCGGCGATCGTGCCCGCGGACACCCCTTCGGCGATGATCCGGGCCAACTGGTCGATCAGCTCGCTCAGGTGGGCGTCGACCACGCCGCTGTTCTCGGCGAGCAGCACCGTGTAGGTGGCGAACAGTTCGGGATCGTCGCCGGCCTTGTGCCGCTTCGCCTCGAAGAGCGCCTCCAGCCACGCCTCCAGCTTGGAGGGCGCGCTCTGCGCGGGCGCCGAGGTGATCTCCTCCAGTACCGCGACGCTCTTCGCGAGCCAGCGGTCCGTGACGGCTTCGCGCAGCGCGGCCTTGGACGGGAAGTGCCGGTACACGCTGCCGTGGCTCACGCCCAGGGCGCGGGCCACGTCCACCACGGTGGCCTTGGTCGGGCCGAAGCGTCGCAGCACGTCCTCGGTGGTCTCGAGGATGCGCTCGGGTGTCAGGGGCTCGGCCGCGGCGGGGGACATGGGTACGACCGTACCGCCCGCTCAGTGCTCGCTGTCCAGGTGGGTCATCTGCGCCGCCGGGTAACGCTCCCCGGCCGCGGAACCCTCGGGCACGGCCTCCTCGATGGCGGCCAGGTCCCCGGCCTCCAGGGATATGTCCAGGGCACCCAGTGCCTCGGCCAGCCGCTCGCGGCTCCGGGCGCCGATCAGCGGCACGATGTCCTCGCCCCGGGAGAGCACCCAGGCGATGGCGGTCTGGGCGACGCTCACGCCCTTGCCCTCGGCGACCTTGCGCAGGGCGTCGACCAGATCGAGGTTCCGGTCGAGGTTCTCGCCCTGGAAACGGGGGCTCATGCCGCGGAAGTCGCCCGGGGTGAGCGCCCGGTCCCGGGTGAAGTGGCCGCTGATCAGACCGCGCGAGAGCACCCCGTACGCCGTCACGCCTATGCCGAGCTCGCGCGCGGTCGGCAGGATCTCGGCCTCGATGCCACGCGAGATCAGCGAGTACTCGATCTGGAGGTCCGCGATGGGGGCCACGGCGGCGGCGCGGCGCAGGGTGTCGGCGCCGACCTCGGACAGGCCGATGTGGCGCACGTGCCCGGCCTGGACCGCTTCGGCGATGGCCCCCACGGTCTCCTCGATCGGCACGGCCGGATCCACGCGGGCGATCCGGTAGATGTCGATGTGGTCCCGGCCGAGCCGCTGGAGCGAGTAGGCCAGGAAGTTCTTCACGGCCTCGGGCCGGCCGTCATAGCCGGTGAAGCCGCCTTCGACCGTGCGCAGGGCGCCGAACTTGACGCTGGTCAGCGCCCGCTCGCGGGCCGCGGCGGGCGCGGTGCGCAGGGCTTCGTTGATCAGCAGCTCGTTGTGGCCCATGCCGTAGAAGTCGCCGGTGTCGAGCAGTGTGACGCCCGCTTCCAGGGCGGCGTGGATGGTCGCGAGGGACTCGCCGCGGTCGGCCGTCCCGTACAGGGCGGACATCCCCATGCAGCCCAGCCCCAGCGGGAAGACGGTGGGGCCGGTGCTGCCGAGGGTGCGGTGAACGCGCTCCCGGTGGGCGTTCTCGCGGTGGTCGGTGGTCGCAAGGGTGTTCTCGTTCGTCTCCATGCAACGAGAATGGCATGACGAGTGACAGATTTCAATATCTGTCACTCGTCAGTGTCAGGCCAGGATCCGCAGCACCAGGGCGGCCGCGGCGACCAGGGTGAGCACGGCCGCCGGCGCCAGCTCGTAGTCCTTGACGCGCAGGTGGGCGACGACCGCGCCGATGAAGTAGAGGGTCACGCCGACCGCCGCGGCCACGCCGAGCGGCGTCACCCACAGGCCCGCGACCAGGCCGATCGCCCCGGCGGCCTTGAGGCCGGCCAGTCGCGGCAGCCAGGAGTCCGGGACCTGGACGCGTCGCATGCTCGCCACGATCTGGTCGTTGCGCTGGAGCGAGAAGGCGGCGGAGGCGGCGAGGGCCAGGGCGAGCAGGAGGCCGACGACGGCATAGGCGAGGAACATGAAAATCTCCAACGGTCGGTGGTTGCTAACCATTGAATAGCATCAACGATCTGATCCATGCAATCATTTCTTCATTGCTACGATGTGACACATGACGGCAGATCAGGACGGATCGCATCCCCCGCAGCGGCTGGGCCTGCTGCTCGCCTGGCACGGATCGATCACCCAGACCCGTATGAAGAAGGCGCTCGGCGCGGCAGGGCTCACCCCCCGGCACGCCATGACGCTGATGCACCTGGAGGACGGCCCCCTCAGCCAGCGGGCGCTCGCCGACCGGCTGGAGGTGGACCCCAGCGTGCTCGTCGGCATCCTGAACGACCTGGAGGGCGACGGCCTCGCCGAACGCCGCCGGGACCCGGCCGACCGCCGCCGTCACAACGTGGTGATCACCGCCGCGGGCCGGGCAGCCCTCGGCACGACCAACGCCGCCCTCGACGAGGTCGAAGGCGGCATCTTCGGCGCGCTGTCGGTACAGGAGCGCGAGGTCCTGCGCGGCCTCCTCGACCGGGTCAACACCTCGGCCGAGGACTTCACCTGCGGGGAGTAGTCACCCGCGGCCGGCGCCGGGCCGGCGCCTCACAGCGCGCACCGAGCCCGCACGCGCGGCGCCCCTCACACGCCGGGCCTTACGCGCGGCGCCCCCCACGCGCGGCGCCCCCCACGCGCGGCGCCCCTCACGCGCGCGGCGCGCCCATCTCCGCCAGGGGCCCCGGCGGCTCCTCCAGGGCGCGGGCCGTCCGGTCCGCCGTGCGCAGCGCCCACGTGCCGGTCGACGCCGCGCCCAGCACCAGCACCAGCACCCCGCACAGCGTGATGATCCACCACGCCGGGACGGCCGCCCCGGTGAAGTCCCGGCCGTCCGCCATCCCGGCGGCCAGCACCGCCCCCACCACGGCGACGCCGAGCGTGCTGCCGGTCTGGCGGCTGGTGGAGGCGATGGCGGCCGCGACGCCCGCCTGGGAGCGCGGCATGCCGGAGACGGCCGTGTTGGTGACGGGCGCGTTGACCATGCCGAAGCCGATCCCGAACAGCACGTACCCGGTGAACAGCAGCGGGGTGGACGTCTCACCCCGGAACACGGCGAACAGCAGCCCGCTCGCGCCCATCGCCGACCCCGCGATCAGCAGCGGAAGCCGCGGCCCGCGACTGCCCACGAGACGCCCCGACAGCGGCGCGATGACCAGCGTCATCGCGGCCATGGGCAGCATGTACAGCCCCGCGTTCAGCGCGTCCAGCCCCCGTACGTCCTGCAGGTACAGGGTGTTCACGAAGAGGAAGCCGGCCATCGAGGCGAAGGCGCTCACCGCGATCACCGTCGCCCCGCTGAAGGGCACGCTCCGGAAGAACCGGAAGTCGATCAGCGGCTCCTCGCGCCGGGGCTCGTGGACCAGCAGCCCCACCAGCGCGACGACGGACACCAGGGCGCACCCCAGGATCACCGGCGAACGCCAGCCCGCCGACGGCGCCTCGATGATCCCGTACGTCACACAGCCGAGCAGCACCATGATCAGGACCTGGCCCACCGGGTCGGGCCGCCGCGGCCTGGCCGCCCGGGACTCCGGGATGTGGCGCAGCGTCAGCACCAGCGCCAGGAGGCCGATCGGCAGGTTGACCCAGAAGATCGAGCGCCAGCCCACGGAATCCACCAGGAGCCCGCCGATCAGCGGCCCCGCGGCCATGGAGATGCCCGCGACGGCGCCCCACACGCCGATGGCCCGCGCCCGCTGGGCCGGATCGGTGAAGGTGTTGGTGATGATCGACATCGCCACCGGGTTCAACATCGCGCCGCCGACCGCCTGGACCATCCGGAAGGCGATGAGCCATTCGAGTCCGGGCGCCAGCGAACACAGCAGGGACCCCGCGGTGAAGAGCACGAGGCCGGTGACGAACACCTTGCGGCGTCCGATCCGGTCGGCCGTGGAGCCCATCAGCATCAGCAGCGAGGCCAGCACGAGCGTGTAGGCGTCGATGGTCCACTGCATGCCCGCGACCGAGGCGTCCAGTTCCGTGCGCATGGTGGGGAGCGCGACGTTCAGGACGGTGTTGTCGAGGCTGACGATCAACAGGCTCATGCAGCAGATCGCCAGGACGAGCATGCGCTGCCGGGAACTCGTCTCGATCATGCCGCCGATGGTACGTCCGCACCCATGGCCGCGGCATGCGGGACAATGGGCGGATGACCACGCTCCCCCCGCCTCTCGCGATCGGCCCGCACACCGTGCAGCCCCCCGTGGTGCTCGCCCCCATGGCCGGCATCACCAATGCCCCCTTCCGTACCCTCTGCAGGGAGTTCTCGGGCGGCAAGGGGCTGTTCGTGAGCGAGATGATCACGACCCGCGCCCTGGTCGAGCGCAATGAGAAGACCATGCAGCTGATCCACTTCGACGAGACCGAGAAGCCCCGGTCGATTCAGCTGTACGGGGTCGACCCCGTGACGGTCGGCAAGGCGGTCCGCATGATCGTCGAAGAGGACCGTGCCGACCACATCGACCTGAACTTCGGCTGCCCCGTCCCCAAGGTGACCCGCAAGGGCGGCGGCTCGGCCCTGCCCTACAAGCGCAACCTGCTGCGCGCGATCCTGCGCGAGGCCGTTGCGGGCGCCGGCGACCTGCCGGTGACCATGAAGATGCGCAAGGGCATCACCGACGAGCACCTCACCTACCTCGACGCCGGCCGGATAGCCGTCGAGGAGGGGATCACCGCGATCGCCCTGCACGGGCGCACCACCGCCCAGCACTACGGCGGCACCGCCGACTGGGACGCCATCGCGAGGCTCAAGGAGCACGTGCCGGAGATCCCGGTGCTCGGCAACGGCGACATCTGGTGCGCCGAGGACGCGCTGCGCATGGTCCGCGAGACCGGCTGCGACGGCGTGGTGGTCGGGCGCGGCTGCCTGGGGCGGCCGTGGCTCTTCAACGACCTCGTGGCGGCCTTCGAGGGGCGCCCGGAGGACTTCCACAAGCCCACGCTGCGCGAGGTCGCGGGCACCATGCTCCGGCATGCGCAGCTGCTGGGGGAGTGGATCGGGGACGAGACGCGCGGGGTGATCGACTTCCGTAAGCACGTGGCCTGGTACCTCAAGGGCTTCTCGGTGGGCTCCGAGATGCGGGGCAAGCTCGCGGTGACCTCTTCGCTCGCCGAATTGGACGCTCATCTGAGCGAGCTCGACCTGGACCAGGGCTGGCCCGAGAGCGCGGACGGCCCGCGCGGCAGGACGTCCGGAAACAACCGGGTTGTCCTGCCGGACGGCTGGCTGAAGGACCCGTACGACTGCGCCGGTGTGAGCGAGGACGCCGAACTGGACACGTCCGGAGGCTGACAAATCGCCCTGCGTGGCGCGTGATATACGCCACGCATGGGTAGGGGTTTGCTCAGATGAGCGCGTAAGTCACGGGTAAGACTTCCAAAGGGTGGCACTGGGTGCCACCCTTTGTGCGTTCAAGACTTGAACGCAAATGTATCGATGATCGCTCATCCGAGCGTGATCCCGGGCCAAACGCCCCTTCTTCCTTCGGCTTATGAAGGCTCTTCGTACTTTCTCATTACCCGTGAGTTACTTTCGATCTGCTGGCGCACGGGTGGTTACAGCCGTATGACGGCCAAGTGGACGTACCCATAAGCCTTCGATCTGGGTATGTTCCTGGCCGTCAGGGCAGCCACCGAGCCTCGAGGAGTCGAGACCCGTGTCGGAAAACAAAGATCAGAAGTTCGTCTACGACTTCACCGAGGGCAATCGCGACCTCAAGGACCTTCTCGGCGGCAAGGGAGCCAACCTCGCCGAGATGACCAACCTTGGTCTCCCGGTCCCTCCCGGCTTCACCATCACCACCGAGGCCTGCAAGGTCTACCTCGAGAGCGGTTCGGCCCCGGCCGTCCTGCGCGACGAGGTCAGCGCCCACCTTGCCGCCCTCGAGACGAAGATGGGCAAGAAGCTCGGCCAGTCGGACGACCCGCTGCTGGTCTCGGTGCGTTCCGGCGCCAAGTTCTCGATGCCCGGCATGATGGACACCGTCCTCAACATCGGCCTCTCCGACGAGTCCGTCACCGGCCTCGCCACCCAGGCCGGCAACGAGCGCTTCGCGTGGGACTCGTACCGCCGCCTCATCCAGATGTTCGGCAAGACCGTCCTCGGCATCGAGGGCGAGCTCTTCGAGGACGCCCTCGACGAGGCCAAGGCCGCCAAGAAGGTCACCGTCGACACCGACCTCGACGCAGCCGACCTGAAGAAGCTCGTCAAGGCCTTCAAGAAGATCGTGGCGAAGGAAGCCGGCCGCGAGTTCCCGCAGGACGCCCGCGAGCAGCTCGACCTCGCCGTCGAGGCCGTCTTCAACTCGTGGAACACCGACCGCGCCAAGCTCTACCGCCGCCAGGAGCGCATCCCGAGCGACCTGGGCACCGCCGTCAACGTCTGCTCCATGGTCTTCGGCAACCTCGGCCCCGACTCCGGCACCGGCGTCGCCTTCACCCGCGACCCGGCCAGCGGCCACGCGGGCGTCTACGGCGACTACCTGCAGAACGCCCAGGGCGAGGACGTCGTCGCGGGCATCCGCAACACCGTGCCGCTCGCGGACCTCGAGTCCATCGACAAGACCTCGTACGACCAGCTCATGACGATCATGACGACGCTGGAGACCCACTACAAGGATCTCTGCGACATCGAGTTCACCATCGAGCGCGGCCAGCTGTGGATGCTGCAGACCCGTGTCGGCAAGCGCACCGCCGGCGCCGCCTTCCGCATCGCCACCCAGCTCGTGGACCAGGGCCTGATCGACGAGGCCGAGGCCCTCCAGCGGGTCAGCGGCCACCAGCTCGCGCAGCTGATGTTCCCGCGCTTCGACGAGGGTGCCAAGACCACCCTGCTCGGCCGCGGCATCGCCGCCTCCCCGGGCGCGGCCGTCGGCAAGGCCGTCTTCGACTCCTACACGGCCGTCAAGTGGTCCCGGTCCGGCGAGAAGGTCATCCTGATCCGCCGCGAGACCAACCCCGACGACCTGGACGGCATGATCGCCTCCGAGGGCATCCTGACCTCCCGCGGTGGCAAGACCTCCCACGCGGCCGTCGTAGCCCGCGGCATGGGCAAGACCTGTGTCTGCGGCGCCGAGGAGCTCGACGTCGACACCAAGCGCCGCCGCATGACGGTCGGCGACACGGTCATCGAAGAGGGCGACGTCGTCTCCATCGACGGCTCCACGGGCAAGGTCTACCTCGGTGAGGTACCCGTCGTACCCTCCCCGGTCGTCGAGTACTTCGAGGGCCGCATGCACGCCGGCGCCGACGACGCCGACGAGCTCGTCGCCGCCGTGCACCGGATCATGGCGTACGCGGACCGCGTCCGCCGCCTGCGGGTGCGCGCCAACGCCGACAACGCCGAGGACGCGCTGCGCGCCCGCCGCTTCGGCGCCCAGGGCATCGGCCTGTGCCGCACCGAGCACATGTTCCTCGGCGAGCGCCGCGAACTGGTGGAGCGACTGATCCTCGCGGACACCGACGGCGAGCGCGAGGAGGCACTCAGTGCCCTCCTGCCGCTGCAGAAGAAGGACTTCGTCGAGCTGTTCGAGGCGATGGACGGCCTGCCCGTCACCGTCCGCCTCCTCGACCCGCCGCTGCACGAGTTCCTGCCCGACATCACCGAGCTGTCGGTGCGCGTCGCCCTCGCCGAGTCCCGCAAGGACCCCAACGAGAACGACCTGCGCCTGCTCCAAGCCGTGCACAAGCTGCACGAGCAGAACCCGATGCTGGGTCTGCGCGGCGTCCGCCTCGGCCTGGTCATCCCCGGCCTGTTCAAGATGCAGGTCCGGGCGATCGCCGAGGCCGCGGCCGAGCGCAAGAACGCCAAGGGCGACCCGCGCGCCGAGATCATGGTCCCGCTCGTCGGCACCGTCCAGGAGCTGGAGATCGTCCGCGAGGAGGCCGACGCGGTCATCGCCGAGGTCGAGGCCGCCACCGGCACCAGCCTCAAGCTGAGCATCGGCACGATGATCGAGCTGCCGCGCGCCGCCCTGACGGCCGCCCAGATCGCCGAGGCCGCGCAGTTCTTCTCCTTCGGCACGAACGACCTGACCCAGACGGTGTGGGGCTTCTCCCGCGACGACGTCGAGGCCAGCTTCTTCACGGCCTACCTGGAGAAGGGCATCTTCGGGGTCTCGCCCTTCGAGACCATCGACAAGGACGGCGTCGGCTCGCTGGTCCGCCACGCGGTCGAGCAGGGCCGGGCCACCCGCCCCGACCTCAAGCTCGGCGTCTGCGGCGAGCACGGCGGTGACCCCGAGTCCGTCCACTTCTTCCACGAGGTCGGCCTCGACTACGTCTCCTGCTCGCCCTTCCGGATTCCGGTGGCGCGCCTGGAGGCCGGTCGTGCGGCCGCCGAGGCGAAGGGCAGCGACAGCCGCTGACCCCCGGCCCTGGGAAGGGCCTCCCAAGACGGCGCGTCTGCCCCCGGGTTCCCTGACCCCCGAGGGCAGACGCGCCCATTTTTTCTTGTTCAACAAATCTTTACGCCAGCAGGCGGTGGACGGATCCCCACCCGTCCACCGCCGCTGTCATTCTGCCGGGCACGTCGGCGCTTCCCGTGCGACCGACCGCCAGGCCCCGCAAAGCCCCCCACGGCCTTCGCGGAGCGTTTCGGTCGCATCGGAGTGTGCCCGGCGGAGTACAGGATTTCGGTTGTCACGCCTCTGCCGAAAGGGGTTTCAACTGTGGCCGAAAGGGCGTGGTGACCACGTGTGACTGCATGCATACTCATGGGGCGGGGGGATTGCGGTTGCACAGGTGGGGGTTCGGTGCTGCGTATCCATTTCACTGGAGTGGACCTGGCACGCGTACGGATGGCAGGGCGTCCCGATGCGTTGTGGGAAACGATTCTCAGCTTTCATCGGCTAAGGGACCGGCGAGATGTCCGGTTGTTCGGTGAATGGCGGACGGAATCGCGCATCAGGTTGAACAGTGAAACACGCACGCTCGGTATGCTTATACCGAGCAAGGGGTATTTCCCTGATTTCCTGACGCCCGTCGAGGGGCAGTACGGGTGGGACGTGGGCCTGGACGCCCTGCGCGGGATCCGTCCCGAGCGGATCCGGCGGGAGCTGGAGCTGCTGGGCGGCGGCGTCGCGGGCGCGGGTGCCGGCTCCGGTGCGGGCGGCGGTGTGGCGCTGCCGCCGCGGCTGCGTGAGTTCATGGACGACTCCGCCAAACACCTGCCGCGACTGCTGGGCGAGCTGCGGGCGTACCACCGGGCGGCCGTGGAGCCGTACTGGACGCACATCCAGGCCCAGATCGAGGCCGAGCGGGCCGCGCGCGGCCGGGCCCTGCTGGACGGGGGCGCGGACGAGCTGCTGGCCTCGCTGCCGCCGATGCTGCGCTGGCGGGCTCCGGTGCTGGAGTGCGACTACCCCGTGGACCGGGACGTACGGCTGCGGGGCCGCGGGCTGCTGCTCCAGCCGTCCTTCTTCTGCCGCCGCACGGCGGTGACGCTGCACGACCCGGAGCTGCCGCCGGTCCTGGTCTATCCGGCAGCCGCGCAGCTCGCGTCGGCGCCCACGGGGGGTGAGGCGGCCCGGCCGACGGTGGAGGAGCAGCGGGTGCGCACCCTGGGCAAGCTCGTGGGGCACACCCGCTCGGTGGTGCTGCGGGCCATAGGGGACGGCGCGACCACGAGTGAGCTGGCCCGGCGGGCCGGGGTGTCGCTGGCCTCGGCCAGCCAGCACGCGTGCGTGATGCGGGAGGCGGGGCTGGTGACCACGCTGCGGCACGGGAACGCGGTGCTCCATACCGTGACGCCGTTGGGGGCCGCGCTGCTGAAGGGCGGGGCGGTGGCCTCGTGACGCGCCGGCGCCGCCCCGGCGGGTGCGGTGCCCCTGCGGGGGCTGCCGGTGGTGCGGTGCGGCGCCGTCGCGGGGGCTCCGCCCCCGGGCCCCCGCGGGCTCCGCCCCCGGGCCCCCGCGCCTCCAACGCCGGCGGGGCTGGACTGGCGAGGGCGCGGGACCTTCTGCCCTGGCCCGGCCCGGCGCGGTGGAGGATGGTGCTCCCATGTGCCACTTCGCCGCCGCCGCCGACATCTCCGGCCGCGCCGACCTGGAGGTCGTGCTGCGCCGTTTCTACACGGCCGCCTTCGCCGACTCCCGGATCGGGCCGTTCTTCACCGAGATCGCGGGCACGGACCTGGAGGTTCACCTCCCCCGGATCGCCGACTTCTGGGAGCGCGCCCTGTTCCGCAGCGCCGACTACCGGCGCAACGCCTTCGCCCCGCACGCCGCGTTGGACTCGGTACGCAAGATGACCGCCGCGGACTTCGGCCGCTGGGTGCAGCTGTGGCACGCGACCGTCGACGGCCTGCACCGCGGGCCGAACGCGGAGCGGGCCAAGGCCCAGGGCGAGCGGATCGCGCTGACCCTGCACAGGCGGCTCGCGGGGGCCGGCGCATCCATGGAGACCGGGGACGGCATCGGCTTCATCCCGCTGGCCGCGCTGGAGCTGCGCTTGACGGGAACGCTCTGACCTGCGGTTTCGTGCCGGCCCGAGGGAGGGCCGAAGAAAAGCCGAAAAAACTTCGGGCGGGAGCGATGAGTTTCCCGCGCGGCCCCGGTCCACCTCTCGTAAGCAGCGAGCAGAGCTCAGCCACGCGAGAGAAGAGAGACCGAGATGTCCCAGCCCCAGATGATCTTCGTCAACCTGCCGGTCAAGGACCTGGACGCCGCCAAGGACTTCTGGGCGAAGCTCGGCTACTCCACCAACCCGCAGTTCACCGACGAGAACGCGGCCTGCCTGGTCATCAGCGACACGATCTTCGCGATGCTGCTGACCGAGGCCCACTTCAAGACGTTCGCCACCAAGCCGATCGCCGACGCCGGCTCCGTCACCGAGGTGATGGTGGCCCTCAGCGCCGACAGCCGCGAGAAGGTCGACGAGATCGTCGACGCCGCCCTGGCGGCGGGCGGCACCGAACCCCGCCCGGCCATGGACATGGGCTTCATGTACGGCCGCGCCTTCGAGGACCTGGACCACCACGTCTGGGAGTTCGTGTGGATGGACCCGGCCGCCGTCCAGGGCTGAGCCGTACCCCTACGAGGTAGCGGCGGTCCGCACCGGGTAGGTCCGGACCGTCACCTCGTCGTCGTCCAGGCAGCGTCCCGACTCCAGGTCGAAGCGCTGCTTGAGCAGCGGCGAGGCCACGAAGGGCCGGCCCGCCGCGGCTCCCAGCAGCCCCCGCGAGAGCACCTGCGCGCCGGTGAAGGGGTCCCGGTTGGCGATGGCGTACGTGCGCCCCGCGCGGTCGACGAAGACCGCGGCCTGGCTCCCGTCGGGCAGCAGCGCCGCCACCCCGCGCCCGGGCGTGAGCGAGGACAGCTCGCACACCGTCAGCCAGCCCTCCGCCACCTGCAGTTCCACGGTCATCGGACTCCTCCGATCGTCAGGACGGCCAGGTCGGGCTTGACCTGGTCGCGCTCGGGCACGAACTTCACGGTCGGGTCGGGGGCGCCGGGCGCGTTGACGAAGGACACGAACCGGCGCAGCCGCTCCGGGTCCTGGAGCGTCTCGGCCCACTCGTCCCGGTAGTGGGCGACGTGGTCGGCCATCAGGGCCTCCAGCTCGTCGCACAGCCCGAGCGAGTCGTGCACGATCACGTCCCGCAGGTGGCCCAGGCCCCCCTCCAGCCGCTCCAGCCAGGTGGAGGTCCGCTCCAGCCGGTCGGCGGTGCGGATGTAGAACATCAGGAACCGGTCGATGAGCCGGACCAGCTCGGCGTCCGACAGGTCCTGGGCGAGGAGGTCCGCGTGGCGCGGGGTGGCCCCGCCGTTGCCGCCGACGTACAGGTTCCACCCGGCGGCCGTCGCGATGACCCCGAAGTCCTTGCTCTGCGCCTCCGCGCACTCGCGGGCGCAGCCGGAGACCGCCGACTTCAGCTTGTGCGGGGCGCGCAGACCCCGGTAGCGCAGCTCCAGGCCGATGGCCATCTTCACGCTGTCCTGGACCCCGTAGCGGCACCAGGTCTGCCCCACGCAGGACTTCACCGTGCGCAGCGCCTTCCCGTAGGCGTGCCCGGATTCGAAACCGGCGTCGACGAGCCGGGCCCAGATCCGCGGGAGCTGGTCCACGCGCGCGCCGAAGAGGTCGATCCGCTGACCGCCGGTGATCTTGGTGTAGAGGCCGAAGTCGCGGGCCACCTCGCCGATCACGATCAGCTTGTCGGGGGTGATCTCACCACCCGGGATGCGCGGCACGACCGAGTAGGAGCCGTTGCGCTGCATGTTCGCGAGGAAGTGGTCGTTGGTGTCCTGGAGCGCGGCCTGCTCCCCGTCGAGGACGTAGCCGCTCGCGCCGAGGGTCGGTGCGAGCGAGGCGATGATCGAGCCGACGGCGGGCTTGCAGACCTCGCAGCCCTCGCCGCCGCGTGCCTCCGGGCGGCCGTGCCCGTCCAGGATCTCCCGGTACGAGGTCAGGCGGCGGGTGCGGACGATCTCGTAGAGCTCGGCACGGGTGAAGGGGAAGCAGCCGCACAGCCCTTTGTCGGCGGCGGCCGGCAGCAGCTGCCCGATCACCTTGACGCAACTGCCGCAGCCGGTGCCCGCCTTGGTGCACTTCTTGACCTCGGGGAGGGTGGCACAGGCGATGATCGCCTTCTTGGTGACGTTGTGGCACGAGCAGATCACCGCGTGGTCGGGGAGCGATGACGGGCCGAGCGCGACGGGCGCTCCGACCCCGGCGGGCAGCACCAGCTGCTCGGGGGCGACGGGCGGCACGCTGCCGGTGAGCGGGCGCAGCAGCCCGTACGCGTCCGCGTCGCCGACCAGGACCCCGCCGAGCAGGACCCCGTCCGGGGAGACCACGAGCTTCTTGTAGACGCCGGAGCGGGAGTCGGACCAGACGACGTCGAGGCTGTCGGGGGCGGTGCCGTGGGCGTCGCCGAAGGAGGCCACGTCCACGCCGAGCAGCTTGAGCTTGGTGGAGAGGTCGGCGCCCGTGAACTCCTTCTCCCGGCCCAGCAGATCGTCGGCGGCGGTCTCGGCCATCTCGTAGCCGGGGGCGACCAGGCCGTAGACGCGGCCGTCGACGGCGAGGGCGCACTCGCCGATGGCGTAGACGTACGGGTCGGAGGTGCGGCAGCGGGCATCGACCGAGATGCCGCCGCGCTCGCCGACGTCCAGACCGCAGTCGCGGGCCAGCTGGTCGCGGGGGCGGACGCCGGCGGAGAAGACGACGAGGTCGGTGTCGACGGTGGAGCCGTCGGACAGCCGCATCCCGCTGACGCGGCCGTCCTCGCCGGTCAGCACCTCCTGCGTGCCGACGCCGGTGTGGACGGCGAGGCCCATGCCCTCGATGGTGCGCAGGAGGGCCGCGCCGCCGCCCTCGTCGACCTGTACGGGCATCAGGCGCGGGGCGAACTCGACGACGCGCGTGGCGAGTCCGAGCCCCTGCAGGGCGCCGGCGGCCTCCAGCCCCAGCAGCCCGCCGCCGACGACCGCGCCGGCGGCCTTGTCCTTCGCGTACTCCTCGATGGCGAGGAGGTCCTCGATGGTGCGGTAGACGAAGCAGCCGGGCGCGTCCTTGCCGGGTACGGGCGGCACGAAGGGGTAGCTGCCGGTGGCCAGGACCAGGACGTCGTACGGGAACACCTCGCCGGAGCGGGAGGTGACGGTGCGGGCGGCCCGGTCGATGTGCTCGGCGGGGTCGTCGAGGCGCAGGGTGATGCCGTGCTCGGCCATGAAGCCGGGGGGCGTCAGGGACAGGTCCTCGGGAGTGCTGCCGGAGAAGTACGAGGTCAGGTGCACGCGGTCGTAGGCGGGCCGGGGCTCCTCGCAGAGCACGGTGATCCGGTGGGTGGCGGTGACCCCGCGCTCGGCGAGCGCTTCGAGGTAGCGCTGGCCGACCATGCCGTGCCCGATGAGCACGATCGTGGGCAAGGGCTCGGTCACGGTCATGTCAGTGGCCTCCGTCGTCGGTGAGCAGGTGGAACAGGTCGTGCGGTGCTTCGCCGCCCTCCCAGGTGCGGGCGAGGGCCCCCACGGTCGAGAGCTCGCCGAGCAGCACGCCGCCGACGAGGCGGTCGCCGCGGACGACGACCTTGCGATAGGTCCGGCGGGTGGCGTCGGCCAGGCGGACCACGTCGTCGCCGGGGAGGGGGGTGGTCTCGCCGAAGGCGGCGAGGTCGAGGGAGCCGTCCGCGCCGGGGAGGGTGAGGCGGGTGAGGGCGCGGGTGCCGGTGTAGGGGGTGGGGCGGCCGGTGAGGGTGGCGGCGAGGGCCTCGGCCTGCTCCAGGGCGGGGCCGGCCAGGCCGTACACCTGGCCCGCGTGCTCGGCGCAGTCGCCGATGGCGTGGACGCGGGGGTCGCTCGTGCGGAGGTGGTCGTCGACCACGATGCCGGTGCGGATCTTCAGCCCGGCGGCCTGGGCGAGGCCGGTGCGGGGGCGTACGCCGCAGGCGAGCACGACGATGTCGGCCGCCAGGTGGTAGCCGTCGGCCAGCTCCACCCCGGTGACGCGACGGTTGCCGTGCGGCGCCGCCACGGGGGCGCTGCCCCGGGGGGCCCGCGCCTCGATCGCCGGCGGGGCCGAAGGATCGGGGCTCCGCCCCGGACCCCGCTCCTCAAACGCCGGAGGGGCTGGGTCGTTCCCCGGCGAGGCTGGGTTTGCCTCCTGAGGTGCCGGACCGGTGGCCGGCGACATCAGCCCGAATCCAGCCTCGCCGGCGTTTGAGGCGCGGGGTCCGGGGCGGAGCCCCGGGAGCGGACCTGTGGTCAGGCCCCTGACCCGGCACTCCGTGTGGATCTCCACGCCGAGCGCGGTCAGGTGGGCGTGCAGCAGCGCGGAGGCGTCCGCGTCCAGCTGGCGTTCCATCAGGCGCTCGCCCTGCTGCGCCAGGACCACCTGCGCGCCCCGCGCGGCCAGCGCACGGGCCGCCGAGACGCCCAGCAGGCCTCCGCCGATCACCACCGCCCGCACCCCGGGGCCCACGGCCGCCGACAGGGCCAGGCAGTCGTCCATCGTGCGGAAGGCGTGCACCCCGTCCGGGAGTTCGCGGCCCTCCGGCTCGAACAGGCCCCGCAGCGGCGGCAGCACCGCGTTCGAGCCCGTCGCCAGGACCAGGGCGTCGTAGGACAGTGCCGCGCCGTCGTCGCAGTGGACCGTACGGTCGGCGCGGTCGACGCGGACCGCCCGCACCCCGCGCCGCAGCGCCGGTCCGACCGCCGGGAGGGCGGTCACCTCCGGGGCGTACCGGCCCGCCAGGACCTCGGCGAGCAGCACCCGGTTGTACGGGACGTGGCTCTCCTCGCCGAGGACGGTCACCGCCGCCGCGCCGTCCAGACGCGCGGCGAGTCGCAGGCCCGCGAGGCCGCCGCCGATCACCACCACACGCTGCTCCGATGTCATGGAACGAGCGTGCGGGGCGGCTGTTTCCCCTCCGCATCGCTCCTGTTACCCGGACGGAACGCCGATCTCAGCATGGGGATTAAGGGTCGGTGAGGCGTTCCTCAAGGCGGGCTTAAGGATCATCCGGGCCGCCTGCGGGGCCCTTAGCGTGCTGCGCATGCGAGATGCGGCGGTGCGGGTCAGGGGCGGGATCGCGGCCGGGGCGGGGGTGGTGACCCTGCTCTGGGCGGCGCAGGTGCGGCCCTCGGCCCGGCCCGACGCGCTGTTCGCGACCGCCGCGCACCTCACGGGCCTGCTCGCCGGGTACGGGGTGCTCGTGCTGCTGTTCCTGATGGCCCGGGTACCGGCGGTCGAGCACGGGGTCGGTGCCGACCGGCTCGCGCGCTGGCACGCCTTCGGCGGCCGGCACGTCCTGCTGCTCTGCTTCGGGCACGGGCTGTTCGCCCTGCTCGGATACGCCGTGCACGAGGGGGTCGACGTGGTCTCCGCCGTCCGGGAGCTGCTCGGCTACCGCGCGCTCGCCGCCGCCGCGGCCGGGACCGTCCTCCTGGCGGCGGTCGGCGTGACCTCCGCCCGGGCGGTACGCCGCCGGGTCTCGCACGAAACCTGGCGTGGGGTCCACCTGTTCGTGTACCTCGCCGCCGCCCTCGCCTTCGCGCACCAGATGGCCGGGCCCGACCTCGCCCCGGTCGCCTGGTTCTGGACGCTGGCCCACACCATGGTGGCGGTGCTGCTGGTCTGGTACCGCGCGGTGGTTCCCGTACGGCAGGCCCTGCGGCACGGGTTGCGGGTCGCGGAGGTACGGCCGGAGGGGCCCGGTGTGGTCTCCGTCGTGGTCCGCGGGGAGCACCTGGCGGAACTGCGCGCGGAGCCGGGGCAGTTCCTGCGCTGGCGGTTCCTGGAGCGGCGGCTGTGGCACACGGCCCTGCCGTTCTCGCTGTCCGCGCCGGTGTACGGGGACACGCTGCGGATCACCGTCAAGGGGCTCGGCGGCCACTCCCGGCGGATCCGCCGGCTGCGTCCCGGCACCCGGGTGCTGGCGACCGGGCCGTTCGGCGCGCTCACCGCCGCCCGGCGGACCAGGCCCAAGGTGCTGCTGATCGCGGGCGGGGTCGGCATCACCCCGCTGCGGGCGCTGTTCGAGACGCTGCCCGGCGGCCCCGGGGACATCACCCTCCTCTACCGGGCCGGGGCCGAGGAGCACCTCGTACTGCGCCGCGAACTGGAAGCCATCGCCGACGAGCGGGGGGCGGGCCTGCACTACCTGCTCGGGCCGTCCGGCGCCGCCTACGATCCGCTGGCCCCGCAGGCGCTGGCCGCGCTCGTGCCGGACCTGGCCGAGCACGACGTGTACCTGTGCGGGCCGCCGGGGATGGCCTACGCGACCCGGGGCGCGCTGCTGCGGGCCGGGGTGCCGGCCGGACGTATCCATTCCGAGTGCTTCAGCTTCTGAGCCCCCTTCCGATTCAGAGAGGTGTGCCGGGTGTCCGTGCGCCATCCGCTCCACGTGTCCGTGCCCGTGTCGTCCGTGCCCGTGTCGTCCGTGTCCGCGCCCGTCGCCGTGGCGCCGGGGGCCCGGCACCGCAAGCCGCGGCGGTGGCCGGCCGTACCGGTTTCCCTGGGACCCGGGCAGCGCCTGGCGGCCGGGCTGGGGCTGGCCGGCGTACTGGCCGCGACCGTGCTGACGGCCGTGCTGGATCCGGCGGCGCCGGCGGCCCCGGACCGGGCCGCGGACCGGAGAAGCTCAACCTTTGCGCAAGTTTCCGGAGATCGATGGTCACTGCACCCGACAGGTCCATAGGGTCGGGTCGTGCCTGACATATCAACGACCATGATCATCGTGCTGTGCGTGGCCGCCGCGGCGGCGGGCTGGATCGACGCCGTGGTGGGCGGCGGCGGCCTGCTGCTCCTGCCCGCCCTCCTGCTCGGCCTGCCGAACGCCCACCCAGCCACCGTCCTCGGCACCAACAAGGCGGTGGCCATCGTCGGTACCACGGGCGCGGCGATCACCTACGCGCGCAGGGCCCCGGTGGACGTGAAGCTCGCCGTCCGGATCGGCCTGGCCGCCCTAGCCGGTTCGATGGGCGGCGCCGCGCTCGCCGGCGGGATCAGCAAGGACGCGCTCCGACCGCTGATCATGGTGGTGCTGGTGGTCGTCGCCGCCTTCGTGCTCCTCCGGCCCGGCTTCGGTGCCGCTCCGGCCGCCTCGCCCGTCAGCCGCCGGCGGGTCCTGCTGGCCATCGGCCTGGCCGGCCTGGGCATCGGCTTCTACGACGGCCTCATCGGCCCGGGCACGGGCACCTTCCTGGTGCTCGCACTGACGGCGCTGCTCCACCTCGACCTGGTCACCGCCTCCGCGACCGCCAAGATCGTCAACTGCTGCACCAACGCGGGGGCGCTCGCGATGTTCGCCTACCAGGGCATGGTGCTCTGGCAGCTGGCCGCGCTGATGGCCGTGTTCAACCTGGCCGGAGGCATGATCGGCGCCCGCATGGCGCTGAGGAAGGGCAGCGGCTTCGTCCGCGCGGTGCTGCTGACCGTGGTGAGCGCGCTCGTGGTGAAGCTCGGCCTGGAGCAGTGGGGTTAGCACCCGCACGGGGCTTTCGCAACACCCCCTAGCCGGTCCCGCCCCGGTCAGTACGTCCCGGTGAGGTGGGCGAAGACGACCACGTTCCCGCGGTAGCCGGTACGCGGCGAGAAGCCTCCCCCGCAGGTGATCACCCGGAGCTCGGCGCGCCGCGAAGCCCCGTACACGCGGGCGTCGGGGAAGGCCCCGGCGTCGTACACCTCGACCGCGTGGACCGTGAACACCGCGGTACGGCCGTCCGCGCGCGCGACCTCGATGGAAGCCCCCCGGTGCAGCGCGCCCAGGTGGTAGAAGACGGCCGGCCCGGCCGCGTTGTCCACGTGCCCGGCGATGACGGCGGTGCCCGTGGCGCCCGGGGTGGTGCCGTCGCGGTACCAGCCGGCCAGGTCGCGCCGGGCCGGCGGCGGCACCTCCAGGCTGCCGCCCGGCTCCAGCCCGAGCCCGGTCAGCGGTGCGTCGACCCGGATCGAGGGGATCCGGATCCGGGTGGGCGGGGAGCCGGGCAGCGGTGCGACGGTGGGCCCCGTGGTTCCGGCGGAGCTCAGGGCGTCGGCGGGGGAGGGCAGGGGCGGCCCGATCGGCTCGCGCGAGCCGCTGGAGACGAGCCAGATGCCGATACAGGCGGCGAGCGCGACGACGCCCCCGTGCCGGGGGGCCGGAGAGCGGAGGGGGCACTTCCGCGGGTGTCCGCCCGCTCCGGTGCGGCCACCCCGGGAATCGCCGCCGAAAACGCCACCCACTCGAACCCCCTCGGCGTCCGTGTCGGGGTCAATGGCCGTCGCCCGCCCGCGAACGGGGGGACCTCGCGGAGCGGGCGACGGGGACGGTACCGGTCGGACCGCGGCCGGAGCCGCGGTGGGCGTCCGTCAGCTCCGCGTGCCGCTCGCCCGGCGACGCAGGAGCCAGGTACCGCCGACGGCGGTCGCGGCCAGCACTGCCGCTCCCGCCGCGATCTTGGCGGGGTCGGTGGTGGTGGTCGTGCCACCGCCCACCCCGGTGTGGACGTGACCCTGGGGGCCGCGTTCCGTGACGGCCAGGTCACCGGTCGCGAACTTGCCGTCCGCGCAGGTCACGCCGATGCCGTAGCTTCCCGGCCGGGTGCCGCGGGCGACCTGGAACTGCCCCACGACCACCTCCTTGTGGGTGGTGGGGACCAGCTTGAACCGCCCGCCGCCCACCGTGGTCGCATCGCCCTCGGCGTGGCTGCCGGGGCCGCACGCGGTGGTGTTCACGGTGACCGTGGCCCCCGGCATCGCGGACTTGGGCCACACCTCCAGCGGCGCGAAGTCGCCGGGCGCGAAGGCCACCATGCCGATGTCCGAGGCCAGGGCCGCACCTGCCACCGGGCCGGTGAACGCCGCGGCGGTCAGCGCGGTCGCGGTCAGCGCGTGTGCGGTACGTCGGCGCATGGGGCTCTCCTGGAGACACGGGGTCGTGTCTCCGAGGTAACCCGGCCCTCCCGCGAGCCGCCTGCTGATGTTTCGTCAGATATCGCCCGGCATGCCCCGCCGCCGCGCGTTCGTGCACGTCAGCGGGGTGGCGAGGCCATTCGTGCCACCCCACCCCGTCCGGGTGACCGGCGGGCACCGCGAACGGTTCAGGCCGGCGGCAGCACCACCTCCGCGCGGGCCGCCGAGGGCTCCGCGTTCGACAGGAGCGTGCCCGTCAGGAACCGCTGCGGGCCCTCGCGCAGCACCCGCTCCGGGAAACCGGGCCCATGGCCCCGGACCGTCACCGTGACCGGGCCGCCGCCGTGCCGCCGCGCAGCAGGGGTCACGGGGACCGGAAGGTTGTGCGACAGCGGTGCGTACGGTGGAGTGGCGCCGGAAAGTCGGGACTTTCGGCCCGGCCCGAGGGCATCACGCCACCCGAAGGAGAGCCCCGTGACATCGCTCCCGTTCTTCGTCTACGGGACCCTGCGGCCGGGCGAGGTCAACCACGACCTGTTCCTGCGCGGACGCACCGCCTCGGAGGAGCCCGCGCGCCTCCCGGACGCGGCGCTCTACGACGGCCCCGGCTATCCGTACGCGGTCCCGCGGCGCGGCTCGGTCGTCGTGGGGGAGCTGGTCACCGCGGCGGCGGGTGCGTACGGGGAGCTGCTGGCCGCGCTGGACCACCTGGAGGAGTACCGGGGCCCGGGGCTCCCGGGGAACGTGTACGACCGGGTCGCCTGCGAGGCGGTGCGGTCCGACGGCACGGCGGTCCGGGCCTGGGTCTACGTGGCGGCCCCACCGGTGGCCCGGCGGCTGGCGGAGTCCGGCAGGGAGATAACCGGGGGCGACTGGCTCCGGCGGGCCGGGTCGTGACACCCCCGCGCCGGCGGGGTCGGGTGTGCGGTGGGGTGCCCCCGTTCGTACCCCGCGCCGGCGGGGTCGGGTGTGCGGTGGGGTGCCCCCGTTCGTACCCCGCGCCGGCGGGGTCGGGTGTGCGGTGGGGTGCCCCCGCAGGGCGTCGAACGCAACCACGCTTGCTTGCCGGTGCCTCTGCAGGTTCGACGCCCGAGGAGGTGCCCCGGCGCGCGCCCGGCCCCGGCGGCCGTTACGCGCGGCCGAACCGGGGTGCCGCTGCGCGGAGCGGTCCCCTACCCGCCCTTCCACCGTTCCCCGGGCTCCGCCCGGACCCGTTCCTGGGGCTCCGCCCCAGACCCCGCGCCTCAAACGCCGGCGGGGCTGGATGGGGGGGGCTCCGCCCCGGACCCCGTGCCTCGAACGTCGGCGGGGCTGGATCGGACCCCGTGCCTCGAACGTCGGCGGGGCTGGATCGTACGGCCCCCGCGCCTCGAACGTCGGTGGGGCTGGATCGGACCCGCCTCCAACGCCGGCGGGCGGTCAGAGGCCTTCCGCGCCTCGGTTGCGGAGGCGCTGGCCGTACTGCTGGAGGACCCACAGTTCCTCCTGGACCGCGGCCAGTTGTTCCGGCGGGGCCTGCGGGCCAAGGCGGGACAAGGTGCCCTGGACCTCGTGCACCCGGCGGTCCACCGCGCGCAGCCTTACCTGGACCAGCTGGACGCCCGCGTACATCTCGTCCACCGTCTTCGCGTGGATCGCCTCCACCGCCAGCTCGGTGACCAGCGCCCGCACGGTGTCGTTCGGCGCCGCCTCCCGCACCCGGGCCAGGTAGTCCGCGGCGCCGAGCGAGGCGCCGCCCGCGTCCTGGATGGCCTGGCGCACGGCCGCGTACGGCGGCGCGGTGAACTCGTCGGTCCCGTACGCGTCGAAGGCCGGCGAGACCAGGGCCGGATGCTGCAGCGCCAGCTTCAGCAACTCGCGCTCGGTGCGGTGGGCCGGGCTGCGCAGGTTCAGGGCCGGGCCCGACGGCTGCGGGGCCGCCGGCTGGGGAGCGGGGTCGGACGACCGGCGGCTGCCGGGCCGGCCCTGCTGCGGCTGGTTCCCGCGCTCGCGCGCCCACCGCGCCAGCTGCGCCACCCGCTTGACCACGAACTGCTCGTCGCGGATGCCCAGCATGCCCGCCAGCTGGACCGCCGACTCGTGCTGGATCGCGATGTTCTTGATGTTGGCGACCACCGGGGCCGCCTCGTCCAGCGCGGCCGCCCGCCCCGCCGGGTTCTCCAGGTTGTGCCGGGACACGATGTGCCGCAGCGCGAACTCGAACAGCGGGGTGCGGGAGTCCACGAGCGCGGCGACCGCCGCGTCGCCCTGGGCCAGCCGCAGGTCGCAGGGGTCCATGCCGTTCGGGGCGATGGTGATGGAGGTCTCGGCGGCGAACTTCTGGTCGTCCTCGAAGGCCCGCAGCGCGGCCTTCTGGCCCGCCGCGTCACCGTCGAAGGTGAAGATCACCTCGGCGGTGGCGTTGTCCATCAGGAGCCGGCGCAGGATCTTGATGTGGTCCCCGCCGAAGGCGGTGCCACAGGTGGCGATCGCGGTGGTGACCCCTGCCAGGTGGCAGGCCATGACGTCCGTGTAGCCCTCGACGACGACCGCCCGCGAGGTCCTCGCGATCTCCTTCTTGGCGAGATCGATGCCGTAGAGGACCTGGGACTTCTTGTAGATCGCGGTCTCGGGCGTGTTCAGGTACTTCGGGCCGTTGTCGTCGTCGCGCAGCTTGCGCGCGCCGAAGCCGACCACCTCGCCGCTGATGTCGCGGATGGGCCACATCAGCCGGCCGCGGAAGCGGTCGATCGGCTTGCCGCTGCGGCTGTCCTGGGCGAGCCCGGAGGTGATCAGCTCCTTGTCGCTGAAGCCCTTGCCGCGCAGGAAGCGGGTCAGGTGGTCCCAGCCGGCCGGGCTGTAGCCCACGCTGAAGTGCGCGGCCGCGGCCTGGTCGAAGCCGCGCTCCGCCAGGAACCTGCGGCCGATCTCCGCCTCGGGGCTGCCCAGCTGGTCCACGTAGAACTGCGCGGCGGCCTTGTGGGCCTCGACCAGCCGGATGCGCTCGCCGCGGCCGCTGGTGCCGGCGGTGTAGCCGCCCTCCTCGTACCGCAGGGTGATGCCCGCCTGGCCGGCGAGCCGTTCGACCGCCTCCGAGAAGGAGAGGTGGTCGATCTTCATGATGAAGTCGAGGGTGTCCCCGCCGGCCTGGCAGCCGAAGCAGTGGTAGAGGCCCTTACTGGGGCTGACCTGGAAGGACGGGGACTTCTCGTCGTGGAAGGGGCAGAGGCCCTTGAGGTTGCCGCCGCCCGCGTTGCGCAGCTGGAGGTAGTCGGAGACCACGGCGTCGATCGGGACCGCGTCCCGTACCGCCTTCACGTCGTCGTCATTGATCCGTCCTGCCACCCGTGAAGTCTACGGCCGGGCACGGGCGAACCCGTCAGGCCCCCTCGGCCGGGATCAGCGACTCGAGCGGAACGGACGGGTCCGCCAGGGCCTCGCGGTCCACCGGGGCCTTCGACCTGATCAGGGCCTGGATGTGCTCCGTGACGTCCCACACGTTCACGTTCATCCCGGCCAGCACCCGGCCCTCGGAGAGCCAGAACGCGATGAACTCCCGCTTGCCCGCGTCCCCGCGCACCAGCACCTGGTCGTAGCTGCCGGCCGGGGCGTGTCCGGAGTACTCCATGCCCACGTCGTACTGGTCGGAGAAGAAGTACGGCACCCGGTCGTACGCGACCTCCTGGCCCAGCATCGCCCGCGCGGCCGCCGGGCCGCCGTTGAGGGCGTTCGCCCAGTGCTCCACCCGCAGCCGGGTCCCGAGCACCGGGTGGTGGGCGGCCGCCACGTCGCCGGCCGCGTACACGTCCGGGTCCGAGGTGCGCAGCGAGGCGTCCACGGCGATGCCGCCGCCGTGCTCCCGGTCGACCAGGGCCAGCCCGGAGGTCTCGGCGAGCGCGGTGCGCGGGGCCGCCCCGATCGCGGCGAGCACGGCGTGCGCCGGGTGCTCCTCCCCGTCGTCCGTACGGGCCGCCAGCACCATGCCGTCCTGGCCGACGATCTCCGTCAGCTTCGCCCCGAAGTGGAAGCGCACCCCGTGCTCGGCGTGCAGGTCGGCGAAGAACTGGCCGATCTCCGGGCCGAGCACCGCGTGCAGCGGCCCGGGCAGCGGCTCGACCACGGTGACCTCGGCGCCGTACGAGCGGGCCGCGGCCGCCACCTCCAGGCCGATCCAGCCCGCGCCGGCGATCAGCAGGTGGCCGTTGTCCCGGCCCAGCGAGGCCAGCGCCTTGCGCAGCAGGTCGGCGTGGGTGAGACGGCGCAGGTGGTGGACCCCGGCCAGGCCGGTGCCCGGGATGTCCAGGCGGCGCGGTTCGGAGCCGGTGGCCAGCAGCAGCTTGTCGTAGTGCAGCAGGGTGCCGTCGCCCAGGCGCACGGTCTTCGCGTCGCGGTCCAGGTGCACCGCGGGCTGGCCCAGGTGCAGCTCGACGTCGGCGCTCGCGTACCAGGACTGCTCGTGCACGAAGACGCTGTCGCGTTCCTCCTTGCCGAGCAGGTAGCCCTTGGACAGCGGGGGCCGCTCGTAGGGGCGGTCGCGTTCGTCGCCGATGAGGATCACCCGGCCGGTGAACCCCTCCGACCTCAGCGTTTCGGCGGCCTTCGCCCCGGCCAGTCCCGCGCCGACGATGATGAACGTCTGGTGTGCGTCGACCACCTGATGCCTCCTCATAACCTCTCCGCCACATGCGACCACATGCGAGCGTCCCGCACTGAGCCTGCCGCGTGAAGGGGGAGTGGCCCGATCAACTCACCCTTCGGCGCGTCGCGTGCGCCGGGTGAGGCGGGCGTGCAGCGAGCGGGCGGACGCGTCGGTGAGGCACGCGATCTGGTCGATGACCGCTCGCTTCCTGGCCTTCTCGTCCGGCGCCGCGTCGAAGATCGCCCGGAACTGCGGGTCCAGCCCTTCGGGCGCGCGGGCCTGGAGCACCTCGGCGAGTTCGGCCAGGACGATGCGCTGGTCGGCGCGGATCCGCTCCTGTTCGTCGCGCTGCATGACGTACAGGTCCGCGACCGCCTTCAGCACCGCGCACTCGTTGCGCGCGGCCCGGGGCACCACCAGCTCCGCGCCGTACCGGGTCAGCCGCCCGCTGCCGTAAGCCTCGCGCGTCGCGCCCTCGGCGGCCAGGCAGAAGCGGCCGATGAGCTGGCTCGTGGCGTCCTTCAGGCGGGCCTGCGCCACGGCCGAGCCGTCGTAGCCGTGCGGCCACCACTCCTGCTCCATCAGCCGGTCGAGGGCCTCGCGCAGTTCCTCCGGGGAGGTGTCGGCGGGGACGTAGCGGCCGATGGCCACCTGCCAGATCGCGGCGCGCTCGGGCTCGGCGAAGAGCAGGTTCGGGTCGAGGTGGCCGGCGTGCAGACCGTCCTCGAAGTCGTGGACGGAGTACGCGACGTCGTCGGACCAGTCCATCACCTGTGCCTCGAAGCACTTGCGGTCGGCGGGCGCGCCGCGGCGCAGCCACTCGAAGACCGGCAGGTCGTCCTCGTACGCGCCGAACTTCACCGAGCCCGGGTCGGTGGGGTGCTCCCCGCGCGCCCAGGGGTACTTGGTGGCGGCGTCCAGGCAGGCCCGGGTGAGGTTGAGGCCGACGCTGACCGGTCCGCCGTCGGCGGCGGTGACGAACCGCTTGGGCTCCAGGCGGGTCAGCAGCCGCAGCGACTGCGCGTTGCCCTCGAAACCGCCGCAGTCCTTGGCGAATTCGTTCAGCGCCTCCTCGCCGTTGTGGCCGAAGGGCGGGTGGCCCATGTCGTGGGAGAGGCACGCGGCCTCGACCAGATCGGGATCGCAGCCGAGCGCGGCCCCCAGCTCCCGGCCGACCTGGGCGCACTCCAGGGAGTGCGTCAGCCGGGTGCGGGGGCTCGCGTCCCAGTCGTACGAACGGGTGCCCGGCGTGACCACCTGGGTCTTGCCCGCGAGCCGGCGCAGCGCGGCCGAGTGCAGGACCCGCGCCCGGTCGCGCTGGAAGGCGGTCCGCCCCGGCCGCTTGTCGGGCTCGGCGGCCCAGCGTTCGGTGGCGGAGGAGTCGTAGAGGTCGGTCGTATCGTCTGCGGGGGCGTGCGCGGTGCCTTCCATGGATCGACGGTAACCGCAACGGCCGGCGAACCGGGATCAGACGGAGACGAGTTCCGGCCGGTGCGGGGTGACGGGCAGGGCGGCGGCCTCGTCGTAGCGGTGCAGCAGCAGCCGCGCGAGGGCCGGGTGATCGCCCAGCGGGGCGGAGGCCGGGCCCGGGGCGGCCGCCGCGCACTGGGTGGCGAACCGGCCGGGCGCGGCGAAGTACGAGGCCACGGCGATGCGGTGGCGGCCGCGGGCGGCCAGGGCCCGGACCGCGTCGGGCACGGTCGGCGCGGCGGCCGAGGCGTAGGCGGGCACCACCGGGACGCCGCCGAGCCGTTCACAGAGCAGGGCGGCGGTGCGGCGGGTGTCGGCGGCCGAGTCCGGGTCGCGGGACCCGGCCGCGGCGAGCACCACGGCGGCCGCGGGGTGCGGGGTCCAGCCGGTCTCCGCGAGGCGCTCGTACAGGGCCTCGACCAGCAGCGGATGCGGGCCGAGGGGCGCGGCGACCCGGGTGCGCAGGTGCGCGGCCCGGGCGGCGGCCGCGGGCAGGTCGCGCTTCACGTGGTGGCCGCGGCCGAGCAGCAGCGGCACGAGCACCGCCGCCCCGGACGTCTCGCGGAGCGTGTCGTCGAGCAGCGGCCGGTTCAGCTCCACGTGGCCGAGGCGGACGTCGAGGCGGGGCCGGAGTTCGCGGACCCGGTCGAGGAGTGCGAGGGCGGTGTGGAGGGCGCGCGGGTCGCGGCTGCCGTGGGCCACGGCGACGAGGGTGGGCTGCTGCATGGGCGGTCTCCGTGGGGACGGGCGCGGGGCGGTCGCAGCCCGCTGAGCTGCGTGCCGAGCTGCGCGGTGATCCGGCTCAGCAGCTCGGCCGTGCTGCCGAAGGGGAGGGGCGGGATGGCGGGAGGGTGCACCGGCTCCGTCATGGACCGATCCTGCGCGCCGGAGGTTGCCGATGCGTTGCGCGGGGGTGACGGGTGTTTTCCGGCTGCTCACAGGGCGGTGGCCGCGCCTGTCGGCGGGCCGGTCCGCGGGTCTGTCGGCGGGCCGTCCGCGCGCCTGTCGGCCGGCCTGCCCCGGGCCTTCGCGGGGACGTGCTCCGCCGCGCCCCGCGAAACCGTGCGGTCCCAGGAGGCGTCCTGACCAGCGGAACGACTGCCGAGGAACCGGGGGATGGATGATGCGCGTACCGCGCCTGCCGAAGGTCGAGTGGAGCCGGGCGGCCGCGCGGCCGCGCACCGTGCGGGCGCGGCGGCGGGCGGTGCAGGCGGTGATGGCGGGCTGCGTGCTGGCGCTGCTGCCGTCGGCGTGGACGCACGCGGCGGCCTCCGGCCGGCTGGGGACGACGGCGCAGGCTCCGGCCGGCGAGGTGGCCGTGGTGTTCGGGGCGGGGCTGTGGAACGGCCGGCCGACGCCCTATCTGGCCCGCCGGCTCGACGCCGCCGCCGAGCTGTACCGGACCGGCAAGGTCAGGGTCGTCCTGGTGACCGGGGACAACAGCCGCACCGAGTACGACGAGCCGAGCGCGATGCGCACCTACCTCACCGGCCACGGGGTGCCGGCGGACCGGATCGTGAACGACTTCGCGGGCTTCGACACCTGGGACTCGTGCGTGCGGGCCAAGAAGATCTTCGGGGTCGACCGGGCGGTGCTGATCAGCCAGGGCTTCCACATCCGCAGGGCCGTCGCCCTGTGCCAGAGCGCGGGCGTGGAATCGTACGGGATCGGGGTGGACGACGAGCACGACTCCACCTGGTACTACGGCGGGACCCGCGAGGTCTTCGCAGCGGGCAAGGCGGCGCTGGACGCGGTCTTCGAACCGGAGCCGCGGTTCCTGGGGCCGAAGGAGCAGGGGGTGTCGCAGGCCCTGGGCGCTCTGGCACACTGACCGGCACATCGGTTATTCCGATTAGTCATATACCGATCAGTCTCATGTGGCAGAGGTGGAACCGTGGCTGTTGTGGATCTGAGCGGCAAGGCCGTCGTCATCACCGGCGGAGCCCGCGGCCTGGGCGCGGCGGCGGCGCGGGCCGTCGTGGACGGCGGCGGCAAGGTGCTGATCACCGACGTGCTGGAGGCGGAGGGCGCCGAGACGGCCGCCGAGCTCGGCGACGCGGCCCGCTTCATCCGGCACGACGTGACGAGCGAGGCCGACTGGGCCGCGGCGCTGGAGTACGCGGTCGCCGAGTTCGGCCGGATCGACGGACTGGTCAACAACGCCGGGATCTCCACCGGTTCCTTCCTGGAGCACGAGAGCGTCGAGCACTTCCGCCGGGTGATCGAGATCAACCTGGTCGGCGTGTTCATCGGCATCAAGGCCGTGATCCCGCTGCTGCGCGCGGCCGGCGGCGGCTCCATCGTCAACATCTCCTCCGCCGCCGGCCTGACCGGCCTCGCGCTCACCGCCGGTTACGGGGCCTCCAAGTGGGGCGTGCGCGGCCTGTCGAAGATCGGCGCGGTCGAGCTCGCCGAGGCGAAGATCCGCGTCAACTCCGTGCACCCCGGCATGACGCTGACCCCGATGACCGCGCCGATCGGCATCCGGACCGGCGACGGCAACTACCCCGGGGCCCCGCTGGGCCGCGTCGGCGTCCCCGAGGAGATCGCGGCCGCGGTCGCCTTCCTGCTCTCGGACGCCGCCGGGTACATGACGGGCGCCGAGCTCGCGGTCGACGGCGGCTGGACGGCCGGCCTGACGGTGAAGTACCTGACCGGCCAGTAGCGGGGTCCGGGGCGGGTCGGGCCGGGTCGGGACCGGGTCTGGTTCCGGGTCGGGACCGGGTCTGGTCCGGGCCCGGGTCGGGTCCGGGCCCGCTGCGCGGACCGGGGTCCCCTACCCGGCCGGCGGGCTGGATCTCGCGCAGCGCATCTCCGGCCCGCGCGGCGTTCGGGCCGCGGCCCTCACAGCCCGCGTCCGCCTGCGCTGAGCCCCCGCACCCCCGCCCGTTACGCGGTGGCGCGCCCCGCCGTAACACCCCCCGCGCACCCTGGGCCGTATGCACAGCATCCAGGAAGCCACTGCCACGCACTGCCCGTACTGCGCCCTGCAGTGCGGCATGAACCTCCGCCCCCAGCCGGACGGTGACGGCACCGGCGTCGTGGTCGAGGAGCGGGCCGACTTCCCGGTGAACCGGGGTGCGCTCTGCGGCAAGGGCCGCACCGCCCCCGCCGTGCTCTCCTCCCGGGTGCGTCTGACCGAGCCGCTCGTCCGCACCCACGCCGGGCGGCTCGAACCGGCCACCTGGGAGGAGGCCCTCGCCGCCGTCGCCGAAGGCCTCGCCCGCACGGGCCGCACGTACGGGCCCGACGCCGTCGGGGTCTTCGGCGGCGGCGGGCTCACCAACGAGAAGGCGTACGCGCTCGGCAAGTTCGCCCGCGTCGCCCTGCGCACCTCGCAGATCGACTACAACGGCCGCTTCTGCATGTCCTCGGCCGCCGCCGCGCACCAGCGGGCCTTCGGGCTCGACCGCGGGCTGCCCTTCCCGCTGGAGGACGTCCCCCGCACCGGCTGCGTGATCCTCGTCGGCTCCAACCTGGCCGAGACCATGCCGCCCGCCCTGCGCTACCTCACCGAGCTCAAGGCGGGCGGCGGCACCCTGATCGTCATCGACCCCCGCCGCACGCGCACCGCCGACCAGGCCGACCTGCACCTGGCCCCCCGCCCCGGCACCGACCTCGCGCTCGCCCTGGGCCTGCTGCACCTGATCGTCGCCGAGGGCCGCACCGACGAGGAGTTCATCGCCGCGCGCACCACCGGCTGGGAGGAGGCCCGGGCCGCCGCCATGGCGCACTGGCCCGAGCTGGTCGAACGCATCACCGGTGTGCCGGTCCCGAAGCTCCGCGAGGCGGTGGAGCTCTTCTGCGCCCCCGAGTCGGCCATGGTCCTCACCGCCCGCGGCCCCGAACAGCAGTCCAAGGGCACCGACACCGTCGGCGCCTGGATCAACCTCTGCCTGGCCACCGGCCGGGCCGGCCGCCCGCTGTCCGGCTACGGGTGCCTCACCGGCCAGGGCAACGGCCAGGGCGGCCGCGAGCACGGCCAGAAGGCCGACCAGCTCCCCGGCTACCGCAAACTGACCGACCCGGCGGCCCGCGAGCACGTCGCCGGGGTCTGGGGCGTCGACCCCGCGGACCTCCCCGGCCCGGGCCGCAGCGCGTACGAACTCCTCGACGCCCTCGGCACGGACGTGAAGGCCCTCCTCCTCATGGGCTCCAACCCGGTGGTCTCGGCCCCCCGCGCCGCCCACGTCGAGGACCGCATCCGCTCCCTCGACTTCCTGGCCGTCGCCGACGTGGTCCTCTCCGAGACGGCCGCCCTCGCGGACGTGGTCCTCCCCGTCACCCAGTGGGCGGAGGAGACGGGCACCACCACCAACCTGGAAGGCCGCGTCCTGCTCCGCCGCCGCGCCCTCACTCCGCCGCCGGGGGTCCGCACCGACCTGTACGTCCTGCACGAACTCGCGGCCCGCCTCGGCGTGGAGAAGGGGTTCCCGACCGACCCCGAAGAGGTCTTCGACGAACTGCGCCGCGCCTCGGCGGGCGGCCCGGCGGACTACTCGGGCATCGACTACGCCCGCATCGAGGCCGAGCAGGGCGTCTTCTGGCCCTGCCCGGACGGCACTTCGGGCACACCGCGGCTCTTCCTCGACCGGTTCGCCACCGAGGACGGCCGGGCCCGCTTCGCCCCCGTCTCCCACCGCGAGGCGGCCGAGGTCCCGGACGCCGAGTACCCCCTCCTCCTGACCACCGGCCGGGTGGTCTCCCAGTACCAGTCGGGCGCCCAGACCCGCCGCGTCGACGAGCTCAACGCGGCCGCCCCCGGCCCCTTCGTGGAACTCCACCCGCGCCTCGCCGCCCGCATCGGCGCCGTCGAGGGCAGCCCGCTCGCCGTCACCTCCCGCCGCGGCCGCGCGGTGGCCCCGGCCCGGATCACGGACGCCATCCGCGCGGACACGGTCTTCATGCCCTTCCACTGGCCGGGCGAGGGCCGCGCCAACACCCTGACCAACCCGGCGCTGGACCCCACGTCCCGGATGCCGGAGTTCAAGGTGTGCGCGGTCCGCGTCGAGCCGGCCGAGGAGTCTGCGGTGCTCCCTCGAACGTCGGCGTGACCGCCGCCACCAGCCGCCGCACGTACTCCTCCTCCGAACCGGCGAGCCGCGGGTACTCCGCCACGAAGTGATCCCACTCGTGGCCGACGTTCCCGAAGGCCGCGGTGTCCTCCAGGGTCACCCCGGGGTTGGGGAGCGGCTGTTCGGGCGCCAGCCGGAACACCAGGTCCAGCAGCTCCCACGGGAGCGGATACCGCTCGGCGAGCAGGACCGCGTCGTACAGGTCCTTGCCCTGCGGATGGGCGTCGCTCACCAGCCACAGCAGCTTCCAGGCCAGGGAGAGGGCGGGCGTGGCCGCCAGGACCAGGGCCCCGCACTTCAGCTCCGTCAGCTCGGGTTCGGCCGGCACCCTCTCGTTGAACACGAAGTCGAGCTGGACCTGCCCGGCCGGCAGTCCCGGCACCTCCCACGGGAGCACCATCCGCAGACCCGGTACCCGGTCGTAGGTCCAGATGTCCTCGACCACCGCGCCGGACGCCTTGACCCCGGCCCGTCCGGCCGCACCGGCTGCGATCGCGTCCAGCATCCGAGCGGTCCGCCCGTCCCCGATGTTCCAGCTGCGCGGCACGACCACGAAGTCCAGGTCGCCCGGTTCCCGGGCCGCCGCCCCGAACCAGTCGGCGAGCAGTACGCTCCCGCGCAGCACCAGCGAGTCCCCGTACGCGGACTCGGAGACGGCCATCAGTACGGCGTCCAGCGCCGCCCGCCGCGCGGCCAGCCAGGCGGCTGTCCGCGCCGGGTCCTCGAACTCCGGGTCGGCACCCCGGTACGCCCGGCTGAAGTGCTTCAGCGACGGATCGAACACCGCCTTCTGACGGAGGTCGTCACCCGTCACCGGGCGCAGCGTCAGCGGGAGGTCGCGTGCCCGGCGCGTCTCCTCGTCCAGCGGCTCCCGGGGGAGCTCAGCGCTCCGCCAGTCGAAACCCTGCCAGCTCATCGGCGTCCCCCTCCTGGATCCACCCGTCGTCCACCGACAGGTCACTGTCGTAGAGCACGAACTCCCGCTCCTGCGAGCGGATCTCGTACCCCGCCGAGCCGAGCGCGGCGGCCAGCGCGGCGCAGGCCGCAGCCGCCTGCGCCGCCGTGCCGCGCCACCGCTGGGTCACGAACCGCTCGTGCAGGCGGCCCCCGGACACGGCGCGGCGGGCGTTCCACGACAGGTGGGCGCCGTGCCGGACGGCCAGGGCCTCCAGGGCCGCCCGGTCGAAATCCGCCGGCAGCAGCAGCTTCAGGTGGTGCTCGAAGTAGCCGCCGCCCGGGCCCGGCCGGTCCGTGGTCCAGGGGACCGTCTCCACCTTCACCCGGACCGGGTCGAAGCCGGCCGCCCGCAGCTGCGGCACCAGGCTCTCGTGCCCCGTGCGGTCCCGCAGGGTCAGCATCGGCTGCGACACCATCCGGCCCCGGGCCAGCAGGATGTGGGTGACCTTCAGCCCCCGCGCCCCGGCCCACGCGTCGAGCCGGGCCAGCACCTCCGCGTCGGGGCAGCGCACCGTGACGTGGGTTTCGTACTCGTACATGACGCAGATCCTCTCGGACATGTGTCCGATCCGCATCGGCACAAGGGCCAGGGGGTAACCATCGGTCACGCGCCGGAATCAGAAAGTGCTCGCACGCCCCTCGTGGCCGTGATGTGTCGTACCCCACACTGAGGTGCGGTGCCCCCGTCCTCGGAGCCCTGGAGGTCGCCCCCGTGCAGACCCGGACCCTGACCGTGAACGAGAGCGAGTCCTCGGAGGTCGAAGCCGTGGACGAAGAGCGCGACGCCGAAGCCGAGGGCGAAGACCCCGGGCCCGAAGTGCTGGAGCTCATCGAGCAGCCGGTACCGGAGCAGCGCGGGCGCGCCAACGCCGAGGGCACGGGCGGAGGCGGATCGGGACCGTCCGCCGATCTCTTCCGCCAGTACCTGCGCGAGATAGGCAGGATCCCGCTGCTCACCGCCGCCGAGGAGGTCGACCTCGCACGGCGCGTCGAGGCCGGCCTCTTCGCCGAGGAGAAACTCGGCAGCACACCCGATCTGGACTCCCAGCTCGCCGTCGACCTCGACAAGCTCGTCGTCATGGGCCGGATGGCCAAACGCCGCCTCATCGAGTCCAACCTGCGGCTCGTCGTCTCCGTCGCGAAGCGGTACGTGGGCCGCGGGCTCACCATGCTCGACCTCGTGCAGGAGGGGAACCTCGGACTCATCCGGGCCGTCGAGAAGTTCGACTACGCCCGCGGGTACAAGTTCTCCACGTACGCCACCTGGTGGATCCGGCAGGCGATGTCCCGGGCCCTCGCCGACCAGGCCCGGACCATCCGCGTCCCCGTCCACGTCGTCGAACTCATCAACCGCGTCATCCGCGTACAGCGCCGCATGCTCCAGGAGCGGGGGTACGAGCCCACGGCCGAAGAGGTCGCCGTCCACCTGGAACTGACCCCGGAGCGGGTCATGGAGGTGCTCCGCCTCGCCCAGGAGCCGGTCTCCCTGCACGCGCCGGTCGGCGAGGAGGACGACGTCGCGCTCGGCGACCTCATCGAGGACGGCGACGCCGCCTCGCCCGTGGAATCCGCCGCGTTCTTCCTGCTCCGCGAGCACCTCGAAGCGGTCCTCTCCACGCTCGGCGAGCGGGAGCGCAAGGTGGTCCAGCTCCGCTACGGGCTGGACGACGGCCGCCCGCGCACCCTGGAGGAGATCGGCCGGATCTTCGGCGTGACCCGCGAACGGATCCGCCAGATCGAGTCCAAGACCCTCAACAAGCTGCGCGACCACGCCTTCGCCGACCAGCTCCGCGGCTACCTCGACTGAGACGGACGGACAGCGGAAACGGGAAGGGGCGCCCCCGAGGACGCCCCACCCCGCCCGGCCGCGCACACGGCCGGGGCCCGGTCATCAGTCGACCTCGGCCACCGCCTGCGCGAACTGCGCCGCGTACAGCCGTGCGTAGGCACCGCCCGAGGCCAGCAGCTCCTCGTGCGTGCCCTGTTCCACGATCGAGCCGCTCTCCATCACCAGGATGACGTCCGCGTCGCGGATCGTGGACAGCCGGTGCGCGATCACGAAGGACGTACGGCCGTGCGCGAGCCGCGCCATCGCCTTCTGGATCAGCACCTCGGTACGGGTGTCGACCGAGCTCGTCGCCTCGTCGAGCACCAGGATCACCGGGTCCGACAGGAACGCCCGGGCGATGGTGATCAGCTGCTTCTCGCCCGCGCTGACGCCCGCTCCCTCGTCGTCCAGCACGGTGTCGTAGCCGTCCGGCAGGGTGCGGATGAACCGGTCGGCGTGGGCGGCGCGCGCCGCCTCCTCGATCTCGGCCCGCGTCACCTCGCGCGAGGCCCCGTAGGCGATGTTCTCCGCGATGGTGCCGCCGAACAGCCAGGTGTCCTGGAGCACCATGCCGATGGAGCCGCGCAGTTCCTCGCGGGTCATCTTCGCGATGTCCACGCCGTCCAGGGCGATCTCGCCGCCCGTGACCTCGTAGAAGCGCATCAGCAGATTGACGAGCGTGGTCTTGCCCGCGCCCGTCGGGCCGACGATCGCGACCGTTTGACCCGGCTCGACCGTCAGCGACAGGTTCTCGATCAGCGGCTTGTCCGGCTCGTAGCGGAAGGCCACCTTGTCGAGGGTGACCTGCCCGCGCAGCTCCTCCGGCCGCTCCGGAACCTCGGCGTCCGGCTCCTGCTCCCGCGCGTCCAGCAGCTCGTAGACCCGCTCCGCCGAGGCGACGCCGGACTGCACCAGGTTCGCCATCGACGCGACCTGCGACAGCGGCATCGAGAACTGGCGCGAGTACTGGATGAAGGCCTGCACGTCGCCGATCGACAGGGTGCCCGAGGCCACCCGCAGACCGCCGACGACCGCGACCAGCACGTAGTTGATGTTCGATATGAAGAACATCACCGGCTGCATGAGACCGCTGACCAGCTGCGCCTTGAACGAGGCCCGGTACAGCGCCTCGTTCTGCTCGGCGAAGACCGCCGCGGACTCCTTCTGCCGGCCGAAGACCTTCACCAGCGTGTGCCCCGAGTACATCTCCTCGATGTGTGCGTTCAGCGCACCGGTCGTCTTCCACTGCGCCACGAACTGCGGCTGCGACTTCTTGCCGATCTTCGCCGCGACGACGACGGACACCGGCACGGTCACCAGCGCGACCAGCGCCAGCAGCGGCGAGATCCAGAACATCATCGCGAGCACGCCGACGATCGTCAGCAGCGAGTTCAGCAGCTGCCCCATCGTCTGCTGGAGCGTCTGCCCGATGTTGTCGATGTCGTTCGTGGCCCGGCTGAGCACCTCGCCGCGCTTCTGCTGGTCGAAGTACGACAGCGGCAGGCGCGACAGCTTCGCCTGGAGCTCCTCGCGCATCCGGTACACGGTGCCGTTCATGACGTGGTTCGACAGCCGCGTCGCCACCAGCATCAGCAGACCGGCCAGGGTGAAGACCACCAGCGCCCAGACCGCGACGACCCCGACGGCGCCGAAGTCGATGCCCTGACCCGGGGTGAAGTCGGTGCCGGACAGCATGTCCGCCATCCCGCCCTGGCCCCTGGCGCGCATCCCGTCCAGCGCCTGCTGCTTGGTGATGCCGGCCGGCAGCTGGCGGCCCACGATGCCCGCGAACACCAGGTCGGTGGCCTCACCGAGGATCTTCGGGCCGACCACCGCACAGCCGACGCTGCCGACGACCGCGGCGACCATGCCCCACAGCTTGACCCGGTCCTGGGCGAGCTGGCCCAGCAGCCGCTTGCCCGATCCCTTGAAGTCCAGGGACCGCTGGGCCGGTCCCATCATCATCCGTCCTCCGGGCCCGCTCATGCGGCCTCCGCCTCCGTCAGCTGGGAGAGCACGATCTCCCGGTAGGTCTCGTTGCCGGCCATCAGCTCGTGATGGCGCCCCTCGCCGACGACCTCGCCCTCGTCCAGCACGATGATCCGGTCGGCGTCACGGATCGTGGAGACGCGCTGGGCGACGATCACCACGGTTGCCTCCTCGGTCTCGCGGCCGAGCGCCGCGCGCAGCGCCGCGTCCGTCGCGTAGTCCAGGGCCGAGAACGAGTCGTCGAAGAGATAGATCTCCGGGCGCTGCACCAGGGTGCGGGCGATGGCCAGACGCTGGCGCTGGCCGCCGGAGACGTTGGTCCCGCCCTGGGTGATGGCGGCCTCCAGGCCGCCCTCCAGCTCGGACACGAACTCCTTGGCCTGGGCCACTTCCAGGGCCCGCCACAGCTCCTCGTCGGTCGCGTCCGGGCGCCCGTAGCGCAGGTTGGAGGCGACCGTTCCGGAGAACAGGTACGGCTTCTGCGGGACCATCCCGACCGTCCTGGCGAGCAGCTCCGGGTCGAGCCGGCGCACGTCCTCGCCGTCCACGAGCACCTCGCCGCCCGTCGCGTCGAACAGCCGCGGGACCAGGCCCAGCAGGGTGGACTTGCCGCTGCCGGTGGAGCCGATCACCGCGGTGGTCTCGCCGGGGCGGGCCACCAGGTTCACCCCGCGCAGCACGGGGGCCTCGGCGCCCGGGTAGCGGAAGTCGGCGCCGCGCAGCTCCAGGCGGCCGCGGGTGAGGACCTTGCGCACCGGGTCGACGGGCGGGGCCACGCTCGACTCGGTGTCCAGGACCTCCTGGACGCGCTCGGCGCACACCTCGGCGCGCGGCACCATCATGAACATGAAGGTGGCCATCATCACGGCCATCACGATCTGCATCAGGTAGGCGAGGAAGGCCGTCAGCTGGCCGATCTCCATGCCGCCGCTGTCGACGCGCATGGCACCGAACCAGATGACCGCGACGCTGGAGATGTTCACGACCAGGATCACGGTCGGGAACATGAGCGCCAGCAGCCGGCCGGCGGCCAGCGAGACCCCGGTGAGGTCCGCGTTGGCCTCCCGGAAGCGCTCCTTCTCGTAGTCGTCGCGGACGAAGGCGCGGATCACCCGGTTGCCGGTGATCTGCTCGCGCAGCACCCGGTTCACGGTGTCGAGCCGCTCCTGCATCGTGCGGAACAGCGGCCGCGTCCTGAAGACGATCGCACCGACCGACAGGCCGAGCACGGGGACCACGGCGAGCAGCACGCCCGACAGCTTCACGTCGAGCGAGAGCGCCATGAAGATGCCGCCGACGCACATGATCGGCGCCGAGACCATCAGCGTGAAGGTCATCAGTACCAGCATCTGGATCTGCTGGACGTCGTTCGTCGTACGGGTGATCAGCGACGGGGCGCCGAACTGGCCGAGCTCCCGTGCGGAGAAGCTCTGCACCCGGTCGAAGACGGACGCGCGGACGTCGCGGCCCACGGCGGCCGCGGTGCGGGCACCGTAGTAGACGGCCCCGGCGTTGCAGACGAGCTGGACGAGCGAGACGCCGAGCATCAGCGCGCCGAAGCGAAGGATGTAGCCGGTGTCCCCGTGGACGACACCGTTGTCGATGATGTCGGCGTTGAGTGTGGGCAGGTAGAGGCTCGCGCTGGTCTGCAGCAGTTGCAGCAGGACCAGCGCGGCGATCGGTTTCTTGTACGGACCCAGGTGGGTCCGCAGCAGTCGTATGAGCACGCGCAGGCTCCGGTCGGCATGATCGAGGGGTTCAACCCATCTTGGGCCAACCGGCCCCCCGATCCCCAACGGATTTCGCAAAGCCCGGTCAAAAGGCGTAGACCTCGCTGCGCCTTCCGTCCCGAGGCCGCGGAGCCCGCGGCCCTACGGCTGCGGTGCTCCGGAAGCCTGGAACGCGCCCGGGTGGATCTGCTCCCGCGTCGCGACGTACTGCTGACGGACGGCCTGCCACGCGGGGAACTCCTCGCCCGGCTCGAAGACCTGGGCCGGCGGGGCGGGCCAGACCGGCGGGGTGTGCGGGGCGAGCGTGCCCCGCGCCACACCGAGGGCCCACGCCGCCTGCCGTGCCGAGCCCAGCGCCGCGTAGTCGGCCGGGGCCGGTACGACGACCTGCGTCCCGAACAGCCCCGGGGCCGCGGCCTGTACGGCGGGCAGCTCCGCCGCGGCGCCGAGCAGGAACACCCGGCGGATCACGGCCCCGCGCGAACGCAGCACGTCCAGCGCGTCCACCAGCCCGCACAGCATGCCCTCGAAGGCGGCCCGCGCCAGGTGCTCCGGCTTCATGGAGTCCCGGCGCAGCCCGGACAGGGTCCCGGCGGTGTGCGGCAGGTTCGGCGTCCGCTCACCCTCCAGGTAGGGGAGCAGTACGAGTCCGTGCGCGCCCGGCGTCGACTTCAGGGCGAGCTCGCTCAGCCCCTCCAGGTCGGTGCCCAGCAGCTCGGCGGTGCCGCGCAGGGCCCGTACGGCGTTGGAGGTGTTCACCACGGGAAGGTGCATGCCGGTGGCGTCGGCCAGCGAGGTGATCAGCCCGCCGGGCTCCGACAGCGCCTCGTGGTGCACCGCCATCACCGAACCGGAGGCGCCGAGCGAGACCACGGCGTCGCCGGGGCCCAGTCCGAGCCCCATCGCGGCGGCCATCGTCTCGCCGGTGCCGGCCGAGATCAGCAGCCCCTCGGGCGTGGTCCCGGCGGCGTCGGCCGGGCCGAGCACCTCGGGCAGCAGCGCCCGGTGGCCGAGCGCGAGCTCGACCAGGTCGGGCCGCCAGGCTCCGGTGGCCGGGGACCAGTAGCCGGTGCCGGAGGCGCCGCCGCGGTCGGTGGTCCGCCGGGCGGGCCGGCCCAGCAACTGCCACACCAGCCAGTCGTGCGGGGACATCAGCACGGCCACCCGCCGGGCCGCCTCGGGCTCGTTGCGGGCCAGCCAGGCCAGCTTCGCGATGGGCTGCGCCGAGTGCGGGACGGAGCCCACCGCCTCGGCCCAGGCGGCCCGGCCCCCGAGGGAGTCGATGAGGTCGGCGGCCGCGACCTGGCCGCGCTTGTCGTTGCCGACCAGGGCGGGACGTACGAGGCCGCCCTGCGCGTCGAGCGGCAGCAGACCGTGCTGCTGGGCGGAGACGCCGATGGCCTGGACCCCTTCGAGGAGCCCGCCGCCGGCGGCCTCGCCGAGGGAGAGCAGCCAGGCCTGGGGGTCGGTCTCGTGGGGGTTGGCTCCGTCGGCCTCTCCCGCGGGCTGCGGATGGGGTGCGTAGCCCTGGCGCAGGACGGCACCGGTTTCGGTGTCACAGACGACGATGCGAGTGAAGGCTGAAGAGCTGTCCAGCCCGGCGACTATCCCCATGCGGAGAATTCTGCCGCACATACGACCGGTCCTGACCTCTCCGGAGTGCCCGGAAGTCCCGTGAGGTTCCCGGGGCCCCACGGGACCCGGGAACCGCACGGCTCGCCGCGGACGCCTCAGGTGTTGCTGGTGCCCCAGTCGTCCTCGAAGCCGCCGTACCGGCGGTCACGCAGCCCGCGCACCCGTCCGGCCAGGGAGGCCGGCACGGCGTCGCCGACCTTCTCGCTCACCGCGGTGAAGGCCTTCCCGGCGTACACGCGCCCGGTGTGGCCCGCGGTCTCGGCGGCATTGCGCACCGCCGGGTTCTGCGCGAGTTCCCGTGCGGACTTCTTCAACTGTTCGTAACGCTCGCGCCCCGCACGGGTTCCGAGTACGTAGCCGAGGGCCAGTCCGGCCACGAACGTCGCCTTGTAACGCATGCCTGCCACCCTTCGTCGTGTGGTGCCCGGCCTGCTGTCGATACCGATTGGCGGAGCACCCCCCTGCTTGCGCTAATCTATGACTCGCAACGGGCGCTCGCCCCCCGGCAAGGCCGGAGGTGGGCCGTTCGATGCACCGCAGCAATCCCCTGTAGCTCAATTGGCAGAGCAGCCGGCTGTTAACCGGCAGGTTACTGGTTCGAGTCCAGTCGGGGGAGCGCGATCCCCTGTAGCTCAATTGGCAGAGCATTCGGCTGTTAACCGGAGGGTTGCTGGTTCGAGTCCAGCCGGGGGAGCGAGCAAGAGAAGAAGAGGGCCCCCAGCGGGTCCTCTTCTTTTTTGCCCGGTCCTGGAACCGGGCAGCCCTCAGGACGGTCTCTCTGAACAGGCGAAGCCGATCATGCGAGGCATCCGAGGCAGGAGATCGTATGAGCGGCTATGCTGCGGCAGACGGCGCGCACAGATGTACGCGCCACGCCGTGAAGGGGCGGTAGCTCAGCCGGTTAGAGCAGCGGACTCATAATCCGTCGGCCGTGGGTTCGAGTCCCACCCGCCCCACCGCAAGCCGCAGGTGCAGAATCGTTCTCACCTGCGGCTTCGGCGTTTCTGGGGTCTGCTGTGCCATCAGGCGAGCCGAGCTCGAACCTTTGGCCGGGAACCACCGGGGAACGAGAATCCCCCGGTCGGACGCCTCACGCTGTCGGCGCGGCACGAGGGACGCCGCCTTCTCGGCCGCGTCGCGCCCGACACCACCCAGGAGGTGGGAGCACGGGTCTGTGGTGATCGTCACGGTGGAGTGCCCGAGGCGCTTCGATCGACCGGGCCCTCGTCGACCGTCTGCCCAAGGACCGGAGCAGGGCCCTGCGCATCCGCCTCGACCTCGACCGGGCCGCGCCCGGCCCGGCGGGAAACCGTCGCCGGTCTGCGGCGCCGGGTCGGCGGCTCAGCCGGTGGTGCCGCGGAGTCAACCGCTGGGGCGCCCGCACCAGCGGCCCGGAGTGCATGCGCGAGGTGCGCCGGCGGTTCACCGGCCGAGCGGGCTCAGGAAGGTGAGCACGGACTCCTTCTCTTCGATCAACGGCTGGAGTGCCGCGTTGAACGGCGGGCCGTAGGGGGCCGCCAGGTGGGCCCGGAAGGCGGCTTCGTCCGCGTACACCTCGAAGATCCAGTAGGCCAGGGGGTCGGATTCCTTGGTGTACACCTCGAACGCCAGGTTCCCGGTCTCGGCACGGACGTGGAAGGCATAGTCCTCGACCAGCTCGGCGACGCGTTCCTCGCTTCCGGGGCGCACGGTGAACTCGGCCAGCAGCGTCTTCCTCATGTCCTGTCTCCTGTCTCTCGCCGGCTGCGCCGGCATGGTCAACGGGCCGGCACAGGTGCTCAGTCGCGGTACGACCGCACCTGCCAGACCTGGGCGCTGTCCAGGCGGGCGGAGCCGCCTTCGGCGAAGAGCCGGACGCCGTCGCTGTCCGGGCTCGGGAAGATCTGGTCCGTGATCACGGCCTCCCCTTCGCCGCCGAACACCTCGACCGAGGACCGGTCGACCAGGATGCGGAGCTCGACCTCGCCGTTCCGGGCCGTCAGCGGGGCGCGCTGGATGCCGGGGAAGTCGCTGTGGAAGTCCACCGCACCCGACCGTGTCCGGTCGACGTACAGCTCCCCGGTCCGCGTGTCGTAGCCGACGACGGTCTCCTGGCCTTCGCCCGTGCGGACCTTGAAGCCGAAACGTGCGGCATCGCCGAGGGTGAACGTGGCCCGGATGTCGAGCGCCTCGCCGTCGGCCCGGCCCGCCGCCAGGGGCACGGAGCCGTCCGCGACTGCGACGCCACGCACGCTGACCGAGGGGCCGTGGAGCGACTCCACGCCGGCAACCGGCTGCTGCGTGAGCCGGAGCCGGCCGTCCACGGTACGCAGCGCCATCTCGCGCGGAATGCTCTGCGCGCTGCGCCAGGGGGAGGTCGGAACGGCGTTGCCGTACTGCCAGTTGTTCATCCAGCCGATCATGCGGCGCCTGCCGTCCGGGGCGTCCTCCCAGGAGACGGCCGCGTAGTAGTCCTTGCCGTGGTCGACCCAGGAAGCCCGCCGGACGCTCGGGATCGCCGGCTGGTCCGCCGCGACGAAGTGGTCGGCCATGACATGGCCCCAGCCGGCCCGGTTCATGTCGACGATCTGGATGGTGGCCTGCTTGCCCTGGTGAGCGCGCAGGTCGAAGGACGCCCAGTCCAGGCTGCCGCTGTCCGCGCCGGTCTCGCTCTGGACGACCTCGCCGTCGATGACGAGATTGACCGCCGTCTCGGTCGAACGGGGGCGCGCCGGGGTGTCGGACAGGATGACCTGGTCGAGCAGGATGTGCCCCCAGCCGCCGGTGTTCTCGTCGACGACCTCGATGTGCGCGGTCCGGCCGGCGAGGTCGCCGAGGTCCCAGGAGACCCAGTTGAGGGCCTCCGAGTCGGTGCCGGTGGCGCTGCGTACCGTCCTGCCGTCGACGACGAGGCGGACGGCGGTGGGCGCGTCGGATCCGGAGGGGTGATTGCCGCCGCCGACGAGGAGGCTGAGGTGCTTCGCGGTGACGGTGAACTCGGGCGAGGTGAGGGTGCCCGTGGCCGCGTCACCGCCCAGGAACGTGTTCACCAGACCACCGCCCTCGTGTCCGGACACCTCGTGCTGCCCGGGGAGCGTGCCCCGCGCCGGGCCGTCACCGAAGGCGGTACCCGTGGCCGTCCAGGAGCCGTACGTGTCCTGTTCGAAGTCGGAGAGGACCTGGCCCTCGGGCGCCGGGGAGTCGCCCATCACCGAGCCCGGGACGTGCGGATGACGGCCGCCGGCCACCTTGAAGTTGAGGTACGGGCTGCCGACGGTGAAGGGCGGTGAGGTGAGGGTGCCGGTCTCGACGTCGCCGCCGTGGAAACTGTCGACGAGTCCGCGACCCTCGACTCCGCTCGTGCCCGAGGTCCCGGGCGTGGGCGCGGGGGCGGGCGCGTCGCCGAAGGCGGTGCCGGTCGACTGCCAGGCGCCGTAGTCGGCCCCCTCGAAGTCCTGCACCACCACTCCGGGCGGCGGTGTGTAGGAGCCCTCGTCGTCGGGCGTGAACCGCTTGCCGTCGAAGTCGCCCACGAAGTACTGGGCGGCCGAACCGCCGGCGATGCCACCGGGGTTGAGGTTGACGACGAGTACCCACTTGACGCGCTTGGGGTCGCCGTCGACGGGCAGGGGGAACAGGTCCGGGCACTCCCAGACGCCGCCCACCGCGTTCTGCGGGCCGAAGTCGCTCAGATGCGTCCAGCTCTTCAGATCCTTGGAGGAGTAGAACCGTACCTTGTGCTCGGTGGACAGCGACACCGTCATCAGCCAGCTCCTGGTGGGGGCGTACCACTGGACCTTGGGATCGCGGAACTCCTTCGACCCGATGTCGAGCACCGGGTTCCCGGCGTACTTGGTCCAGGTGCGGCCGCGGTCGGTGCTGTACGCCAGGGACTGGGCCTGCTTGCCGCCGTCTTTGTGGTGGCTGGTGTAGACGGCCACCATCGCGGGGTTCTCCCTGGTCCCGAACCCCGCGGTGTTGTCGTGGTCGACGACCGCGCTTCCGGAGAAGACCATCTCCTCGTCGTCGTGCGGGATGGCGAGCGGCAGCTCCTGCCAGTGCACCAGATCCTTGCTGACGGCGTGGCCCCAGGACATGTCGCCCCAGGTGTTGCCGCTCGGGTTGTACTGGAAGAAGAGGTGGTACTCGCCCTTGAACCAGACCAGTCCGTTGGGGTCGTTCATCCAGTTCTTCGCCGGGCTGAAGTGGAACTGCGGTCGGTACGTCTCGGTGTACGGCCGGCTCTCCCGCGCCCCGGCCGGCGGGGCGACGGCGGTGACGGTGAGCGCGCAGGCCGCTGCCGCGGCGGCGACGAGGCGCAGTGGGACACGACGGCGTGCGGGGACTCGGCTCATGGTTTCTCCTGCACTGGGGGCGGCGGCGTCGTGTCCGCGTCCGCCGCGGTGGCACGACGCCGGGAATTCGCAGTGCCGGGCGGTGGGGGCGTCCCGGTAAACAGATGTCATCGTTGACATGTGACAGCGATGACATCTGCTGGGGAGTGATGATGCGCGGGCTCCGGGCGGCTAGTCAATGGCACGGGGCGAGTTCGCTCGGGCCACCGGTCCGGTCGCCCGTTCAGCCGGCGGTGCGTCCGATCGCGGGTTCAGGCAGGCGCAACCGGTCGGCCCACGGCGGGTTCGGCCCGACGACGCCGCAGGTCAGCGCCGCCACCCTGGAGGCGAAGGCGCAGGCGTCGAAGACGTCGTCGACTCGCAGATCCGGCAGGCGCCCCCCGAGGAGCCCCTTGGCGCCGAGGTGGTGCAGAAGTCCTGCGGTGAAGGAGTCGCCCGCGCCGACGGTGTCGACCACGTCGGCCGGAGGCGCCGGGACGGCGACCCGCTCGCCGTTCAGCGAGGCGACCGCGCCGTGCTCTCCGCGGGTGATCACGACGAGCGGGACCCCCGCCGCGTGCCAGGCGTCGCAGGCCCGTTCGATCGTGTACTCGGGCAGCAGCAGGTCCAGGTCGTCCTCGCTCAGCCGGAGGATGTCCGCGAGCGCGCACCAGCGCGCCAGGCGTTCGCGGTAGACCTCCGGCGCCACCAGCAGGGGCCGGACGTTCGGATCGAGGGAGATCGTGGCCGTGGCGGAGGCGCGGGCGAGGAAGTCCTCCACGACCGTGCCGCCGGGTTCGCGCACCAGGGCCAGGGAGCCCGAGTGCAGGCAGGACGTGGTGCTGAGGTCCGTCGCGGCGAGTTCGTCCGCCGTCCACTGCCAGTCCGCCGTGCCCTGGGCGTGGAAGGAGTACGTGGCCTGACCCTGGCCGTCGAGCTCGGCGACGGCCAGCGTGCTGGGCTCGGACGCGCGTACGGCGGCCGTGAGATCGACGCCCGAGGCCTCCAGATGGTCGCGGAACAGGCGGCCGAAGGCATCGTCGGACAGCCGCGCCAGGAAGCGGGCGGGCGTGCCCAGCCGGGCGAGCGCCACGGCCGTGTTCGCGGGACCGCCGCCCGGCAGGACTCGCAGGGAGAGTTCGCTCGGCGTGGGCGCGGGGACGGTGAAGGCGTCCGCGACGCATTCTCCGAGGACAGTGACCAGAGGCAGGAGCATGGCTCGTTCTCTCCAGGCGGGCAGCGCGAGAAGGCCGCGTTGCGGGGGGTCTTGGGGAATCTCACGAAAGAGCGCTGCTCTCGCTGTGAGGCGGTGCGGGGCGACGACGTTGCCGATGTGTGACGGCGACAAGGCATTGACGTTTCCGGGTGACGGAGTTCATCATCCTCCGCAAGCAGTGTCAACGATGACATGAGTCAACGATGACATCGCCCCCCGCGTGTTCCGTTCCGCCCTCGTCCAGCAGGAGATCAGTCATGCCCCGCAGAAACCGCGCCACCCGTGCGCCCCTCGCGTTCACCGTTCTCGCCGGCGTCTCGGCGCTGACCCTGACGGCCTGCGGCTCCGGAGCGCACGGAGGGGCCGGCGGCGGTGGCGGCACCAAGGTCGGGCTGATCACCAAGACGGACACGAACCCGTTCTTCGTGAAGATGAGGGAGGGCGCCGAGCGGGCCGCGAAGGACAACGACGTCGAACTCATCAGCGCGGCGGGCAAGTTCGACGGCGACAACGCGGGTCAGGTCACCGCGATCGAGAACATGGTCAACTCCGGTGTGAAGGGCATCCTCATCACGCCCAACGACTCCAAGGCGATCGTCCCCGCCCTGGCGAAGGCCCGCGCCAAGGGCGTCCTGGTCATCGCGCTCGACAGCCCGACCGATCCGCAGGACGCCACCGACGCCCTCTTCGCCACCGACAACGTCAAGGCGGGGGAGCTGATCGGCCGGTACGCCAAGGCCGCCATGGCCGACAAGGACGCGAAGATCGCCACCCTGGACCTCGCGCCCGGCGTCGCGGTGGGTGTGCAGCGCCACCAGGGCTTCCTGAAGGGCTTCGGGGTCGCGGAGGGCGACCCGTCGGTCGTGTGCATGCAGGACACCGGCGGCGACCAGGCCAAGGGCCAGACAGCGATGGAGAACTGCCTCCAGAAGGCTCCGGACGTCAACGTCGTCTACACGATCAACGAGCCGGCCGCGCTGGGCGCCTACACCGCGCTGAAGGCGAAGGGCCTGGAGAAGAAGGTGCTGGTCGTTTCCGTCGACGGCGGATGCACCGGCACGAAGGCCGTCAAGGAGGGCAAGATCGCCGCGACCTCTCAGCAGTACCCGCTCCAGATGGCGTCCCAGGGCGTCAAGGCGGTCGCCGACTTCGCCAAGAGCGGCAAGAAGGCCTCCGGCTACACCGACACCGGCGTCACGCTCATCACCGACGCGGCCAAGCCGGGTGTGGACGCCGAGGACACCGCGTACGGCCTGGAGAAGTGCTGGGGCTGAGCCCCCCGCCGTCAGGGCGCGCCGCGGAAGCCCACCCCTGACCGGCCGCTTCCCCGGCCGAACGCTCCGGGGCCGACCTTCTCGTCCCCGGGGCCGGACCGCCCCGCGCTCCACGGGGGACCTCCGTACGGCACCCTCCGGCGCATGCCTCCCGCGGCGAACAGCCCTCCCGCACCTGCCCCCTGACGAACCCAGCTCCGCCGACCACCGACGACCGGCAAGGACCACCATGACTGCCACACCCCTGCCCTACGGCCAGCTGAAAGGACCCACCACGGTCCGCCGGCTACTCGCCACACCGACCACGGGCCCGCTCGTCGCCCTGCTGCTGGCCTGCGTCTTCTTCTCCCTGACGACCGAACAGTTCCTCACCGGCGGGAACTTCTCGCTGATCGTCCAGCAGGTCATGGTCGTGGGCACGCTGGCCATCGGACAGACCCTGATCATCCTGACCGCCGGCATCGACCTCTCCTGCGGTGCCGTCATGGCGTTCGGCAGCATCGTCATCGCCAAGACGGCGGCCGAGGGCGGCCTGCCACCACTCGCCGCGATCACCCTCGGTCTGCTCGTCAGCGCGGGCTTCGGCCTGGTCAACGGCCTTCTGGTGCAGTTGATCCCGCTCCCGCCGTTCATCGTCACCCTCGGCATGCTGAACGTGGCGTTCGCCCTGACCCACATCTACTCGGCCGAGCAGACGATCACCGACCTCCCGGCGCCGCTGACCGCCCTCGGCGAGACGTTCCCGCTCGGCAACACCGACATCACCTACGGCTCGCTCGTGACGATCGCCCTGTTCCTGCTCTTCGCCTACGCGCTCAGCGGCACGTCCTGGGGCCGGCACGTGTACGCGCTCGGCAACAGCTCCGAGGCCGCCCGCCTCAACGGCATCCGCACCTCCCGGCTGACGATCGGCCTCTACACCCTGGCCGGAGCCGTCTACGGAATCGCCGCACTGCTGCTGATCTCCCGCACCGGCGTCGGTGACCCGCAGGCCGGACAGACCGACAACCTGGACAGCATCACCGCTGTCGTGCTCGGGGGCACCAGCCTCTTCGGCGGGCGCGGCTCGGTCCTCGGCACCTTCATCGGCGTCCTCATCGTCGGCGTGTTCCGCAACGGCCTGCAGCTGATGGGCGTCGCCTCCATCTACCAGACCCTGATCACCGGCGTGCTGGTGATCCTGGCCGTGACCGTCGACCAGATCTCCCGGAGGAAGGCACGATGAACACCGCCGATCCCACTCCCGTGCTCCAGGCCCGCGGCCTGGTCAAGCGGTACGGCCACGTCACCGCAATCGACGGCGCCGATTTCGACCTGCTGCCCGGCGAGGTCCTCGCCGTCATCGGCGACAACGGCGCCGGCAAGACGAGCCTGATCAAAGCCCTCACCGGCGCGCTCACCCCGGACGAGGGCGAGATCCGGCTGAACGGCGAGCAGATCAGGTTCACCGGGCCGCAGAGCGCCCGGCAGCACGGCATCGAGACCGTCTACCAGGACCTCGCCGTCGCCGCCTCCATGGACATCGCCTCCAACATGTTCCTCGGGCGTGAGCTGCGCCGGCCGGGCTTCCTCGGCAGCGCGCTGCGCATGCTCGACAAGAAGCGCATGCGTCAGGAGGCGGCGGCCCACATGGCCGACCTCAAGATCGGACTGCGCTCGCTCACCCAGCCGGTGGAGACGCTCTCCGGCGGTCAGCGTCAGGCTGTGGCGGTCGCGCGGTCCGTCGCCTGGGCATCGAGCGTCGTCGTGATGGACGAGCCCACCGCCGCACTGGGCGTCAAGGAGTCGGGTCAGGTCCTCGACCTGATCCGACGAGTCCGCGACAAGGGCATGCCCGTGGTCCTGATCAGCCACAACATGCCGCACGTCTTCGAGATCGCCGACCGCATCCACATTCACCGGCTCGGCCGTCGCGAGGCCCTGATCAAACCGTCCGACTATTCCATGGCGGAGGTCGTCGCCATCATGACGGGGGCACTCAGGGTGAGCGACGATGGGGGTACGGTCGTTGCCGATGCGGATGCCGCCGAGGCGGCAGGCGTGTCCGCCCACTGAGTCGCCGCGGGAGCGAGCCCGCGCGGACGACACGGTCGCCGCACAGTCAGGACAGCGGGCCCGGCCCCGGGCAGGGGCCGGGCCCCGCACACGCACAGGAACGGTGGTACATGGCCGCGAACCGCCGCCCCACACTGGCCGATGTCGCCAGGGAAGTGGGCGTCAGCGCCAAGACGGTGTCCCGGGTGCTCAACCAGGACGGGCCGAGTTCCCCGCAGACCCGCGAGCGCGTGCTCGCGGCCGTCGCGAAGCTCGGCTTCCAGCCGAACCTGATGGCCCGCAACATCCGCGTCGGGGGCCCCGACACCACCGTCGGCCTGGTCGTGCCCGACCTCGGCAACCCCTTCTTCGGAACCGTCGCCGGCGGCATCGAGGACCTCGTACGCGGCCGGGGGCTCACCCTGCTCATGGGCTCGTCGGACGAAGACCCCGACCGCGAACGGGCGTTGATCCAGACCTTCCTCGCCCGGCGCGTCAGCATGCTGATGGTCGTCCCCGCGTTCGGAGCCGATCACAGTCACCTGAAGGCGCCGCGCGCGGCCGGTCTCCCGGTGGTGTTCCTCGACCGGCCGGGAGTCGGCCTTTCCGCTGACTGCGTCGTCAGCTCCAACCGGAGCGGTGTCCGCGAGGGCGTCACCCACCTCATCGCCCGCGGGCACCGCCGGATCGGGTTCGTGGGCGATCTGCCCGCCAAGCTGTACACCCGGCGCGAGCGGCTCGCCGGCTACCGTTCGGCGCTCGAGGAGGCCGGCCTGCCCTACGACCCGACCCTGGTGACCGGCGCCCAGGGCCAGGACGCGGCCGCCGCCGAGACCACCGCGCTGCTGAGCCTGCCGAATCCGCCCACCGCCGTGTTCGCGGCGAACAACATGATGGCTCTCGGAGTCATCGCGCAACTCGCCCGCACGGGGCGCAAGGACATCGCTCTGGTCACCTTCGACGACCTCCCTCTCGCCGATGTCCTCGAACCGGCCGTGACCGCCGTGGCCCAGGATCCCGCGGCCATGGGCGAGGCGGCGGCAAGGACCGCCCTGGCCCGGCTGGACGGCGACCGCTCCCGGGCCCGGACGATCTCGGTCCCCACCCGTCTGGTGGTCCGCGGTTCCAGCGAACTGCTTCCGCACCCCTCCGAGCAGGTCCGGACCGGGAGCTGAGCGCCACGCCCCCGGTTCGGGGCGCGGAGGGAGCGGTGTGGCGAACGCGTGCCGGCCGGGCGGGTGCCCGGTGGCCGTGGGGCGGTCGTCACCACGGGGAGGCTGCCCGCGCGGGAACGGCCGGATCGCGCCCGCGTGGCGATCACCGGGGGATGGGCCGACGATGGGACTGCCGGGAGGCCCGTGGCCGCCGGTGAGGGGAGTCCGGCCATGCAGGAGTCGTTTGTGAACCGGGCAGCGGACCACCGGCTGCCGAACGCGTCGGGGTAGGGCGGAACCGCGCGCCATGGTGCTCGACCTGTTCCTCATCGGTCTGATCATCACGCTCTACCCGCTGCCGATCCTGGCCTTCGTGCTGGTCGTGTCGGCGCCCCGCGGGGTGTGGAAGGGCCTGGTGTTCATCCTCGCCTGGCTCGGCTGCCTCGTCGTCGTGATCGCCATCGTGCTGCTCCTCACCAACGGCGAGCCGCCACCGCCGCGGTCCCCGCCGTCCACCGCTGCGCTCGCGGTCAAGCTGCTCCTCGGGGTGGGACTGATCGTCTACAGCGAACGCAAGAGGCGCCGGAGGAAGCGCGCGGCGGCCGCGGCCGCGGCCGGCGGCGGTGCGGTGCAGGTCGAGCCGGAGGCCGCCAAGAGCTCCATCACCTCCCGTACGGACCAGGTCACGTACTGGTCCGCGGCCACGGTCGCCGTGCTCCTCCAGCCCTGGGGCATGGTCGGCCTCGCCGCCAGCACCGTGGTGGAGGCGGACCTCTCCCACACCGAGTCGTACCTGGCGCTCATGGGGTTCTGCCTGCTCGCCAGCGCCACCCTGCTGACCATGGAGCTGTACATGGTGTTCGCGCCCGAGCGGGCGCACCGGGCCCTGACGGACCTGCGCGAGTGGCTGGACCGGCACAAGGAACCGGCGATCGTCGTCTCCTGCCTCGTGCTCGGGCTGTGGATCGTGGGCAGGAGCCTGTACCAGCTCACTTCCTGAGGGTCAGGTGCAGGCGGCGGCCGGATCGTCGTGCGTGAGGGCGCAGACCATCCGTGCCCCGCGGTCGTGGTCGGGGTAGGCGGCCAGGAGTTCGGCCTTGAAGTCGTTCCACTGGCGGCGGATCTCGGCGGTGGCTCCGGCCGTCGCGTGACCGAAGTTGTCGGCCGTCTTCGAGCGGGCGGTCGCGGCGGTGTCCTTGGTCAGCACGCGGTTGTGGGGGACCCGCCCTTCGCAGTCGGCTGGTCTGACGCCGGTCGAATCGAAGTCCGGGTAGCAGCCGGTGGTGAGGTCGGCCGGGATGCGGGCACGCGCGTCCCGGGTCCACTCGGCGTCCTCCATCGCGCTGTAGCGCCGGATGTCGAGGAACGGCGCGAGGTCGGTACGCCCCAGGCCGGGCGGGTTGTCGAGGCCGATCGGGCCGGGGGCGGGGCGGTCGGTCCAGTTGGAGTGCGCGTAGAAGTCCTCGATCTGGTGCCAGCCGCGCCCGAGCTGTTCGAGGACGGCGCATTTGGCGCGCCCGGGCTTCCCGTCCCAGACGCAGGGCGAGGACACCAGGTCGCTCTGGTCGGCGCGGACCCCGCCGTCGGCGTCGACGAGGCCGTCGGCGGCCCGCACGGCGTTGCGGAACCGGGCGACGGAGGTGCGGACACAGGCGAGGAGTTCGGTGGTGGCCTCGTCCCGGGTGCGGGGATAGGAGGGGGCGTGGTCGGGGGCGAGGTAGTCGGCGTTGTCGCAGTGCAGGGGGCCGATGTCGAAGTAGGGAGGGCGGTCGTTGGCGGTGACCGCCCCGACACGGGCATCGGCCATCGCCGTCAGCGTGACGGGCTCCCAGTGCAGTGCCGCCCGGGTGACGGCCTCGTGGTTGTCGCCGGTGAAGGCCCGGGCGGGGCCGCTCGGGACGGCGCTCAGGGCCGCCGCCAAGAGTGCTGCGGCGGCCGCGGAGGAGGCCCGGGAGCGGATCCCCGATGGCGGGAGGCCGGCCATGCATCCATGCTGCGCGCCGGGCCCCGCCCCCGCACGCGCTCCGGGTCGGCCCCCGCACGCGCGACCCCGCCCCCGCACGCGCGCCGGGCCGGCGCCTCCGGATCACCCCGCGTCCCCCGGAAGGGGGTGCTGCCGGCCGACACGGCAGGGGGGGCAGCCCCCCGGCCGGTCCACCTGCCCGCCGGATGTCGGCCGGGCGGGCCCGTCGGCGATCGTCGATTCCCTGACGCAGGGCGCGTACAGGGAAGGGAAGACCGTGCGATCCACGAGTTCCAAGACGGCGACGGCCATGGTGGTACTGGCCCTTGCCGGCGGGGCGGTGGCGCCCGCCGCGGCCGCCCCACGGCCGCCCGCCGACGGCGTCTGGCGCGTGGAGGGATACAACACCGTCCTGTCGATCGCGGACGGGCGCCTGCAGGAGTACCAGACGACCGCGGTGAGCTGCCTGAAGGGCGCCGCGGCGCTGCGGACGGCGCAGGGCACCTACCGCACCGGCGACGGGACCGTCCTCACCCTCCGATCCTCGGGATCGATGCACGTGGACGGATCGGCCGGGGACAGGAAGCTGCGCCGGATGGCAGGGCTCCCGGCGGCGTGCGGGCGCCCCACGTCCGACGACCCGGTGACGACCTTCGACGTCTTCTGGCAGTCCTTCGAGGAGAACTACCCCTTCTTCGGGGCCAAGGGCATCGACTGGCCCGCACGACGGGACCAGTACCGGCCCAGGGTGCACGCGGGCACGACGAGGGACGAGCTCTTCTCCCTTTTCAGCGAAATGGTGAAGCCGCTGTACGACGCGCACGTGGCCGTCGTCGACGGAGACCGCCGCTTCGCCGAGGTCCGCCCGGGCACACCGCCGCTCAGCGGCACGCTGGACACGAAGGTCAAGGACCACATCGTGAGGTACGACCTCGACGGCAAGGGCCTGGCGGAATTCGCCAACGGCCGCATCGGCTACGCCGACCTGCCCGGCGGCCACGGGTACCTGCGCATCTCCGGATTCGGCGGCTACGACACGAAGGACTCCTCGTACGCCGCCCAGCTGGCCGAGTTCGACAAGGCGCTGGACAGCGTCCTCACCGCCGGGCGCACGGCCTCCCTCAAAGGGCTGATCATCGATCTGCGCATCAACGGCGGCGGCTCCGACGCACTCGGCCTGCGCCTCGCCGGGCGCCTGAGCGACACCCCGTACATCGCCTACCGCAAGCGAACCCGCTACACGGGCCCGCAGCCCGTCCCGGTGCGACCCGACGGGGAGGCCCCGCGCTACGGCGGACCGGTCGCCGTGCTGACCGCGAGTACGACGTTCAGCGCGGGCGAGACGTTCGTCCAGGCACTCATGGACCGGCCCGGCAGGACCGTGCGCGTCGGGGAGGCCACCCAGGGCGTGTTCTCCGACTTCATGGAGCGCGAGCTGCCCAACGGCATGAAGGTCCGGCTCCCGAACGAGGAGTTCCTGACCCGCTCGGGGCGGACCTTCGACGGCACCGGCATCCCGCCACACCTTCCCACACCGGTCTTCACCGAGGGGGAGTTCGCGGAGCACCGGGACTCGGCGTTCGACGCGGCCATCGCGGAACTCCGCGGGAGCCTTCCGGACCGGGTCACGGGGAGTCCGGGGAGCGCGGCTGGGTCGCGGGGATCCGGTGGGTGAAGAACAGGGCGACGACCGCGGCGAAGGCCAGGATGGCGAGCGCGGCGCGCAGGCCGTCGAGCCTGGCCTCGGCGTTCGCGTCCAGTGCCGTCCGGGACACCTCCGGGCTCGTCCCCGCCTCGTCGAGGGCGGTCTGGAGCTGGGCGTCGGACAGGAAGGGCGCGCCGCTCTCCAGTTGGACGGTCGCCTGGTCCGTGACGCTGTCCGGGACCGCCGGATTCGCCGCGACGCTGGTCAGGAAGGAGGAGGTGAGCGCGGCGATCATGATCGATCCGGCGAGTGCCGTGCCGATCGAGGCGCCGAGGTTCGTGACGGCGTTCTGCACGCCGCCGACCTCCGCACTCTGCTCCTGCGGTACGGCGGACACGGTGACCGACCCGAGCTGCGAGGCCAGCGCCCCCATGCCGAGCCCGATCAGCAGCAGCGGAATGGTGACGATCTCCGCGCCGGCGTCGAGGTCGAGCGCGGCCATCAGGACCACCGCGCCCGCGAGCAGCGCGAAGATCCCGACCCGCACCACGCGCCGCGGTGAGACGTCCGGGAGGAAACGCGGGATCAGGGTCGCGGCCAGCAGCAGGCTCACCGACAGCGGCAGCAGGCGGACGCCGGTCGACAGCGCCGACAGGCCCAGTGCGACGGACAGGTAGAGCGGGACGACGAAGAACACGCCCATCTGCACCAGGTACTGGAAGAAGAACATCGTCAGGCCACCGGTGAGCTGCTGGTTGCGCAGCATGCCGGGGTCGACGAGGGGATCCCGGCCGCGCCCGGCGACCTTGGCCTCCCAGCGGAGGAAGAGCCAGAGCAGCACCATGCCCGCCAGCATCAGCCACGTCGTCAGGGACACCCCGAGCCAGGACGGCGCGCCGGTCTTCGGCAGGAACCAGCCCCATTCGTCGGACCGGAGCACGCCGTAGACGAACAGCCCGAGCCCGGCCGCGGAGAGGGCGGCCCCCGGGAGGTCGATGCGCCGGCGTTCGCCGGGCGGGGCGTCCGCGATGCGGCGCGCGAGCGCGAGGATGGCGAGGACCACCAGGACCTCTCCGGCGAAGACCCACCGCCAGGAGAAGTATGTCGTCGCGATGCCGCCGATGAGCGGTCCGACGGCGATCGCGATCGCCCCCGCGGCCATGATGAGGCCGTAGGCGGCGGGGCGGCGCTCCACGGAGAAGTTGCCGGCGACGAGCGACACGATCGCGGGCAGGATGAGCGAGGCCCCGATCCCCTCCAGGAGGGCCCAGCCCAGCAGCAGCACGGTGAGGTTCGGTGCGAGCGCCGTGGTGAGCGAGCCGGCCCCGTAGACGCAGCAGCCGATCACGAACGCGCGTCTGCGGCCGATCAGCGCCCCGACCTTGCCGCCGGGGATCATGAACATCGCCATCACGAGGGTGTAGGCGGTGATCGCCCCCTGGATGCCCGTGACGCTCGTGCCGACGTCCTCGGCCACCGTGGCGATGGAGACGTTCATGACGGAGCTGTCGAGGGCCATCAGGAACTGCCCGGACGCGAGCGTCACCAGGACGGTCCGAGCCGTCGCCGAACTCTGCGCGTTGCCTGCCCGGGATGACATGGACGCATGCTTCCAGCCGTCCGGGCAGCAGCGGGGCAGACCCGCCGCGCCGTCGACCGGACGGGTGCGGCGCCGGGGCGGGCGCCGTGCCAGTCCGGTGCCCGGCTGGTGCCGTGACCGGAAAGGTTCACCGGGTCGCGCTGCCCGGCACGGCACCTCGCCGCGTTGTCGGACCACGGCGGTACGTCCAGTACGAGCGGTGGCCCTCCGCCTTGCGATGCACCGCACCGGACGACGCGACCCGGCAAACCCTTCCGGTCACGGCGCTAGAAGTTCTCCGTCTCGTCCGCCAAGTGGCGCAGTACGTCGTTCAGGTCCTGGCGGCGGGCGAAGGCGGCGCGCTGGCGGTGGGCGCCCGAGCCGTCGCGCAGCAGGCCGCCCAGGGTCTTGGCCGCGTGGTCGAGGTCGCCCGACTCGGCCAGTTCCGGGGCGACCAGGTCCAGCAGCGCCTCCGCCAGGTCCGCCGCCGGGAGTTCCGCCCCCGTGTACGGGTCGAGGCCGAAGCCCTCCAGCCCGTCGTGCGCGGCCCGCCAGCGCGCGAGGCGCAGGACGTCGTCCCGTACGGGTGGGTCGGGGCGCTCCTCCGCGATCTCGCGCAGGGCCGTCGCCACCAGGGCGCGGGTCAGTTCGGCCTGCAGCACGGCCCCGTCGATGTCCGGGGACATGTCGGGCGCCCGCAGTTCGAGCGTCGGCCAGCGTCCCGAGGGGCGCAGGTCCCAATAGACCATCTTCGTGTCCAGGGCCGCCCCCGAGCCGAGCAGGGTCTGCACCGAGCGCCGGAAATGGGCCGTGGACGTGAAGTGCGGCGGCGGTCCCGCCGAGGGCCAGCCCGACCAGGCCATCGCCCGCCAGCTGGCGTGACCCGTGTCACGGCCGCCCCAGAACGGCGAGTTGGCGGCGAGCGCGATCAGCGTGGGCAGCCAGGGCCTGACCCGGTTGGACACCGCGACGGCCGTGTCCTCGTCGAGGCTGCCGACGTGGACGTGGCGGCCGCAGCTGACCAGGGTGTCGGTGAGCGCGCCGAAGCGGCGGGCCTGCTCGCGCTGGCGCGGTTCGTCGTCGGTCAGGTGGAGCGGGCCTTCCACGGCCACGACCGGCGAAGGCGCGGCCAGCAGCCGGCAGCCGTGGGCGCGGGCCGCCCGGCCGAGGGTGCGCCGCAGCGCGGCGATCTCCGTACGCAGCGCGTCAGCCGCGTGGGCGACCGGAGTGGAGATCTCCACCTGGTAGCGGGTGCCCTCCGCGTGCAGTTCGCCGGGCAGTCCCCCGGCGGTGGCGAGGACGAGCGGGGCGGCGGGGACCACCCGGAAGGTGCGGGCGTCGACGAGGAGGAACTCCTCCTCGACCCCGACGGTGAGGGGGCCGGTGGTGCGCACCGTGTTCCGCGCGGTGCCGGTGCTCGTGGTGCTGTTGCCAGGTTCGATCACTGCGCCTCCCTGGACATACGAGTCTTTTCATCATGAGCTGAACGAGAGGTGTGTAGCGCACGGCGATTCGGTCAAATGTCCGGTGATAGTGGCGGGTTACCGGCAAGAGGCCGCCCGCCCCGGGAACCCGGAGCCGGGTGGGGCGACTGTTGCCGGTGTGTGAACGCCGCAAAACCCGCTCGGAGGGGCGGCGGACCGGTGGTTATCATCCGCTGTGCCCGATACGACCGCGCCCACCCGCCCCCGCTCCCGGCAGCGCATATTCGCCGACCTGACCCCGCTGCGCACCTCCGCGCACTACCGGAGGCTGTGGGTCGGCAGCACCATCTCCTGGCTCGGGCAGGCGATGACCGCCCTCGCGATCTCGCTCCAGGTCTACGCCATCACCCGCTCCAGCTTCGCGGTCGGGCTCGTCGGGCTCTTCGCGCTGGTCCCGCTCGTCGCCTTCGGGCTCTACGGAGGCGCCGTCGCCGACACGCTGGACCGCCGCAAGCTCGGCCTCTACAGCGCCCTCGGCTCGGCCGCGCTGTCCGTCGCGCTCGCCGCGGCCGCGCTGCTCGACTACCACCGGGTGTGGTTCCTGTACGCCGTCGTCGCGCTCCAGGCGGTGGCCGGGGCGCTCGCGGGGCCGGCGAGGTCCGCCATGATCCCGAGGCTGCTGCCGGCCGAGCAGCTGCCCGCCGCCAACGCGCTGAACTCGGTGACCATGACCTCCGGGACGATGATCGGCCCGATGCTGGGCGGGCTGATCGTCGGCTGGTGGGGTTATCAGGCCGCGTACCTGATCGACGCCGTCACCTTCACCGCCGCGCTCTACGCGATGTGGCGGCTGCCCTCGATGAAGCCGGACCGGGCGGAGGGCGAGCGGGGGAGGGCGTCCGTCCTCGACGGCCTGCGTTTCCTCGGGACCCGGCCCAATATCCGGATGACCTTCTTCTCCGACATGGCCGCCATGGTGCTGGCGCAGCCGAAGGCGCTGTTCCCGGCCGTCGCGGGGCTCTGGTACGGCGGCGACGCGAAGACGGTCGGCCTGCTGGTGGCCGCGCCGGCCGTGGGCGCGCTGCTGGGCGGGCTGTTCTCGGGCTGGCTGGGGCGGATCCGCCGGCACGGCCTGGCGATCCTGGTGTCCGTGGCCGGGTGGGGGCTGGCCATCGCCGTCTTCGGGCTCACCCGGAACCTGTGGATCGGGCTGCTGTTCCTGGCCCTGGCCGGGTGCGCGGACACCATCTCGATGGTGTTCCGCAGCACGATGATGCAGGCCGCCACCCCGGACGAGATGCGGGGGCGCCTGCAGGGCGTGTTCATCGTGGTCGTCGCGGGTGGGCCCCGGCTCGGGGACTTCCTCGCCGGGACCGTCGCCGACCTGACGTCCCCCGCTGTGGCGGTCACGGGCGGGGGCCTCGCGTGCGTGCTGGTGCTGGGGCTGCTCGCCCTGCGCTGGCGGGGCTTCGCCCGGTACGACGCGCGGTCGCCCCAGGCGTAGCGGCTGGGACCGCCAAGCGCTGCCCCGCAGGTGGCGGGCCGCGCCGGACTCGGGCGGTGACCGTCGCGGCGGCTGCCGACGGCGCGCGAAGGCCGGGCGGCGGCGTCACCCCTCCGGCAGGGCCGGCCGGACCCCCCCGGGCCGCGGGGGCGCGGACCGTGCCCCCCGGTGTGCGGCCCGGTGGCCCCCGCCGGCCGAGGCGTTACGCGTCCACCGGTTCGCGGGTGCGGGTGCCGCCCGCCGAGCCGGTGTTGGTGGTGCCGGACGGTTCGAACAGCAGGAGCTCGACCTCCTCGTCGGCGGCCGGGCAGTGTTCCACCCCGCGCGGGACCACGTACATCTCGCCGGGGCCGAGGACCACGTCCCCGTCCCGCAGCCGGATCGTCAGCGTGCCCCTGACCACCAGGAACAGCTCGTCGGTGTCCTCATGGGTGTGCCAGACGAACTCGCCGCGCAGCTTGGAGACCTTGACTTCGTAGTCGTTGACGCGCGCGATGCGGCGCGGGGCCCAGTGGTCGGTGAAACGGGCGAGCTTCTCGGCGATGTTGACCTTCGGTGTCGTCATGAGCACAGCCTGCCGGGGCGGATCGGCGGCGGTCTTGTACGTTCCTGACATGGCCCCTTTACGCCCGCGCGGCACCGTCTCCGCCTGGCGGCCGCCGGTCGGGGGAATCGCCGAGGTCTTCCACGCCCGCTTCACCGACCACGCGTACCCCGCCCACGTCCACGACACCTGGGCGCTGATGATCCTGGACGGCGGCCGCGTCGACTTCGCCCTCGACCGGGAGCGGCACGGCGCCGGGGTCTCGGACCAGGTGATCCTGCTGCCGCCCGGGGTGGTGCACGACGGGCGGACCGTGACCGAGGCCGGCTTCCGCAAGCGGGTGCTGTACCTGGACACCTCCGTGCTGCCCGAACGGCTGGCCGGGGCCGCCGTCGACGCGCCGCTGCTGGCCGATCCGGCGCTGCGGGAGCGCGTGCACGGCCTGCACCTGGCGCTCGCGGAACGGGACCCCTTCGAGGCCCAGTCGCGGCTGGCCTTCGTACAGGAGCGGCTGCGGTGGTGGCTGACCGGGCGGGAGGCGGCCGCGGACGGGCCGCGGGAGGCCGGGCTCGCCGGGCGGCTGCGGGAACTGCTCGACGCGAGGGTGGTCGAGGGGATCACCCTGGAGGAGGCCTCGGCGGAGCTGGGCCACCCCCATCCCACGCACCTGATCCGCAGCTTCCGGACGGCCTACGGGCTGCCGCCGCACGCGTACCTCACCGGGCGGCGGGTGGCGCTGGCGCGCGGACTGCTGCTGGCGGGGATGGGTCCGGCCGCCGCGGCCGTCGCGGCCGGATTCCACGACCAGGCGCATCTGACGCGGCACTTCGGGCGTCACGTGGGGGTCGGCCCGGCCCGGTTCGCCCGATCCGGCCGACTGTGAAGGGGGCGCGGCGTCACCCCGACGGCCACGGCCACCGCGTTGCCGCTGACGGACGGCGCGGGCAAGGTGATCGACTCGGGCCAGGCAGGATCCGGAGCCGTCAGGGGGTCGCGCCGACGATGCCGCGGGCGAGCCCCAGGGTCACCAGGTCCTGGGGGCGGATGCGGAGCTGGTCCGCCGTGTCGGGGGCGGCGGCCGGGGGGCGCTTGAGGATGGCCGCCGCCAGTTCCGGCGCGATCACCGAGAAGTAGCTGTCCGGGGTGACCCAGGTGTTCCCCGGCGCCGCCAGGGCGAGCGCGCCGCCCGAGCCGCCCTCGCCGATGAGCAGGGTGGTGACGGGGACGGCCGCGCCGGCCACCGCCGCGAAGGTGTCGGCGATGGCCGCGCCGGCGCCCGCGTGTTCGGCCGCCGCGTCGTTGGCCGCGCCCGGGGTGTCCACCAGGGTGAGCACGGGGATGCCGAGCCGGTCGGCGAGGCGGATGACACGGGCGGCCGTACGGTACCCGGCCGGACGGGTCGCGGTGCCGCACTGGGCGGCGTACGCGACGGCCCGCCCCTCGCGCAGCCCGAACCCGCACAGCATGCCGGGGTCGGTGCCGCCGGCCCGGTCCCCGGAGAGCGGCAGGCGGAGCTCGAAGTACGCGTCCAGGTACGCCCCGGCGCGCGGGCGCTCGGGGTGCCGGGCCTGCAGGACGGCCTCCCAGCCACTGCTCGGGGGTTCCGCGGCGGCCAGCGCGCGCGGGGGCTCGACGGGCCCGTCGGGCCGGGGTGCGGTCAGTACGCGCAGCCAGTCGGCGAGGGCGCCGGGCAGCTCGGGTGCGGGGACCACGGCGTCCACGTGCCCGGCGGCGTACTGCCCCTCGGCGGAGTAGGCCGCCGGATCCGCGTCCGCCGGGCGCACCCGGGAGCCGGCGAATCCGACCTGGGCCCCCGGGAGCGCGAGGACCACGTCGGCCCCGGCCCCCAGGGTGGCCCAGCCGCCGCCCGTGGTGGGGTCGCGCAGGACGGCGAGCTGGGGGAGTCCGGCCGCCCGGGTCAGCACGCACTGGCGCGCCACGCGCTGGAGCTGGGTCAGGGCGAGCATGCCCTCCTGCATGCGGGAGCCGCCGGTGGCGATGAGGGAGACGAGGGGCAGCCGGTGTTCGCGGGCGTAGGTGTAGGCGGCTTCGAGCCGGTCTCCGGTGCGCTCGCCGAGGGAACCGCCGAGGAAGCCGAACTCGAAGGAGATCAGGGCCGCTTCCCGGCCGCCGATGCGGGCGGTGCCGACGACGACGGACTCCCGCTCGCCGGTCCGCGCGGCGGCGCGGGCGCGGGAGTCGTCGTAGCCCTCCCAGGCCAGGGGCCCGTCGGGTCCCGACTCCCGCCGGGGCACGGGGAGTTCGGCGAAGCTGCCGGGGTCGGTCACGGAGGCGATGGCCGCGCGGGCCGAGAGGCGGGTCGTCGTCACGGGGTCACCCTAGTCTTCTGAGTCAGGAATTCTGTTCAGATATGAGGCGAGGCGTTCAAGGATCTCGTCCGCGGTCTTCGTCCAGACGTAGGGCTTCGGGTCGG
>NZ_JBVJKF010000011.1:0-266542 GCF_055585365.1 Streptomyces sp. NPDC053432
CTCGTACTGGGCGTACTCGGGGCTTCGGCCGGTGCGGCGAGAGTGCGTGCCGGGCGCCGTGGGCGCCGTGCGGGACTTTCGCAACACCCCCTAGCTCCACGCTCGCGGCGTGAGTCCGAGCAGTTCACCGAACGTCTCCTCCCCCGCCTCCGTCACCAGCAGGCCCCGACCTCCTCCTTCCGGGCGCACCACCCACTCCTCCGCCAGGGCCCGGGCGCACAGGCGTGCCCCGACCAGGCCGCCCAGGTGGCGGCGGCGCTCGGTCCAGTCCAGGCAGGAGCTCGCCAGCGGCCTGCGGCCCGCGCCCGTCAGGTCGACGCCCGCGCGGCGGCACCACTCCCTGCCGGCGTCGGTCAGTTCGAACACGCCCTCCGTGCGCAGCAGGCCCCGACTTCCCATCGCGTCCGTCACCGCCATGCCGAGCCGCCCCGCGAAGTGGTCGTAGCAGGTGCGGGCCCGCGCCAGCGGGTCGGGCGCGGCCACCACCGGCACCGCGTGCGGCGCGTCCCGGCCCGGGACGGCGTAGGAGGCCAGTTCGTCGACCAGCCGGGCCGTGGCGGCATCGGCGATACGCACGAAGCTGTGCCGCCCCTGCCGCTCCGTCACGCAGATCCCCGCGTCCAGGAGCCTGGTCAGGTGCCCGCTCACAGTGGAGGGGGCGACACCGGTGGCCCGGGCCAGCTCGCCCGCGGTCCAGGCGCGCCCCTCCAGCAACGTCATGCAGATCGCGGCCCGGGTCTCGTCGGCCAGGGCAGCGGCCAGAGAGGCCAGCCGCGCGGCCGGGGCCTGGGAATCCGCCTGTCCGACACCAAGTACGTGGTCCATGGCTCCAGAATGCACCATCATTTCGGTGTGGGACGAATGATTGGACACGCCCCCCTCACCGGATCCAGCCGCACGGCCCGGGTGCCCCCGGATCACGGCCGGCGGACTGCAGGGCGCGCTCCGGAGGCGGCCGGCAACCTGCAGAGAGGCGGGGCACCGGTTTGCTCATGGCCCGGCCGGGACGGGGTACACGGACGTCACCGATCGAAAGGAGCCAGTCCATGCTGGGCATTGCCGCCGCAGTCATGTTCTTCATCGCGTTCCTCATCAACGCCGCCGGTATCGCCACCAACGAAATCCTGAGCTCGACCAACTTCATGCTGATCGGCCTCGCCGCCCTCGCACTGCACGTAGCGGGGATAGGGGGCACGCGACCTGCCCGTGGATGGGGCCGCAGACGCTGACGTCCGCGGGGTGACATCGCCCGCGGGTCGCGCGCCCGGGTGCGTCCCGCAGCCCTCGCTCTCGCCCGTCCAGCCGCAACATCAGCGTCGCCCGCCAAGTGGCGGGCGACGCTGCCGCGTGACGGCGCGTCACCCGGAGCCGCGTTCTCCGACCGCGTACCCTTCCACGCATGGTGACGTCGACGGTGACGGCCCCGTGCTCCCGCCGCACCACGCCGGGCGACATCCTTCCCCCGCAGCACCGGCCGCCCCTCCCGCCGGAACCGGCGTTCCCCGTCGCTCATGCCGCCGCACATACCGAGCTCCTGACCCTTTTAGGGCCTGCTCTGGCGTGCTCGAAGGGTTCGGCCCACGGAACCAGGGGCATGCGCGCAACTCATCCCTGCCTGCGAACAGGAGAAAGCAAGTGACCACCTACGTCATCACCGTGCCCGGCACGTTCCTGACGGACGTCGACGACGCGGCACGCTCCGAGCTGGCCACGCGGCTGGCTTCGCACCACACCGATCTGAGCGAGACCGAGGACGTGAAACTGCTTACGGTCCACGAGGGCGGCGCCTTCTCCGTCCGGCTCGAGGTCGAGGCCGCGGACCGGGCCACGGCTGAGGACGACGCCGTCCGCCTGCTGGCCGGGACCCTCGAAGAGCTGGGCCTGACGGAGAAGGACGTGCCCCTGGGGCCTCCGGCGGTCACCGGTGTCGACAGCGATTCCTGAGGCCTTCGGGGCTCGCGGCGCGCGGGCGCCGTGACGGCGTAGTGCGTGGTGGTCTCCGCTCTGGCGAGGCGGTTGAGCAGGGCCGGACCTTCTTCGGGGTGCCGTCCAGGGCGACGCGACCAGGGATTCGGTGGCGGTTAGGCGGGCGGACCTGTCCCAGGCATCGGGGTCCTCGGCGAACCTGACCGGGGCTCGGGCGCCCTCTCCGCGGTGCCGGGACAGCTGGAGCGAGGGCACGGACCGCCAGTACCGCACCGTGGATGTCGTCCTCGGGATCGTCGTACACGGCCATGGCCGACAGCGGTCCGGCCACGCGTTCGTCGTCGAGCCGGGCCAGGCCGAAGGCCGCCCTCGCGCGGCGGCGGACGCTCAGGCCGGCGTCCTTGGTCATGGTCAGGAGCTCGGCGCCGTGCTCGTCGCCCCAGTCGGCCAGGACCGTGGCCGGGGCCGCGGTTGAGGAGGGAGGTACGCCCCAGCCGGCCGGCCGCCCGCAAACGGTTCTCGAACGTCAGGGCGGTGTCGTCGACGAGCCCGGCGAGCAGCTCGGCGCCCTCGTCGCGGTGGCCGGCGAGCACGACCAGGTACCAGGCGGCCACGGGCCGCCGGCCGTCCAGTTTCTCGTTGCGTGCGAAAGCCGCGAAGTGACGGGCCGGCAGGTCGGTGGGGAGGCCGGTCCGCACCAGCATCTGGCCGGTCAGCAGCCGCACGGCTGCGACCGCGTTGCCCGACGCGAGCTCGTCCAGGGCTCGCACAGCTCGGTGCGGGCCTGGACGTCCCGCGGGGGATCTGGTGGCGGTCGGGTACGCGGCCACCCGGGCCACGGCACCTGGGCCGCCGGATGCGCGTTCACGCCCGGCTCGCCGCGTCCACCCGTCGCACCGCACTGGAACGGCCGCGGATGACAGCGCGCCGAGCTGCCCGAGGACAACGGGGCCCAGCTGCTGGACATCACCTTCACCGCCCGCGGACCGCTCGGCGTCGGCTACTGGTACGGCCTGTTGCTGCCGGTCCGGAACGGCTGCAAGGCCGGCTCGCGCAGCAGCCCCAAGGGCCGCGCGGACCGCACGCGAGCACCCGACGGCCGGCGCGGTGGGGAAGGCCCGCCCGTGGCCGCACGCGCCGCTGGGATGAACCCTGCGTGGCGCCCGGTCCGTTACCCCGGCAGACGTGCGGACGACCGAAGGACGCGCCGCGGCTGCGGTACCCGCGCGCCGATGAATACCGCTGTCGCAATTGAACGCGACGGGAACCGGAGGGAGCTCGGCCCAGGACTTTAATTCGTGCGACGAGGAGCATGACGCCGATGCGGATCGACCCGCGTCCGTGGTGAGTTCACCGCGCCAACATGCCGTCAGGATCGAAATCCAGCCCATCAGAATTACCGAATCGCAATTGCACGGAACCATTCCTTCCGCCCTACACTTCGAGAATGACCACCCTTCTTGATTTCCGGGACCCCAATGGGGAATTCACCTCGAATCCCTACCCGCACTACGCGAAATTGCGCGAGGCCGGACCCGTCCACCACATCGTCACCGGCGAGGGCGACGGGGCCTGGCTGGTCGTCGGCTACGAAGAGGCGCGCCAGGCCCTGGCCCATCCGGCGCTGTCGAAGAACGTGGCGGCTTCCGGGCTCTACGCCCACCTGGGCACCACCGACGCGAACGCCAACATGCTCGAGAGCGACCCTCCGCACCACACCCGGCTGCGCCGGCTCGTCTCGCGCGCCTTCACGGCCCGCCGCGTCGAATCCCTGCGCCCCCGCATCCAGCGCATCACCGACGACCTGCTCGACGCCATGGCCGCCCGCCCCGGGCGGACGGCCGACCTGATCGAGGACTTCGCGTTCCCGCTGCCCATGACGGTCATCTGCGAGCTGCTGGGCGTACCGCACATCGACCAGGAACGCTTCCGGACCCTCTCCAACACGATCGTGGCGCCCGCCGCGCTCGGCGACGAGACCCGCGCCCTGCAGGAACTCAGCGCCTACCTCGCCGAGTTGATCGCCGCGAAGGCCGAGGACCCCGGAGAGGACCTGCTCAGCGACCTCATCCGGACGCACGACGAGGACGGCGACCGGCTGTCCACCCACGAGCTGATCGGTATGGCCTTCCTGTTGTTGGTGGCCGGCCACGAGACCACCGTCCATCTGATCTCCAACGGCGTACGGGCCCTGCTCGCCCATCCCGACCAGCTCGCCGCACTGCGCGCCGACTTCGACGGCCTCCTCGACGACGCCGTCGAAGAGATGCTCCGCTATGAGGGCCCCCTGGAGAACGCCTCCTTCCGCTGGGCCCCCGACGGAGTGGAACTCGGCGGTGTCAGCATCCCGCCCGGTTCCGCGGTCCTTGTCTGCCTGGCCGGCGCGGACCGCGATCCGGTCCGCTTCCCCGAACCCGACACCTTCGACATCCGCCGCACCCCGCAAGGACACCTCGCCTTCGGGCACGGCATCCACTTCTGCCTGGGCGCACCGCTGGCCCGCCTGGAAGGCAGGATCGCGATCCGCGCTCTGCTGGAACGGTTCCCCGGCCTCGCCGAAGAGGAGGGCGGCGGCCCTCTGGGGTGGAAGCCCGGACCGCTGATCCGAGGCGTGTCCCGGCTCCCCGTGGGCTGGTAGGCGGCCGCACCGTTCCGGCACCGTCCCTTCGGCCCGACAGGCACACCTTTTCGGCACACCTCTTTCGGCACACCTTGCGGCGCCTGGAGGCCCCGAGTTGGCCGGTCGTTGGCGGATCGTTGGCGGAGCCGCACAGCATGGCATCCGTGACGAGGACAACGACCGCCAGGATCCGGACGGCGCTGCTCGCGGTAGCCGCCGTCGCGCGCCCGGCCGTGAAGACCGCCGCTCACGCCACTGCCCCACCACCGCAAGGAGAACCGTCGTGAAGTTCAAGAAGATCAAGAGCGTGCTGCTCACGGCTGCCGCCGTCGCGGGCCTGGCCGTGGCCGCCCCTCCGGCCCAGGCCGAGAGCAACTGCACCACGGGAGGCGGTGGTGTGTACATCTGCGAGTACGGGATCTCCACGCGGAACTTCCCCGACGGCACCAAGCAGGTGTTCGTCATCGGTACCGACCACAAGGTGTGGACGCGCTGGACCAACACCAGTGGATCGTGGAGCAAGTGGCTGTCCATGGGCGGCTGGGAGTGTGTGAGCAAGGTGTACATCGGTGAATTCGGCCGTGTCATCGACCAGAACGACAACGATCCCTGGACGTTCTCGATCGCCTATCACAACAGCGCCGGCGAGGTGAAGGTGAACGAACGCCTGCACGACGGCACTTGGACCGGCTGGTACGACTCGGGCATGTGACGTCCGTCCGGAACCGTGCCGCTCCGGCCGGTGATCACCCGCGTCTGCGGGCAGGTGCCGGCCGGGTCTGCCCGTGCGGGTGACGTTGCGCCTTCGCGCAGGCCCTCAGGTGTCGCCCGCGAACCCGGATCGCGGGCTCCCGCGTACAACTCTGCGAGACTCTGCCCGCATCGGGCCCGGGCAGTGGCCGAACACCGCATCACCGGTCCGCGTACGCACCAGCCAGGGAAGACGATGAACATGGACAGGACCAGACGATCCACCCTCCTCGCCGCTGTGGCACTGGCCGCCGCGGGACTGTTCTCCGTCCCGCCGTCGGCGGGCGCCGCAGACGGCGTGCCGATGCAGGAGGGCGTGTGCACGGACTCGACCTTCGGCGGCCAGTTCTACTGCGGCGGCGTCTACGGGACCGGAAAGACGTCGTACCGCTTCGCCGACAGCACCAGGGAAATCTTCGTCACCGGCACCGATCACAGCGTGTGGACCCGCTGGACCGACCGGGACGGCAGCCTGAGCTCCTGGACCAGCCTGGGCGGCCAGTCCACCCAGGCTCCGTGGCTCGTCGCCCGTCCCGGCGACACCTTCGCGGTCCGTGTCCGGGACAACTCGAAGGCGTCCGACGGCGCCGGCTACAACGACTGGGAGCGCATCCGCAGCACCAGCGGCAGCTGGGGCTCCTGGCACCGGATCTGACTCCGCGATTCGGCCGAGGCCTGTGGTGCGGCGGGTGTCCGCGCTCCGCCGCACCACGGGCTCGTGCGCGGTCGGCAGGCCGTCGGCCGGTCGTCGGCGCCGCCACACAGGGGCCGGGGCCCCGACATGACCGGCAGTCAACTGCCGGCGAGTGGAACCGGGCTGCTCTCGGCGGCGGGCCGGACCGTGGCCGTACGGGTCGCCGGGCGGGCCGTGTACGGATCCGCCGCCCGCCGGCCCCGCAGCCGGTACGGGCCCGGCGGGCAGGCCCTGCGAGAGGGCCCGGTGGATGGCGGCCGTGTGGCGGTACGCCCGCTGGGCTCCGCTGATGACGCGGGCCTGTGGGCCGGGTTCCGCGGTGATCCGGTTCAGCCGGTCGGTGAAGCGCGCCCAGCGGGCGCGGTCCCCGCTGCTGTAGTACGCAAGGCCGTCGCCGGTCCGCAGCCCGTGGGCCTCGGCCACGCAGCGGCGCAGGACCAGGCCTCCGAGGGTGGAGCCCTCCAGGACGTACAGGTGGCCGAGCAGGGCCTGGGGGTCCGCCGCGGCGGCGTGGCGGATCTCCCGTGCGAAGGCTTCCGCCTCCGCGCCCGCCAGGGGTGCCGGCACCCGGCCCGCTTCTGCGAAGTACGCCAGGTCGCGCTCGATGTGGGGAAGTTTGGCCAGGTCCGCCGTCCACACCGCGCCGACGTACGGGTCGGTGGCGCGGGACAGTTCGTCCTCGAGCGCTTCCAGTACCACGTGGAGGGCGCCGAGCTGTGCGGCGTACCGGTCGATCGGGAGGGTTCCGGTGGTCATCGCGGCAGCGAAACCGGTGGTCTCCAGGTCGTCGTGGCGGCCGCGGGTGCTCGACCGCAGGCGTTCCACCGTCGTGGCCGTCATGCGGCACGTCGCATGCGGATCGTCCGGTACAGGCGGTCGATGAGGTGCCCCTTGCGTTCGATCGTGACGTCGAAGTACGCGGCGCTGAGGTCGGAGCGGCACACGCTGTGCACGGCTTCCTTCGCCGCGCGTTTCAGTTCGACCGCCTCGGCCGCGAGACGCAGGAGGGTTTCCTCCAGTCCCGGGTGGCCCAGGACGAACGACTTCAGCCGCTCACCCGCCCGTGCGCCGGCCGGTTCTCCGGAGAGCGCATCCGCCCACGCGGCCGGTGCGGAGTCGAGCAGTTCGAGGAAGACGCGATTGCCCAGACCGTCGAAGTCCTCGTGGGTGTTGGCGCCGCCGAGCTCCGGCACGATGTCGGTGAGGTCGTTGAACAGCTGGCTGGCCAGTCCGAGTCCGCGCATGGCGCGGTCCAGGGTCCGCCGTTCGCCTTCGACGACGTCCAGCGCCGCCAGGGCCGCGTCGAGGGGCATCCGGAACAGTGTTCCGGTCTTGCGGGACGCCATCGATTCCCAGAACCGCACGCGGTCCGCGCGGGAGGCCGCCATGAGCTCGGCCCGGGTTCGCGCCGAGCGCGTGGACAGGTCCGCCGCCTGGCCGCTCAGGCCCAGTCCGACCGCCCGTACGAGGCTGTCCACGACGGCGGGATCGGCCGCGTGCCGCAGCGCGGCCGTGATCAGCCAGGTGCCGGTGTTGAGGGCGAGGGGCACGCCGTGGGTGACGTGGAGTGCGGCTTCCCCGTAGCGGATGCCGCTGTCGTCCTGGATGTCGTCGAGCGCGACGGCCGCCTTGAGCAGGACGCGTACCGCGACGGCGGCGCGGCGGACGGCCGGCAGGTCCTCCGGGGACGGCTCGCCGCCCGCCCGGTCGGGGAAGCCCCGGTAGTTGCGGAAGGCCCAGTAGACCATCGAGGGGCGCAGTGGGGCCGCTCCGCCTCCGCCGGGCGTCCCGGTGCCCGCGGGAGGCAGGGCTTCCTGCCCCACCCTGGATCCGACGGCGTCCCCGACGGGTGCGTACAGGGAGCGCCGCAACGCGGCCTCGAAGACGGACGCTCCCGGGCCCCGGGCCGGGTGTGCCCCGGTACCGGTCAACAGGGTGAGGAACTCGGCCAGATCGTCTTCCAGGAGCGCCGCGTCACTCCTCACCACGGCCTCCGCCGCTGTCACTGCGTCCGCGTCGGGCCCTGCCTCCGCGTCCGCCTCCGGCATGTCCAACGTCTTGGTCATTCTCTCTCCCGAACACCGTAGTAGCGGCGGGCGCAAGCGCCGGTTTCCGCAGGCCCGGCCCGCTGGTGCCGCTGCCTGTGCCAGAAGGAACGCGGCCGGGGCGGAGGCCGGTTCGGGCCGGTGGGTCTCAGCGGAGCGCGGCTCCCGGCGCCAGATGGAAACGGGCGGCGTTCGGCAGCGGGCGCCGGTCGGCGGGCGCGAGCATGTCCCGGCGCTCGAACCACCCGGCCAGGCGCGTCCGCGCCTGTTCGTCCCGAGGACGGTGCCCCGCCGACCGGGCCTCGGCGGGCGAGAGTTCGCGGAGCAGCACCCGGATCGGCCCCTCGTCGTCCGCGGGTGCCCGGAGCGCGAGGACCGAGAACGCGGTGCCCGGCGGGAAGACCACCTCGGGCTCGGCGTCGGAACCGGCGAAGACGGACATGCGGCGGCCGGCGGTGGACCAGATGCCGAACTCGACGGTGCCCTCCAGTTCGGCGTCGCACGCCGGCACAGCGGCCACCGGGCCCGGCTCGACGAGCAGGGAGCCGGGCATGTAGCGGTCCAGCGGCACCACTTCGGCCGGGGCGGCCAGCATGACGGCTCCGTAGTGCCCGGGCAGGCGGCGCAGGCCCGAGCCGAGGCAGCGGAGCAGCGGGGTGTACGGCCCCGGCCCGGCGGCCCGGGCGGCCCGAACCAGGTCGGCCCGGGAGGCCGGTTCGCAGACGTCGGCCTGGTAGAGCGAGATGGCGACCATGTCCGGCTTGAGATCGTCGTGCGGGGTGGAGCGCAGCGAGGGCAGCCGGGAGGTGAGCAGTTCGGTCCTGCTCGCCAGCACGTGGTAGCGATCGCCGAGCAGCTGCCGGAGAGCGGCGCGGTCCTCGGGCCGGCTGGGTCCTTGCGGCTCCGTGGCCGCCGGGGCGGAGGCGACCGGGCCGGAGGTGACCTGGCCGGCACCGGTCTGCGCGGACCCGGCGGGCGCGGGCGGGGCGGCCTGGGCCTGCGGGCCGGGGGCGGTACCGGATTCCTCGGGCAGGTCGCGCGCCGCCGGCCGCTCCGGTGTGGGACGGGCTGCCGGGCCGGGTTCCGGGCTGTTGGGCGTGCGGGGAGCCGCGGTGGCCGCGGCATCGTCGCGCGTGCCGGGGGCTGGAGGGGCGGACGCCGGGATGACCCGTCCCGGAAGGGCCGGCGCCGGTGCGGCCGGCTCCGGCCGGGGAGCGGGGAAGGCCGGTCCCAGCCAGTCCAGGCCGTACGCCGAGGCGAAGGCGCGGGCAGCCGCCTCGTCGGCCGGCTCCCCCCGGGCCAGCAGCCCGTACGGAGAGGCCGCGCCCACGTCGGGAAGGGCGGCCAGTACTCCGGGCAGTGCCTCCCACACCCGCCGGTCGATCTTCCGGTCCCGCTCCCCCACCGCGAGGACGGGCCGCGCCGGCTCCCGGCGCAGCATCCTCGGCCAGGGATGAGCCGGACGCCCCACCGGGCGCAGCCACAGGCCGGCCGGCACGGCCTCCAGCACCCAGTCCTCGATCCCGGCCTCGTGCACGGCAGGAGCGAGCGTCTGCAGTCCGGGCAGGCTCAGCCAGGCCGAGGGAACCACGCGGCGGTGGCCGGGCACGGCGGTGAGTTCGACGAGCAGGGGCCGCCACGTGGCCGCGCCCCGCTCGTCGAGGAAGGCGGTGGCACAGCCGTCGGGCGTGCGCACCGGCAGACCGTTGGCGGCGCGGACGTCCCGGTCGAGCCGGACGGCCAGCGCGACGGCCATGCCGATGAGTTCGTCCGGGTCGGCCCAAGGGGCCGTGAGCAGGAGATGGTTCCCCGCCGCGGCGGCCTCTCGCACGGGTTCCAGCCGTACGAGGTCCAGCAGTTCGGCGGTGGGGAGCCCCGGGCGTCGCGGTGAGCCCACACCGACGAGGAGCTCGTCGGACCTGCCGCCGATCAGCGCCTCGACTCCCGCCGGCACCTCCCCCCACCAGATCCCGCCGGGCACCCGCCGGTACGCCGGACCGGCGCCGCCCGCACCCCGGGACGGTGTACGCGGCGGCCGTCGGCTCTCCTTGCCCGACAACACGTCCGCGACCGAGACCGGGTCCGTGCCGATGCCCGTGCGGGGGCCGCTGTCGGGGGCGGGGGGCCGAGCCGATGCCTCAACCGGTGCCGGCCCCCCGGCCGGGCAGGCCTCCGGCGGCGCGGGTGGCCAGGCCGGTCCCAGCGGCCGGGCGGGTGCCCGGCCCGGTTCGGCCAGCCACCAGCCGCCCGGCGCGCCGACCCCTACGGAACCGTCCGGCTCGATGGTGACCACGCCGTCGGGGGCGATCACGGGGAAGCGGGCGGCCTCGGCGATCCCGTCGACCGGGCGCCGGCCGTCCGCACCGGCCGCGGCGAGGCCGGACGCGGCCACGATCAGCCGCGCCGCGCCGCGTTCGGCGGCGAGCACGACGAGGTCGGCCAGCTCACGGCGCAGCACCGGTGCCGCGTCGGGTGCGGCGGCCAGCACGAGCAGTGCGTCCGGGAGGCGGTCCAGCCGGCTCAGGGCGGCCGACAGCCTGGAGTCCGCCTCCTCGGGAGCGATGACCAGGTGCGGCCCCACGGACCACAGCGTCGATCCGGCGGCCCGGGCGGTCATCCGGCGGTTCCGTTCTGCGGGTGCGGGCCGTCGGGGCCGAGCAGGGGGGTCTGCAGCTGGACCGTACGGCGCCGCGTGATGTGCAGCGCCCGCCCGGCCGGCAGCACCTTCGGCTTCGTACCGCCGAAGAGATAGCCCTCCGTCGGCGGGCAGGACAGCAGCACGGCGGGGGTGTTGACGTCCTGGAGCTTGCGCAGGAGCGGGTCGGACAGTCCGCGCCCGGCTCCGTTCGCCGATCGGGCGACGATGACGTGCAGGCCGATCTCCGCGCCCTGGGCGAGGTGGTCGATGACCGCGGCGAACGGGTGTGCCGACATCGAGCTGCCGATCAGGTCGTAGTCGTCGACGATCAGGAACAGCTCGGGTCCGCTCCACCAGTCGCGCAGTCTGAGCCGGTCCGGAGTGATGTCGGCGGACGGCAGCCGGTTGGCCAGGGCGTTCGCCGCGCCCGTGATCATCTTCCGGGCCGGGTCGGCGGACACCGCGTAGCCGAGGCGGTATTCCTCGGGCACCGTCTCGTACATCTCGCGCCGGAAGTCCACCAGCATGAAGCGGGCCCGGTCGGGCGTGTAGGCGCGCATGATCTGCGCGGTCACGTGTCTGAGCAGGTTGGTCTTCCCGGATTCGCTGTCGCCGACGACGATGAGGTGCGGGTCCTGGGAGAAGTCGTGCCACAGCGGCTGGACGTCGTGTTCTTCCAGGCCGAGCGCGATCCGCAGGGAGCCGTGCGGTTCGGGCAGTTCGGCCGCGTCCAGCACCGAGGGCAGCATGCGGACCTCGGGGGCCCGCGGGCCCGTCCAGTGGTCGGCGACCGCGTCGACCAGGTCGGCTATGCCTTCGCCCAGGTCGTGCGCCGTGCCCATGCCGTCCATCCGGGGCAGTGCGCACAGGAAGTGCATCTCGTCCGCCGTCAGGCCCCGCCCCGGTGTCCTGGGCACCTTGGCCGCCGCGCGCATCTTGATGACGGAGTCGACCGGGTCGCCGAGGCGCAGCTCGAAGCGGGTCTGGAGCTGGTCGCGCAGTGCGCCGGTGATCTCGCCCCAGCGTGTGGTGCCGACGAGCAGGTGGACACCGTAGTTGAGGCCGCGCTGGGAGAGCAGAGTGAGCGGCTGGACGAGGTCCATGAACTCCTGGCGCAGGGTGTTCCAGCCGTCGATCACCAGGAACACGTCTCCGTACGGGTCCTCGGGCAGCTCGCCCGCCGCCTTCATGCGGCGGAACGCGGCGACCGAGTCGATGCCGCGGTCGGCGAAGTATTTCTCCCGGCGGGTGACGACCGAGTTGACCTCGGCGATGGTCCGGTTGACGCGGTCGGGGTCGTGCCGTCCGGTGATGCCGCCGACGTGCGGCAGGCCGCGCAGCCCGGAGAGCGTGCCGCCGCCGAAGTCCAGGCAGTAGAACTGCACTTCGGCCGGGGTGTGGGTGAGGGCGAGGGCCGTGATCAGGGTGCGGATCAGCGTGGACTTGCCCGACTGCGGGGCGCCGGCGATGCCGATGTGCCCGTCGGCGCCGCCCAGGTCCGCCACGAGCAGATCGCGTACCTGCTGGAAGGGGCGGTCCACGACGCCCACCGGGACCTTGAGGGATCCGCGGGCTTCGCCGTCGGCCGCGAAGCCGTGGTCGGGGTGGGGTGCGAGGGGCGGCAGCAGTTCGTCCAGCGTCGGCGGCACGTCCAGGGGCGGGAGCCACACCTGGTAGGCGGCCGGGCCGGCGTCCGTGAGGCGTTCGGCGGCGATGTTGAGGAGCGAACGGGTCTCCTCCGCCTCCGGTTCGCGTTCCTCCTCGGGGGACGGGCCGGCCGCGGCGGGCGGAAGCTGGGGCGGGGCCACGTACGCGGTGCCGAAGGCCGTGACCTGGCCGTCGATCACGGCGCGCTGGGCGGTGGGCCGCCGCTTCGGCCGGTAGGTTCCGGACACGTAGGCGGCCTTGAAGCGGGTGAGGGTGGAGATGTCGCTGCGCAGGTAGCCGTTTCCGGGCTGGGAGGGCAGCTGGTAGGCGTCGGGGACCCCGAGGACGCCGCGGGATTCCATCGCGGAGAAGGTGCGCAGGCCGATGCGGTAGGACAGGTGGGATTCGAGCTGGTGGACCCGTCCTTCGTCGAGGCGTTGGGAGGCGAGCAGGAGGTGGACTCCGAGCGAGCGGCCGAGGCGGCCGATCATGACGAAGAGGTCCATGAAGTCGCGGTGTGCGGCCAGCAGTTCGGAGAATTCGTCGACCACCACGAAGAGCGTGGGCAGCGGGTGGAGCGGAGCGCCGCCGGCGCGGGCGGTCTCGTACTCCAGGAGGGAGGCGTGGTTCCCCGCGGCGCGCAGCAGTTCCTGACGGCGGATCATCTCGCCGTGCAGAGCGTCGCGCATGCGTTCCACCAGGTCGGCCTCGTCGGCCAGGTTGGTGATGACGGCGGACGTGTGGGGCAGGCGGTCCAGGCCGAGGAAGGTGGCTCCGCCCTTGAAGTCGACGAGGACGAAGTTGAGGATCTCCGAGGAATGGGTGAGGGCGAGGGCGAGCACCAGGGTGCGCAGCAGCTCGGACTTGCCGGAGCCGGTGGCGCCGATGAGCATGCCGTGCGGGCCCATGCCGCCCTGGGCCGATTCCTTGATGTCGAGGTCGATGGGGGTGCCGTCGGGGCCGATGCCGAGCGGAACCCTCAGCTTGTTCGACTGGTGGCGCAGCTCCCACTGCTGTGTGACGTCGAAGCCGTAGAGGTCGTGGATGCCGAGCAGGGTCGTCAGGTCGAAGTCGCCGGACAGCGGTTCGCTCGCATCGACGCTGTCGCCGAGCCGGTAGGGGGCCATGAGGGCGGCGAGCCGGGTGGCCGCGGCGGCGGACAGGCCGTCGGGGACACCGAGGGCGGTGATCTCGTCCTTGCGGTTGCGGTCTGCGCCCACCATTTCGAGAGTGCTGCTGCCGTGGCCGTCCGGGGCACCGGTGATGCGCAGCCGCAGCGTGAGCCGGTTGTGCTTCCAGTCCAGGGCGGACGCGAGGTCGATCACGGTGGCGTTGCGGTAGCCGCCGAGGGCGGCCCGGTGCGGGGCGGCGAACGAGGCGCCGTCCAGCACGATGACGGTGTACGGCTCTTCGCGGCTCGGGACGGCGTCCGGTTCGTAGGGCGGCCGGGCACCGAACTCGTCTCCGAGCAGTTGTTCCAGCTCGCCGATGCTGCCGGCGACCAGGCGCAGGGGCCCGGCACCGTCGCTCTCGCTCGGGTGGAGGGCGTGTGGGAGCCACTTCGTCCACTCCCATTGAGGCCGGCGGTCGGGGGCGGCCACGACCGCGATGCGCAGTTCGTCGGGCGCGTGGAGGGTGGCGAGCTGGGCGAGGACGGCTCGGGCCAGTGCGCGGACCGTCTCGTCCGATTCGCCGACCGCCGCGTCCGGGGCGGTCCCCTGGATGGCCGAGGGGGCGGCCGAGGGGGCGGCCGGGGCCGTCGTGGCGGTGTGCGCGGTGACTGTACGCGCGGCACCCGCACGCGCGGTGGGCGTACCGTCACCGGCGGCCGGGGCACCGGCGCGGATCAGGACGTGGGCGAAGCCTCGCAGGTGGATGGCGACGGGCTGGTCGGCGACCTGAGCGTAGGCGTGGATGAAGCGCCGCAGGGCGTGCGCGCCGAGCGGTTCGAGGTCCTCCACCGGCTTGGTGGCGAGGGGGGCGAGGCGCACGGCCAGCCGCTGGGCCCCGGTCGCGATCCGGACGTCGCTGAAGTCGGGGTGGGAGGCGCGTCGCTCCCACAGGCGTGAGGTCCGCACCAGCGACACCAGCTCGTCCGGGTGCGGGTTGCGCCAGGCCAGGGCCTCCTGCTGGCTCCGGATGTCCTTGCGTACCTGGCGCCGCATCTGGCCGAGGTAGCGCAGGTAGTCGCGGCGCTCGGCGGTGAGCTCCTCCTTGCGGTCGGCGCTGCCCCGGATGATCTGGGTGACGACCATGCCGATCGCGGAGACCGCCATGGTCCCCATGGCGATGTAGGTCATGAGGCCGCCGTTGGGCCGCAGGAAGATGAACACCATCGACAGCGACGACAGCGCCATCGGGACCATCGTGATGATGCTTCCCAGGCCGGTCTGCTTCTCGGGCAGTACAGGCGGCTCCTGCAGCTGGATCTCGCCGTCGGGCATCTCCGGGCCCGGCCGCCGTGGTGGGCGGTTGACTTGCACCACGCTCAACGAAACTCCTCCACGCCGCGCCCGCCGAACCTGTGCGGCGGTCTCCCTGCCCAGGAGTGAACGCGGGCCTCGCGGGGACCGGTTCGGGCCCGGCCGGACGAACCCGCAGCCGGGCTCCGCGCGTTCCCATGGCCGCCGGGGGCGTTGCGGCCCGGGGACGAGCAGCGGGAAGGACACGCGGGCACATGAGCGGAAGCGCGGTCGCGGGACTGTGCCGATTGAGATTCCACGGGCCGGAGAGGGTGGTCGAGCTCTCCGTCCCGGACGACCTGCCCCTCGCGGACCTGTTGCCGACGGTCCTCGGCTACGCCGGGGACAACCTCGACGAAGAGGCCGTCGAGGCCGGCGGCTGGCTGCTCCAGCGCCTCGGTGAGGAGCCCCTGGACCCCGAGAAGTCGGCGGAGGCCCTCGGGCTGCGGGACGGTGAGCGGCTGTTCCTCCGGCTGCGCCGGGAAGCCTTCCCGCCGGTGCACTTCGACGACCTCGTCGACGGCATCGCGGTGGGCCTGGAGCAGCGCGGCGACTCCTGGCGCCCCGCGCTCACCCACCACGTGGCCCTGGGGCTGGCGATGGCGGCGCTCGCGGGCGGTCTCGCCCTGCTGGCCCTGTCCGGCGGCATCGGGCCGCTTCGGCCGGTCGCGGCGGCCGCGACCGGCGGACTGCTGCTGCTGGGGGCGGCCGCCGCCTCGCGGGCGGTGGGCGACGCCGGAGCCGGTACCGCGCTCGGGGCGGCGGCGGTGCCCTACCTGGCGCTGGCCGGGGCACTGCTGCCGACGGGCAGCGGCGACCCGACGGCCGCGCGGCTGCTCGCGGGGAGTTCGGCGGCGGCGGCCGGGGCGGTCATGGCGCTGGCCGCGGTGGCCTGCTCGGCGCCGCTCTTCCTCGGGCTGCTGATCACGGCGGTGGCGGGGGCGGTGTCCGGCGCCCTCACGCTGGCGGGTCTCACCGCGGCGCAGACGGCGGCGCTGGTCGCCGTGCTGGTGGTGGCCTTCGGGGCGTTCCTGCCCGGCTTCGCCTTCCGACTGTCCGGACTGAGGCTGCCCGCCCTGCCGCGTACCGCGGAGGAACTGCAGGACGACATCGAGCCGCTCCCCGCGCAGGAGGTGCTGGACCGCACCGTCGTGGCCGACGGATACCTGACCGCGTTCCACGTGGTGAGCGGCGCGCTGTGCGCCGGGTGCCTGACGCTGGTGGTCCGGGCACCGGGGTGGGCCGCGACGGCGACGATGGCCGTCCTGTCCCTGCTGCTCGTCCTGCACGCCCGTGAGGTGGGCTCCTTGTGGCAGCGGCTGGCCCTGATCCTGCCGGGCTTCTACGGCCTGGGCCTGCTCACCGCTCAGTGGGCCGCGGTGCTCGGCGGCCCCGGCCGGCTGGGGCTGCTGGCCGTTCTGTCGGCCACCGCCGCGGCCCTCGCGATCGCCTCGTGGACTCTCCCGGGCCGGCGGACGCTGCCGTACTGGGGGCGGGCCGGCGACCTGCTGCACAGCGCGCTGGCGCTGAGCCTGCTGCCTCTCGCGCTGACCGTGGCGGGGGTCTTCGGCTGGGTGCGCGGGCTCAGCGGCTGACCGGCCGCTGAAACCGTGGCGGCCGGTCCGCGGCCATGACAGGACCATTTCTCCGGAGGAGTTCCCATGCAGTCCAGGCGCGACCAGGTGCAGGCCCACCTGTTCGTCATGAGCAGACTCGGGGCCGGCATGCTGCGGGGCGAGCCCGACGCGCCGGACCTGCCGACGCGGCGTACCACCCGCGGCGTTCGCACCAGTGTGTTCATCACTCTGGCGATCGCCCTGGTGATCGGGCTCTACGGGGCGGTCAAGCCCGGCGGCTCGGCTGCCTGGGCCAAGCCCGGCACGCTGGTCGTGGTGAAGGAGAGCGGCGCCCGGTACCTGTTCATCGGCGGACAGCTGCGGCCCGTGCTCAACCAGGCCAGTGCCCGCCTGGTCGCCGGGGAGAAGATGACCGTGGCGCAGGTCGGCCTCGCCTCACTGGGCGCGGCGCCGCGCGGCGGCCCGGTCGGCATCGTGGGGGCGCCGGACGGGCTGCCGGCCAAGTCCGCACTGGACGGCGGGGCCTGGCTGGTCTGCGGACTGGTCAGCCGCGCGGCCGACGGCGGGGCGGTCCCGGCGCTCTCCGTGGCCGTCGGGTCCGGCACGGCGGGCCAGGCACTGTCTGCGGAGCAGGGCCTGCTGGTGACGACTCCCGACGGCGTCCAACACGTACTGTGGCAGGGGAAGCGGCTGCGGCTCGACACCGCCAACGGGGCCGGGACGGCGCTCGGTTACGCCTCCGTCACTCCCTACCCGGTCTCCTCGCCCTTCCTGAACTCCCTGCCCGAGGGCCCGGGTCTGTCGCCGCCGGAGGTTCCCGGGCGGGGCAGCGCCGGTCCCGCGCTGGGCGGGCGGCAGACCCGGGTCGGCCAGTTGTTCACCGGGCCCGCCGGGGAGTCGTACGTCCTGACCCAGCAGGGGTTCGCGCGGACCAGCCGGACCGTGTTCGAGTTGCTGCGCGGTGACCCCCGCACCCAGCGCGAGGCGTACTCCGGGGCGCCCGCCACCGCCGAGGCGGTGGGCGCGGCCGACCTGGCCGACCATCCCGCACCGGCCGGGACCCTGCGGGACGCAGGGCTGCCCGTGGCGCCGCCGCTTCTGGTGGCTCCGACAGCGGGCCAGGCGGCCTGCGCGGGGGTGGAGCCCGCTGCCGGCGGACCGCGCACCCTGGTCGCGCTGGCCGCCGCGGCGGTGGTGACGGGCCTGCCGCCCGCCCCCCAGCCGGGCGTGGTGGCCGGCTGCGGCACCGCCGACCGGGTGTCCGTACGGCCGGGCGCCGGGGCACTGGTACGCGGGCTGTCCGGGGCGGGCGCGCCCGGGACGACGTACCTGGTGTCCGACAACGGTGTGAAGTACCCCGTCCCCACCCCGGAGGCGGTGAAGGCCCTCGGATACGGCGGCGCCCCGGCGGCGGGGATGCCCTCGGCGCTGCTGTCGCTGCTGCCGACCGGGCCGAGTCTGGACCCGGCCGCGCTGGCCTCGGCGAGCCTGGTCGAACCGTCCGCGCCGCCCGCCGGACAGCCCTGTCGGACGGGTGGCGCGGGCGGCTGACCGCTCGGCCGTGCCGGGGGCGAACCGGCCCCGGAGCGGCGGCCGTTCCACGTGCGGGCCCCCCAAGCCCCACACCCCCGATCCCGTAACCCCGAACCGCACACGATCCGAACAAGGAGATCAGGTGAACGAGAACCTGAGGGTATCGTCCGAGGCGCTCACCAAGGTCCTCAACGAGCTCGAGACCCACCTCCAGACCATGGAGCGGTCCTACACCGAGTCCGAGGACATCGCCGGCCGGGTGTCCACGAGCATGGTCTCGAACGCCGGCCGGGCCTTCGTCGCCAAGATCGAGAACTGGCAGCGCGGCTACCGCTCGGTCATGGCCGAGTACAAGGACCTGGTCGCCTCCGTCGGCTACACCAGCAAGGTGATGGAGGACACCGCGGGCGAGGCCGAGGCCAACATGGACCTCTGGACCGGCGACGTCTACGACCTCCTCAGCAAGTAGGCCCGGCACCCCCACCCGCGCGCCCGGCACGCGCCTCCCTGCCCTCATCACGTAAGGATTCCCAGATCATGGAAATGGACATCAAGCACGCCGACCTCCAGGCCGCGAACGATCAAATGCGCGCCGTGGCGCAGAAGATGACCGACGCCCTCGATGCGATCGTCCAGCGGCTCGACTCCGTCAAGACCGAATTCACCGGTGAGGCCGCCAAGGAATTCGAGGAGTTCAAGCGTTCCGTCAACATGCTCGACCAGGGGCTGTCCGACCAGTTCCGGCAGGGAGCCGACCTGCTGGCCAACGCGCACGACGTCATCCGCAACGGCGACCGCAAGAGCGCCTACATGTTCCAGGCCCGCTGACCCCGGTCCCCGGACCCGGTCCACGGCGGTCACCCCGCGGGCCGGGTCCTCGCACATCCGGGCGAACCGCACCCGGCGCCGCCCGCGTTCCCTCTGCCGAATACCGAACGGCCCGTTCCAGGACAGGAGTTCCACCGTGCCGACCACGCCGCCCGAGGACAACCCGGACGACAAGCCCGGGGACGGCGATTCGTTCAAGATCACCGAACAGGTCCTGCTGGACTTCGCGACCAAGTTCGAGTCCCTGCTGAAGGACTTCCAGGAGGACCCGGCCCTGCTGTCCCTGACGCAGTGGTCGCAGGGGACCTCCTCCGGGGACGACGGTCTTCTGCTGCCCGGCAACACCAAGCAGCTGCCGAGCGCCGGCCAGGTGCAGGTCGCCTTCAAGGCGCTCTGCGCGCAGGTCGTCAGCGCCCTCGGTGTGTTCCGCGGCACGGCCGACAGCGGGTTCCTCACGCTCAAGAGCATCAAGGTGATCCTCGACGACGCCGACGACGAATCCATCAGCGTCAGTGAGATGTGGGAGATCATCAACTCGATCCAGCAGGGCTCCAAGTCCCAGGGTTCCGGGAACTCCGCTCCGCCCCCGCCTTCCAAGTAGCCGACGGCTTCCCGCGATCCCGACAGGAGTTCCGAGCACTGTGCCGGTGAACAAGAACTGGGAAGAATCCCTCAAGGTATTCCTCAATGACACGGGGTCGCTGACCGACCGGAGTGCGGTGGCCGGCCCCGGATCCGCACGGTGGATCGTCGAGAAGAGCTTCCGGGTCCAGGCCGCTCTGCCGAAGTACACGGACTGGAGCAAGACCTTCGACATCTACTGGACCGGCTACGTCACGTTGACGGACAGCAGCGGCGGCCCGGTCGCGGAACCGTCCTGGTACGTCGTGGGCTTCAACATCGACTGGGCGAACGTGTTCGACAACACGACGTCCAAATACAACCTCTGGTTCCGGGACACCGAACACAACCTGACCCCCCTGGTGGCCTCCCCCTACAAGAACGAGGTCACCAGCGCCTGGTCGTTCGACCACGCGGCGGACCAGATCACGGGAGTGATCCGCTGGTTCGACGAATGGCAGCCCGTCATCAACGGCTGGGCGGAGTCGGTCGGCTCCTCGTCGGACGACTGGAAGGGCAGCGCGGCCGGCGCGTTCAAGAAGTTCCTCAACGTCATCAACCTCGAGATGAGCAAGGTCAGGCTCGACCTGACGGCGCCCACCGACTACGCCGTGCTGATCAAGACGACCAAGGAACAGCTCCAGACCTCCACCATGGCCATGTACAAGGCCTTCAACACCTGGCGGACCGCACCGCACGCCAATGGGTTCCAGCAGTTGTACAACGTCTTCTCCGAGGTCATGGCCAAGGCCGAGATCCGGTCGAGCTGGTCCTACTACGCCCAGGGCGAATACGTCAGCGTCGCCGAGAACTTCGAGGGGGTCTTCGACTCGAGCGGCTCCAACGTCGGCAACGCGAACTGGATCAACGGGGTCGAAGAGGTCGCGAAGAAGCGCTGGATCGACGGACTGGCCGAACTCGACACGGCGGCGAGCACCACCATGCCACCGCTGGACACCGCCTACCTCAAGCTCGCGGCCGCCCTGAACGAGGGCGTGTACCAGCCGAACATCACGATGCCCGGGGGCGGTACCGGCGGCCCGAACACGGGACCGGGCTCCGGTAACACCAACAACCCCCTCAACGACCTGAAGAAGAACGGTTCGGGCGGCACCGGCGGCTCGAAGGGCATCCCCGACCTGAACAAGGGCGGCAAGAACGGTCCGAACGTCAAGCCGCCGGTCGACATCCCCGGCCGCGGCGGCCCGGGCACCACGTTCCCCGGGGGCGGCAGCGGCGGGATCGGAACGGGCCCGGGCGGCGGCGCGCCGCTCCTCGACAAGAACGGCAAGCCGGTCCTCGGCCCCGACGGAAAGCCGGTCATGCTGCCGCCGGGCTCCCGGATCGGCAAGGACGGCCGGGTCTACGACCCCAAGGGCAACCTGGTCCGCGGCTCGGACGGCAAGCCGGTCATCGCCCCGCCCGGAGGCACGGTGGGTCAGCCCCAGCGCGACCCGCTGCCCGGCAACGGCGGCATTCCCGGCGGATCCTACGACCAGATCAGGCTTCCCGAGGGAGCCAAGATCCTGGAGAACGGCACGGTGGTCGACGCCACCGGCAAGCCGCTGCTGGACTCCAACGGCAATCCCTACGCACTGCCCAAGGGAGCCACCGTCAAGGACGGCATCGTCGTCGATGCCGACGGAAAGCAGATCAGCCGCACGAACCAGCTGCTGACGAACGCCGAACACGCGATCAGCTCGCGCCCGGTCCCCAGGCTCAACACGCAGACCGGCGGCCTGTCCCTGTCCGGCCCGGGGACGGGCGGCGGCGCCGGCGGCATCCGGATCCCCGGCGCGGACGGTCTGCCCTCCGGCGGGGGCACCCCGCTGCAGGGCACCACCGAGACCCGTGGCGGCATGGCCCTGCTGGGCGAGCGCGCGACCGCGGCGGGGGCGAGCGTGGAGAACAGTCCCGCCGCGAAGGCGGCCAACGCCGCCGCCCTGGAACAGCGGGCCGCCATCGAAGGCCAGACGCCTGCGCAGTCCCCGATGATGCCGCCGATGAGCCCCGGCATGGGCGCGGGCGCCGGCGGTCCGGGCCAGAACAAGGACCGCCAGCGCACCACGTGGCTCACCGAGGACGAGGAGACGTGGGGCACCGGCGCCGGCTCGGTCAGCGGCGTCATCGGACGCTGAACCCGAAACCGCTCACCCCCCCGCCCCCCAGCCCGCCTTCAGAGAGGTGAACCGTGAACATCGACTTCGAGAGCCGGATCAAGGACGCGATGACGGCCCTGCACGAACAGCGCGAGAAGATGCTCGCCGCCAAACAGGAACTGGATGCGGCGACGGCCACCGTCACCTCCAAGGACCGCATGATCTCGGCCACCGTCGGCCCCCAGGGCCAGGTGGTCTCGATGACCTTCCACACCAAGGGCTACCTCGGGATGGCACCGGCCGAACTCGCCTCCGCCATCGTCACGGTGCTCAATGACGCGCGTGCCGAGATGGGTACGCAGGTCATCGATCGGATCAAGGGCTTCGACAACTTCGGCGACCATCTGCGCACGATCACCGGTATGGGCGGCATGCCCACCGACCTGGAGGAGCTGATGGAGCCGCTCCGCTCGATGGGCTCCTCCTACGGCCTGGAGCAGGCGCAGGAGGCACTGCGGGCCGCCAGGCAGGAGGAGTTCGCGGCCGAGGACGAGGCCACCGCCCGCAAGGACGCGGAACTCCCTGACAAGAAGCAGGAGGAGTTCGCCGCCGAGTCCCAGAGCCGCATCCCCACCGGAAAGCAGGAGGAATTCAATGGCTGACGACCTCCGGGTGCTGAGCGACCTCAAGAACAAGTTCGCCAACTACGAGGAGTACGAACGCTGCCTGGCCGACCTGGGCCGGTACATCGTGGAGATCAACCGGATCAACAAGGAGTCGGCCGGCCAGGACGAAATCGGCAAGGCCTATCACGGCCAGGTGGACACCCCCACCGAATCCCTCACCAAGGCCATCGCGTACGTGCGCAAACGGCTCGGTTCCGTGGTGGAGGCCGGAAACCAGACGGTGGAGAACATGAACAACGCCGATGACGAGGCCACCCAGACGGTGCGGTGATCCCGAACCGGGCCGACGGACGACTGCGTTCCCCGGTGTGTAGAGCCGTCCGCCCGACCAGAGGACCACCACGCCATGGCCATCAATCCGCCCGAGGGAATAGCCGACTTCCTCGGATTCGTGTCGGGCATGCCGTGGCCGGAGGCCGACGAGGATCTGATGCGGCGGGTGTCCGAGCACTACGCCTCCATCGCGAAGGACCTTTCGACCCTCTCCGGATACGTCCTCGAACTCATCCCGATCGTCAAGAACGACTTCGAGGGCGAGGCGGCCGACGCGTTCGTCGTCTCGATGAACGACCTGACCGGCCGGACGGCGGGTTCGAACCAGTTGGAGGAGACGGCGGAGCTCGCACTCCAGCTGTCCGAAGTGGCCCTGAAGGTCGCCAATCAGGTCGAGTACACGAAACTCATGGCGATCCTGCAGTTGGTGGAGCTGCTGGCGCAGATCTTCTTCGCCACCCTCTTCTCGCCGTTCACCTTCGGTGCGGTGTGGGGGCCGGTGTCACTGACGTTCGCCGCCACGCGCGAGGGGCTCAAGAACCTCTTCATGTGGCTGCTGACCACCATCCTGAGCCAGACCTTCGTCGGGCTCACCGGCGGCATCTTCCTCGACATGGCGATCCAGCTGTACCAGCTCGGCTCGGGCCACAGCAAGAAGTGGGACACCGAGGCAACGCTCGACTCGATCAAGCAGGGCGCGCTGACCGGACTGGTCGGCGGCCCCCTCGAACTCCTCTTCCACGCCGGTGGCAAGCTGCTAGGCCGGCTCCTGGGCGGCCGAACCCCGGAATCGATCCTCGGCAACAAGGTCAACGACCTTCTCAACAAGGACACCAGCAAGAAACTGGACGACCGCATCGAGGACGTCATCAACGACCCGGCCCCCGGCCCCAACGGGCCGGGGGCCCCCGACCGTACACCGGGCGCGTCCGGTCCGCACAAGAACGAGGGCACGCCGGACCTTCCCCCGGACCTCCCGAGCAACACCCCGGTCAACAAGCTGCCGGATTCCGGACCGGACGCCCCTGCCCCCGCACCCGCCCCCGTGCGTACCGAGTCCCCGCTCGACGTCCTCGCGCCCGCCGCCCCTCCGGTCGCCACCTCGCCGGGGCCCCTGCTGGCCGGCAAGCACGAGCGCCAGGAGTTCGCCAGGGACGTCGGCAGGCTCCTCGGCGGCGTCAGCCGTCAGCTGGAGACGGGCTTCCTGCGCTCCGGCGAAGGCTCCATCGCGGACGCGTTCTCGCGCAAGATGGGCGAGGTCTTCGAGAAACACCTCGCGCACGAGGGCGCGGAGGAAGCGGGCCGGCAGTTCGGCGAGATGCTCACCCAGAAGTGGGTGCGCCTCGGCGCCGACCACACCGGCCTCGTCGACTCCCTGACCAGGGCCCTGGGCCCCCTGGCGGACAACCAGCAGCTGAAGAACCTCGCGGCCGGGATGCCAGAGCTCTTCAACCGGTCCGAGCACGGCAATTTCCTGCGGCGCGTCTTCCTGCAGGAGAACCCGCTGCACGGCAACCGCCTCTACCAGCTGGGCGAGACCATCGGCTCCTGGCTGCACGAAGGCACCCACGAGATGCTCAGCGAGGGCTTCTACAACCTGGCGTTCGGAGACGGATTCTCGATCAGCGGCGGCCCGTTCGCCTCCGGCGTGGCCATGAGCCTCCTGTCCAGCGGCCTGCACAGGATGTTCGAACCGGTCATGATCAGGTACCAGAACTGGGTCCTGAGCCACCAGTACGCCGAGAACCCCGACGACAGCAAGTACTTCGGGCTGTTCCACCCGATCAACATCGCCTCGTTCGTGTCGAACATGACCGGCAATCCCGCGCCCTGGCCGGTGCCCCGCCCCACCTCGCAGTCTCCCGACCCCAGCATCAGCGGCGAGATCAAGTCGATGATCGAATGGGTGTTCTCCAATCCCTTCACGGGCAAGTCCTTCCTCTCCGACGCCGGTGTCCCCTCCGCGGATCAGCACGACAGCGCCCGGAACGTCCCCACCGAGAGCGACGGCGCCGGCACCTTCGAGCTGCCCGTCCTCACTCCCGACCGGCCCTTCTCGACGGAGTTTCTGGACGAGCCGCTGTTCCGGACCGAATCGGACACGGACGCCTTCACCGCCCGCACGGACTCCGTCACCCCCGCGCCCGACACCCCGAGCGACACGGCCACCGCCGGCGCGACCGCGGACCCGGTCGCCGCCGGCCACCAAGCCGCCTCTCCCCGGGCGACCGTCTCGGGCGGCACCGAATTCATCCCGGGCGCCGAAGGCCCGGCGTCCTCCTTCGCCGACGACGTCCTGTCCCACCCGGCCTTCCGCACGCCCGAGGACGCCGACGCCCCGTCCCCGGGCGGGGTCCCCCTCTCCGCGCCCGATCCCGGCCTCCGCCGCGAGGGCCCGGAGGAGACCCCCGACCTCGTCCACCAGACCGCCTCGCACGAGAGCCTCCCGGCCGAGTTCTTCACACAGGACGACACCGGACCGGACGGGTCCAGGCGAGACATGGTCCTGGTCGGCGAGCTCACCGCGGAGCAGACCCAGGCCCTGGCCGCCCTGCCGCCGCGCCCCGGCGTGTTCGTCGTCGGCATGCACACCGGCCCCAACGGAGCCCCCGACGCCGACACCACCCTCAAGGGCCTCACCAAGGCCCACGACGAGGGCAAGCTCGACGGCGTCACCCATCTCCAGTTCACCGCCTGCTCCCTGGCCACCATCAGCGAAGCCACCGTCAAGACGGTCATGACCGGCCTGTGGAAGCACCGCGCCACCACCCGCACCGGCACACCCGGTCCCGACCCCCTCAAGGCCCTCGCCGCCAACGCACCCGTCTGGTACGTCCCCACCGCGAGCACCGGCTCACCCGACACGCCCACCGGCCAACTCGTCACGGCCCTGCGCATCGGCATCACCGCCGACGGCGCACCCACCATCGTCTCCGGCGACACCTCCGCCTGGCACGAGTACACCGACACCGGAGCCCCCGAGCACACGCCCCACACCGCGACGCAGTCCCCCACCCTCCCCGACGGCTTCCTCCACTTCCTCGACGTCCCGGGCACAACCGGACACGGGCAGCACCCCGGCACCGTCGTATTCGGCGAGGGCGACTCCCCGGGCCTTCGCCTCGACCCGGAGTTCGACTGGGACGCGCTCAGCGACACCGACAGCGACGATACTGACGGAGCCGACCGGACACCGGCCGGCGTACGCGTGGATCCCGACTTCGACTGGGACGCGCTCAGCGACACCTCGGAAGAGGAACCGAGCGGCCCGCACACCGCTGCCGCCGCGCTCCCCGTCGACGAGTCCGTCATCGTCCCCCCGCCCATCTGGCGTGCGGACAGCGGCCCCCTGTACCGCGTGGACAGCCGCCGCCCCGAGGAGATCTTCACGAGCGGTTTCGTCCCGCGCGACGCCACCGCCCTCGACCTCTTCCAGTTCGTCAACCTGGGGGCTGACGAAAGCGCCTCATTCGGTTTCGTCAGCACGAGCGCGTCCCTCGACTGGACGATCGGCTGGCGTGCGAGCGGCTACGTCTACGAGATAGACGCCCCCTACGGCATCGACGTTGCCGAGACCTTCGCCAGGTACAGCACTCCGTACGAGTTCGCCGAACAGGAGGAGGTCGCGTTCCCCGGGGGCATCTCCTCCCATCACATCACCGGCGCGTGGCCAGTGATCGCAGCCTCGCGGCCGGGCGATCCCAACACCCTCGGCCAGTGGATTCCCCGTCCCGGCCATCAGGGCGCAGATCAGGCGGACCCTGCCGCCGGACGGCAGGACGGGCTCGGCCACGGGCAGCACATCGACACCGTCCCGTTCGGTACCGAGCCGAGCGAACACGCCGAACCGGAGGGCCCGGCGTCGTACCCACCGCTGCCCCCTACGTTCTCCGACTTCACCGACGAGCTCCAGGACCAGGGGCGCTGGCGGGTCCTCACCGATGCCGCGGGCGAGCGGTTCACCGCGCAGTTCCGGGACGGCAGCCTCCACGGCCGGTACAACGAGGAAGGGCCGTCGGCAGGCGATGTCACCGACTACCAGGGGAACCGGATCAGCGGCGGTGACGGTGCCCCGGGATGGGACTGGTTCGACAGCACGGGGCAGTTGATCGGCTCCTCCCTCGGCTCGTTCGACTCCCTCCCCGAGGCCGCGTCCGGCGCGGGATCCACCACGGCCCCCGCCCATTGGGCCTCGGTCGCGGAGCAGGCGGGACTCGACCTGTCGGCGATACAGCCCCGTCCGATCTGGACCGCCGGCTCCGAGACCCTGTGGCGCAACAGCGACGTGCCGCCGGAGCGGGTCTTCGCCGAGGGGTTCGGCGCCAAGGGCGAGCGCGTGGCCAACCTGCTCTCCTACGTGTCCGAGGATCCGGGCGACACCGTCTACATCAGCGCGACCCGGCTCCCCCACTACGTCGAGCTCACCGCGAATCGGGCCGGAATCCCGCCCGCCGCACTGAAGTACCGCTGGGCCTACGCCCTCGACGTCCCCCACGGCGGGATCGACATCAACGCCACGCTCGACATCGCCTCGCCCTACCCGGATCAGCGGGAGGTCGCCTTCCTCCAGCACGTGGACAGCCGCTTCATCCGGTACGCGCAGCGGATCGACCTCGAGACGGGGAGGCCGACCGGCGAACTCGTCCACAACCCGAACTTTGCCCCCGGGCACGGGGCTGCCCGCCTCGACGGCGCGACGCCGTTCGGCGCGGGCGACGACAACGCCACGTACCGGCCGACCCAGGCGGACCAGGACCACTCCGAGGTCGAGTCCGGCCAGAACGTGCCGGACGGGGGACCCGAAGCGCGGGTCGAGGCGATCGCCGACGCGATCGGCGAAGTCCGCCTGGACAACGGCGTCCGCCACCTCCTGGACCCGCTCATGCCGCCCGATGCCGCGGCCAAGTACCGGGACACCATCGGCCGGTTCCCCCGCGACGACCGCTTCTTCACCATCGCGAGCCACATCGCCGGCGCCGACCGGATGCCCACCTGGAACAACCGGCCCATCACCCCCGCCGATCTCGCCTCGGTTCTGGTCAGGCTGGCCGACAACGGTACGTGGAACACCGACAAGCCGCTCCAGTTCGCCGCCTGCGACCTCGCGCGCGGACTCGACCAGTCCTACGCCGCCGACACCCTGCGGGAACTGCGCAGGCTCCGGCCCGATCTGCCGCTGAACGCCTACGCGCCCCAGGGCACCCTGCTCTTCGTACCCCCCGTCACGGCGCTCTTCACCACCGATGCCGATCCCACCAGCACGGGAGACCTCCTCGCCGCGCACGACCTCACGTGGGCCCCGGACGGCACCCCCCGCTTCCGGCCGGGCAACTGGGTCCACCTCAGCCTTCCGGTGGGCGAGGACAGCGCCGTCACGGCCGACCTCCTCGACGTCCACCTCCCCCCGGACGGCTCGCTGCCCCCCACCGCGCTCCCCGCCCCCCAGTCCTACGAGGACCTCGGCCCCGCCCCGACCGGGCACACCGACGCTCCCGCCTTCGACGGCACCTTCGAACTCGGCGGAAAGGGCCCGCACCGCGCGCTGTACACAGCCCCCGTGTACCAGGACCACGCGCGACGCCTCGAAGACGGCATCGGCCGGCACTTCGAGGACTCCGAGACCGCGAAGGCGGCGGCCCGGTCGGCGCTGGCCAAGCTCGAAACCACGCTGGGCCGGGCATTCGGCGGCCAGGTCGAGCCCGACACCTACCTGCGGGTGTTCTTCCGGCACGGTCCCACCGCCCCCGGCCTGCTCGGCATGCCGAGGCCGGGCGGAGCGCAGGCCCGCCTCGAGACCCTCTTCATGGAGGGCGGTCTCAGCGAGTTGATGACCGCCTTCAACAACGCGGTCACCGCCCAGTCCCCCTGTTCCGTGTCCGCCCTCATCAACCAGACCCTCGCCAAGCCGGACTGGGAACGCGCGGCCCGCGAACTCGACCTGGACGTCGAGGCCCTGCGGACCCACCCCATGGCCGCCTCGTCGGATGAGCACAGGCAGCTCCAGAAGGTGCTGCGCTCGGCCGCGGGCGACTCCGCCAACGACACCGTGCAGGACATGCTCGACGGCCCCGGCATGATCAGGCTGCGCGAGGACTGGCCGGCCCACGTCGGCGAGTACGTCAGCTCGATCCGGGCCGTCCAGGAGCACCCGTCGGGGACGAACGACCCGTCGAACCGGCCCGTACTCGACCCCGATTCTCCATGGGTGCGGGAGATGAAGGACCGCGGCCTCCCCGTCACCGCGGGTGTCTCCGGCACCGCCGCCAAGGCCATGAACGCCTACCGGATCATCGGCGGCACCGACGCCGAAGGCTTCGTGCAGGGTCTGTACGGCTGGCTCCTGCCCACCCGGGAGCACTCCCTCTACGAGATCGTGGCCGGTGTACGCCTGTCGGGCGCCCTCGGCGACAAACCCCTGCACCACTACGCCGGCGGGTCCGAGTTGTACCGGAACATTCCAGCGTTCTCGCTGAACGAGCTCCGCCGCAGCGGACTGGAGCTCCCCCACGAACTGGTGTACTCCGACCACTCCGCTTCGGGGCGGCTGGCCGAGTCCTCCGCCCACCAGATCAACAAGGCCAAGGAACGTTTCGCAGCCTTCGAATCGGCTCGGCTGGAAGACGGCGACGAAGACGTCCGGGCCTGGCTCACCGAGCACGGCATCTCCGCCGATGAAGTTCTGGACAGGCTCTCCCCCGCGCACTTCCTGGCGCTGTCCATCTACACGGGGCCGGGGTACGAACTCCTGAACCCCGTGCTCAAGTACAGCGGGCCCGCCTTGGACATCGCCATGAGGAATCAGATCGGCAGCCTGCTCGAACGGTACTTCGAGGCCCCTTACACCGCACCCAGCCTGTCGCAGACGGTCGTCACCTTCCCCGGCCTGGCCGAAGCGGCGAAAGACCCCGGGAGCAAGACCTCGGCGCTCGTCCCCAAGTTCCGCGACAAGATCCTGAAGGAGCTCCCCCGGATCAAGGACGAGATGGCGCTGCACGCGCACATGCTCGCGGACGCGCTCCGGCAGCTGCCTCCGGCGCTCGGCACTTCCTACCGGGGCCAGCGGTCACTGGGCGCCAACCCCACCGGCATGCTCAGCGGCCTGTCCGAACACGGCCGCGACCACACGACCTTCGATCACTTCGCCAGCTTCTCCAGGGACAAGGACACAGCCATCGGGTTCGCGGAGGGCGGCTCGGCCAACCCGCTCGCGCACCGCATCCTGTGGGAGCTCCAGGCGACCGGGAACAGCGGCGTGGACATCAGCCCGTTCTCGTCCGTCGCCGGAGCGGGTGAGGCCGAGGTCCTCTTCATGCCGGGCACCCGGCTGAAGATCATCTGGCGCGGAATCGATACGAAGTCCGGTCTGCCGCTGCTCCGCGCGGTCGAGGAGAGCCCCGGGCTGCCCTACCTGGGCGAGGACGACGACATCAAGCGCGGCCTGCACACCGGGACGGTCAAGGCCCTGCAGCGGCTGACCGGTTCCCCCGTACGCGTCCCGCGCGACCTCCGCGGCCTGGCGCGGCAGATCGGCCTGCCGACGGACACCTCGACCGGCACCAGGTTCTCCGACTGGCTCAATCCCGGGCCGGGCTCCGATCCCTCCGGTACGCGCCTGTGGCACCTCGCCCACCTCACGGGGGTCGTCTTCGGGAACGGCGAGTCCATCACGATCGACAACCTCAGGGCCGTCCGCGCCCTCGCGGACCTCGTCCGGGTTCAACTGCGCCTGCACCGGACGGAGGAAGTCACCCGGACGCACGTCGAGGAGTTCGTCCGCACCGCGCTGGGCCCCGAGGCCGCCCCCGCCGACCTGCTTCCGCTCGTACGCAGGATCGTCACGTCCACCAAGTGGCTGCACGACAGCGGCGGGGAGCTGAACCAGGCGTGGTTCCGGTCCTTCATGAAGCTGGAGGGTCCGGCCTCCGACACGTCGGGGTCCGCCCCCGAGGGCGTCCAGCAGTTCGGCGGGGCCCAGTCCTCCACCGCGCAGGTGTACACCGACCCCGTCTACCTGTCCGCCTCCGAGGCCTTCGAGGCCCGGTTGGGGGGCTACACCCACAACCTGGGCAGCGCCCGCACCGCCGCACGCCAGACCGTCGCCCGCCTGTACGAGGCCCTGTCGCGGGCCCATCCCGACAGCACCCCCGACGACATCGCCCTGGTCTTCCTGAGGGACGACCCGGCCTCGTCGGGCCAGATCGGCATCGGCCCGGAGGAGCCGTCGCTCCGGTTCTGCGACCTGCTGGAGCACGGCAGCGTCCGGGAGTTGATGAGCGCGTTCTTCGACGCGGCGTACTACAACGACTCCCCGCTGAGCCTGAAGTCGGCGCTCAACGGCATCGTGGAGCGCCGGGACTGGGCCCTGGCCGAGAAGATGGGCCTCGACGTCGACGCGCTGAAGGCGCAGGCCGAGTTCCTCAACAGCCGTACACGTGACCGCCTCCACCGACTGCTTTCGAAGCTGCTGCCGGGCCGGGCCATGTTCGACAAGGACGTGTTCTCCACCGGGAACATCCTGGCCCAGTCGAAGAACCGGTTCGGCCAGGGGCGCGAGTTCACCGCCAGCATCGCCACCCGCACGTGGCGTACGGAGCAGGAGCTGCTCGACGGGGCGGGCCTGAAGACCCCCAGGGAGTACCGCCTGCTCGGAGCCGGACTCAGCTCCCGCGAGCTGGACTTCCTCATGGAGCACCCGGTGGCCCTGGAAGTCCTCGGCCTGGAGAGCAGGGAGATACCCCTCGACCAGGTGCCCCGCGACGGGCAGGGCGAGTTCGACCTCGCGGCGCTGCGCGAGCGGGAGGGCGCCGTCGCGGCGTACGCGGAGCGGAGCGCCGCGCAGGACGGCGGCGGCGAAGGCGGCGAAGGCGGTGACAGCGCCCCGGTCACCGCGGTGCACGTGCTGCTGCAGGGCCCGCAGGTCATCGACCACCCGCGCCTCGCCGACCTCCCGTCCGGTACGGCGGGCCCCGAACTGCCGCTCAGCTGGCAGACCGGGCAGTCGTTGATCACGCTCACGAAGGACAGCAAGTGGTACAAGGACGTCCACGACACCCGCGGTATGCCGGTCATCGCGGGGGTCTCCGCCACGGCCGCCCGGCTGCTCAACGCCTTCGGCCTGCTCAAGGTGACCGGCAGCACCGGCGTCGACATGCTCCACGCCCTGATGGGCTGGATGCTCGTCCCCGGCGACCACTCGGTGTACGAGATCCTCAAGGGCGCCGAAATGGCCGGCGCGCTCCCGCCGCTGCCCGCCGACGCCTTCAGCAGCGCCGACAAGATGTACGCCAACCTGCCGGGCATCGACCTCGCCGAACTCCGCACCCACCTCACCCGGCCCGAGGCCGTCGGCTTCGGAGACGCTGACGGTGACGGTCACGAGGCGGACCGCGCGGAGCCCCTTCAGGTCGGGCCGGTGGAGCGGCCCGTCGCCGCCGAGAGCTGGTCCGGGTGGAAGTGGGCTCCGGGCCGCCAGGACGTGCCGCCGCCCGCGCGGGTGCGTATCGAGCGCTTCGACCCGGCCGCCGATCCGGACCGCGCGGGCCGCTCCGCCGGCACCGCGGACCGCCGCGGCGGTGGCCTCCTCGACGGGCGGGCCACCCTGGTCAGCGCCGATGTGCAGCGTTTCAACGTGCCCGCGCAGGACGGGCGTCCGGGCGGTGCGGTCCGGCTGGTCCAGCTCGACCTGCCGGTGGCCGTCGACGGCTCGTACTCCGCGGACCAGGTGGCGCAGCTGCGCGAGCGGATGCAGGGTCTCCTCGACGCGCACGTGAACCTGGGCTTCCAACTGCCCCGGACCGGGGACCAACTGCACCTGGAGGTCCGGCTCGTCCCGATGCCCGTGCCCCCGGGCGGCGTCAAGGAGCCCGGCTGGATCACCGTCAGCCGGGAGGCCCGGCCCGGCGACCGGTCCGACCAGCTCCACTTCCGCCTGCACGGCGAGGACTCCGACGCGGCCACGTCTGCCCGCGACGACGCCATGCTGCTGCACGAGATGCTGCACTACGCGGGCCTGCCCGGCCGCTACCACGGTGCCGGGTCGCTGTTCCGGCACGGCTCCGACCAGGGGGATGCCTCGGGCGTCGCGGCCCGGCCGGTGCTGCCCGAGGGCGCCTTCCCCCGGGACTACCTCGAAGCCGTCGAGAACGTCATCGAATCCGGCTCGGTGCTCTACGACAACAACGGGCCCGGCACCTGGCACAGGCCGCCGCGCCCGCCCGCCGGGACCGTCCCGGACGGAGACACCGCCGACGGCACCGCCGGCGGCCCGGCCCTGGAGCCCCTGGCGGGCGCCACGCAGTTCGGCGAGGGCCCGACCACGGCGGCGGTGACGGTGACCGCGCCCCACGACGGCCCGGTGGACGTGGTCACCGAGATGACCGAGGCCGTCACCCGCTCCCTCCAGGACAACGGAACCCGCTCCTTCCTCGACCCCGACACCGCCCCCGACCACGCGGCCCGGCTCCGGGACGCCATCGGCCGGTTCCCCCGGGACGACCGGTTCTTCACCCTCGCCGGACACATCGCGGGCACCGACGGGGCCCCCGTGTGGCGCGGCCGGAGGGTCACGTCCGCCGAGCTCGGCCAGGTCCTGGCCAACCTCGCCGGGAACGGGGTCTGGGACACCTCCAAGCCGCTCCAGTTCGCCGCGTGCGGTCTCGGCCGCGGCCTGGACCAGTCCTATGCGGCCGACACGCTCCGCGAACTGCGCGTTCTGCTCCCGGACCTGCCCCTGACCGCCTACGCGCCGCAGTCCACCCTGTGGTTCGTGCCGACGGTCACCGGCTCCTTCACCACCGACCCCACGGGCCCGGGGCACACCGTCGTCGCCCACAAGGTCGGCTGGGACGCCAGCGGCAAGCCGCGGCTGGAGCCCGACCACTGGGTGCGGCTGACCCTGGCCACCGGACCGGACGCCGTCGTGCAGCACACGGTCCTGGGGGGCCACATCCTCCCGGACGGCCCCCTGCCGCCCGCGACCGACCAGGCCCCGCAGGGCTACGCCGTCGCCGGCCCGGCCACCCCGTCGGCCGGAGCCGACCCGCTGGACCCGCTCACCGCGACCGGCGCCATCGACCTCGGCGCACCCGACTCCCTCCGCAGCCTCTTCGAGCACCCCGGCTACCGGGCCCACGCCGAGGCCTTCGAGGAGCGGATCGGAATCATCCTGGCCCAGGACGAGAACGCCCGGGTGACGGCCCGCACGTCCCTGCTGAAGCTCGAGGACGTCCTGCGGAAGGCCTACGCCACCCCGGAGCAGCCCGACGCCCACCTGCTGGAGTTCTTCAGCGACGACGTCGCCGCCGGCCAGATCGGCGTGCCGGAGGTGGGCGAGGCCCTGGAGCGGTTCCGGGAGCTCATCCGAAGCGGCAACCTCCGCGAGCTGATGGCCGCCTTCCACAACGCGGCCACCTCGCAGTCCCTGCATTCCTTCGGGGCTCTCACCCACGACATCGCCACCCGTGGGGACGTGAACCGGGCCGAGGAGCTGGGTCTGGACGCAGAGGTGCTCACCGCCCACCCGGAGGCCACCAAGGAGAGGTTCGAGGAACTCCGTACGGCGCTGCGCACGGCCACGAACCAGCGCCTCGCCGCCGACACCATCGAGAAGGACATGACCAAGGGCGTGGGCATGTTCATGCAGACGGATGAGTGGCAGGCGCACACCGGCGAGTACGTCAGCTCCGTCATGGCCCGCATGCACCGGCCGGAGGGCTCCGCGCACCCGTCCCCCGGGCCGCGGACCCCCCGGGAGTTCATCGAGAAGGGCATCCATCTCAGCGCTCGCGAACTGGCTCGGATCCACTCGACGGGCACGGCCGAGGGCGACGACGTCCCCACCCCCTGGAAGGCCGTCTCCGACCGGTTCGTCCTCTCCCCCGACTCCGCCTGGGTCAAGCAGATGAACTCCAGGGGCATCCCGGTGTCCACGGGCATCTCCGGGGCCGCCGCCAAGTCCATGGCCGCCCATCTGCTCCTCGGCGGCAGCACGCCGGCGTCCTTCGCCCAGTGCCTGTACGGCTGGCTGCTGCCCACGAAGGAGCACACCCTCTACGAGGTCGCGGCCGGCATCCGCCTCGCCGGCGGGCTCGGCGACAAGCGGCAGGCCGCGTACCCCGACGCGGCCGCCTTCTACCGGGACATTCCCGGCGTTCCCTTCAGTGAGCTGCGCCGGATCGAGCTGGCCCTGCCGCACGAGACGGTGTACTCCGAGCTCCTCCGTCAGGGCGCGCTCAAGGAGGCCAACCCGGACATGTGCCAAGCGGCCCAGACGAACATGGACAACTTCGGTGTCGCCGGCGCCGGCCCCGGCCGCGCCCCCGTCCAGGACAAGTGGCTGCGGGACCACGGGTGGCACGCCGAAACCGTACTGGCCGTGCTGTCGCCGGCCCACTTCCACGCACTGGCCATCTACACCGGTCCGGCGTACATGCTGATCAACCCTCTGCTGCGGTTCAGCGGCATGGTCCTGGACACCACCTTGCAGCACATGGTGCGCAAGATGATCGACAACTACATCGTCCAAGCGGTCAAGCACGCGAAGGGCGACGCCGAGCTCCCGGACGAGATGCCGGCCATCCTGACCAGTATTCCCGACATCATGGACCTGGACCTGATGCGCACCGAGAGGACCGCCACCCTCCAGGCGAGGTTCCGCGCCGAGGCCGCCAAGCTCCTTCCGCAGATCAAGACGGAGATGGCGCAGCACGCCCACCTGGTGGCGGACGCCCTGCGGATGATGCCGCCGGCCCTCGGCACGCTGTACCGCGGCGGCCGGTCGCTCGGTGCCGACCCCACCGGCATGCTGAGCTTCCTGTCCGAGATCAACGCGGACGACATGGTCTCCGACAAGTTCAGCAGTTTCAGCACCTCCCTCGCCACGGCCGTCTCGTTCGCCAACCGCACCCAGGCCAACGCCCTGTCCCACCGGGTCCTGTGGGTGCTCGAGGCGACGGGCCACAAGGGCGTCGACATCAGCGCGTTCTCCTGCCAGGAGCACGAGGCGGAGGTGCTGTTCCCGCCCGGCACCCGCATGCGCATCACCAAGCGCACGGACGTGAGCACTGAGGGCGCCGCCTATGGTGACCTGGCCCCCGGTTCCAAGATCCTCATCGCCCAGGAGCAGCCGCCCGGGCTGACCTACCTCGACGAAGGCGACCCGGTCCGGCGCCGCTACACGCACACCCGGGTCACCCAGGCCCTGGAGCAGCTGACGGGCACCCAGGTCCGCACCCCGCGCGACCTGCGCCGCCTCGCCCAGGAGACCGGCCTGCCCGCGGACAACTCGATGACGGCCCGGGTCACCGACTGGCTCTCCCCCGGCCTGGGCACCGACAGCTCGGGCACCCGGCTCTGGCACCTCGCCCACCTCACCTACCAAGCCCACGGCGACAACCCGGCGCACATCACACGCGAGAACCTCATGGCCGTCCGCGGTGTGGCCGACGCCCTGCGCGGACACCTGCGGCTCGGCCTTCACGAGGAGGTGAGCCTCACGCACCTGGAGGACTTCGTCCGCGCCGAGAACGGCATGGACGACGGGTCCCCCGTACGGCTGGACCAGCTCCAGGAGGTGATCCAGGCAGCTCGGCTGCTGCAGGACAACGGCGACGAGGTGAACCTCGCGTCACTGCGCCGGGCGCTGGCGCCGCAGGACGCGGACCGCGGCCCCGCGAGCCTCCCGGAGATCGTCTCCTCCGTCACCAACCAGCCCTGGACCAACCAGTACCTCACCCCGCTGCCGCTCACCCCGCTGCCCCTGTCCGCGCAGGCGACGACCCCGCACACACCGTCCACGGGGACGCCGGACTCGACCGGGGCCGGGACCGGGGCCAGCTACTTCTCGGCCGTGCCCGGCCACACGTCCTGGGCCGGCCAGTCCTCGACGCTCAGCGGCTTCCTCCAGGACGAGGCCAACCCCTGGGCCGACATCGACCTCACCGACGACACCTCCTTCCACCAGCTGGGTGGCAACCAGTCGTCCCTCCGAAGCACCGTGTACTCCCACCCCAAGTACCAGTCCGCCGCCGAGACGTTCGAGACCAGGCTCGGTGCCTACGCCCACAACCTGTCCGGCGCCCGGGACACCGCACGGCAGACGGTGGCGCGGATGTTCGACGCGCTGATCGAGGCCCACCCGGACGCGAGCGACGCCGATATCGCGCGGGTGTTCCTGCGCGACGACCCCGTCTCGGCGGGACAGATCGGCGTCAGCCGGGACCCACTCGAGCAGTTCAGCACCCTGCTGGCGGACGGCAACACCCGGGAGCTGATGACCGCCTTCTTCAACGCGGCCTACTTCAACGACTCCCCGCTGGGCCTCAAGTCGGCGCTCAACGACATCGTGGAGCGCCGGGACTGGGCCCTCGCCGAGAAGATGCGCCTGAATGTCGACGCGCTGAAGCGGCAGGCGGAGTTCCTCAACGGGCAGACGCGCGCGAACCTCCACGGAACCTTCGCGAAGCTCCTTCCCGGCCGGGCCATGTTCGACAAGGACGTGTTCGCCACCGGCGGTATCCTGGCCCAGTCCGGCAACTGGCTGTCCCGGGGAGTTGAGTTCACCTCCAGTATCGCCTCCCGCAAGGCCCGTCCCGACAGCGAACGGGACGCGTACACGGCCGCGCAGACGTCCAAGGAGTACCGCGAGCTCGGGGCCGGTCTCAGCACGCGCGAGCTGGAGTACCTCCAGCAGCACCCGCTGGCCCTGTCGATGCTCGGAATGCGTACGAAGGAGGTTCCGCTCGCGGAGGTGCCCCGTGACAGACAGGGCGCCGTCGACCTCGCGGCACTGCGCGCCCGCGACGGCGTCATCGACGCGTACACCGAGGAGGTGCCCGAGTCGGACGCTCCCGGAAGCGGCACGGTCACCAGGGTGAGCGTCCTCGTCGAGGGACCGGGGACGATCGAGAACCCCCGGCTGTCCGACCTCCCCGCGGGCGCCGAGGGGCCGGAGCTGCCGCTGAGCTGGCAGTCCGGGCGGTCCCTGAACAAGCTGAAGCAGGACAGCGGCTGGTACAAGGACATCCACACCAACCGCGGCATGCCCGTCATCGCCGGTGTCTCCGCCACGGCGGCGCGCATGTTCAACGCGTTCAACCTGCTCGCCGTCCCGGAGACGGACAACACCGGGATGCTGCACGCGCTGATGGGCTGGATGCTCATCCCGGGCGACCACTCGGTGTACGAGATCCTCAAGGGCGCCGAGATGGCGGGGGCCCTGCCGCCGATGCCGCCCGGCGCCTTCGACGACGCCGGCACGATGTACGCCAATCTGCCGGGCATCAGCATGACCGAGCTCCGTGCCTACGCCACCCCCGACGGCCTGCTGCCGCACGAGCAGGCGGCGCTCGGCTTCCCCCAGCAGGCCGCGGCGGCCGAACGGCGCCACCGCCGGCTCGCGGACGCGCTGCGCACCGTCCTCGGTCTGGCGGACGGGGAAACCCCGGAGCTGGCGCATCTCGACGCGGCCGTCCTCAAGGTCTCCGGGCGGCCGGAGGGAACGCAGGTCAGGGGCTTCGAGCGGATCCGCTTCATCAGCCTGGTCGACGGGATGGGCGAAGCCGGCCTGGAGGTCGGCACCGAGTCCCTGAGCGCTTCCTGGCTCAGCCCCGCAGCCGCCCCTCCGGGCGCGTCCGGCGGCAGCGTCCGCCCCCTCGCCGAAGCGGCGCCGTTCGGGCCGCACCTCGACGGCGCGGTGCCCTTCGGCGCCGCGACCCAGCCCGGTCCCACCGGGTCCGCGTCCGAGCCCGAGCCCGGCGGGTCCTCCTCCGCACCGGCCCAGGCCGGCCCCTCGGGCGCGGCGCCGCGGCCCGTCGCCGACCCCACACCGAAGGTGCCCCGGCACGTCGCGGACGGGGCGCTCGGTGACGGGTACGTGGCCTCCGTACGGGACTGGGCGGACGCCGACAGCCGGCAGCGGCTGGCCTCCACCACGGCGGAGGTCAAGGCCGACGGCGGCCTGATCGGCGTGATGCACGACTCGAACGCGACCGCGCCGAAGGAGAAGCACCCCCGCCTGTCCGACCCGGAGGGTCCGGGTGACGCCACGGGGCAGGGAGCCCCTCTCGCGCTGCCGGTCATCGACTGGACGGCGTGAGAACCGTTCCCGGCGGTCCGCGCGTTCACCTGGGCGGGCGGACCGCCGGCCCGTCCGCACGCACCGCTGCACCCCGCCCCGCCGACCCGCCCCGCCTCGATGACAGGAATTGCCCATGGCCGACTCCGAGTTCCGGCTCGCCGCCGTGTTCGACCACGTCCATCCGCAGAGCGGGCCGGGCTTCGACCCCGACCATGCGACGGTGGAGGACCCGGAGCTGCTCGGCCGGCTGGTCGAGCGCCTGAACGCGGGCACGCCCGTCCTGATGACCCCGATGCTGATGGACGACGTACTGGACCCCGACCGGCGTTCGGAGGTCCCGATGAACTTCCGGACGGACGGCAGCTGGGTGTGGACGGACACCGTCACCTACTACCTGGAGCAGTACGGGCTCGCCCCGGAGCCCGGCCTGCTCGCGCACCTGAACCGCCCGCGGTACGAGAACCCCGCGCCGCTCGACCGGGCGGCCGTCGAGCGGGCCGTCGCCTTCGTGCTCACCCCGGTGCCGGAGGACGAGCCGGTCCATTACCTCGCCTGACCCGGCCCGGCGAACCTCCAACGGACGGCGGTGCGTTCACGGTGTGTGTCGCGACGACCGAGGGGAACCACAGTGGACGACAACGAAGAGCGGCGACGGGCCGCCGGGCAGGCCGAGCAGAGATCGATAAGCCTCCCGGCAGTCGCATGGCAGGCCGCCGACGACGGCCCGGAGCCGGGCCCTGCCGGCCCGGACCTGCCTGCGGGCCCGATGGCCGCCTCGGTCGTACCGGTCCGAGGTGCCGTCCCGGCGGTCCCCGGCGCCCCGGAAGCCGGCACCGACACCGACACCGACACCGGCATCAGCCCTGACTCCGGCGCCGACCCGGAATCCGGCACCGAGTCCGGTGACGGGAACGGCACCGAGGCGGCCGCCGAGGGGGAAAGCCGCCCCGAGGCCGCCCCCGTCGCCGCCCGGGCCGCGCGCCGGGGCCCGAGCCGGGGCGGCCGGATACCGAAGCCGGTGGTCGCGGCGGCGGCCACCTCGGGCGTCGTACTCATGGGGCTGCCGCTGCTGCTCTCCCAGCTGGGTGGCGGCTCCGACCCCGGTCCCGCACCGAACCGCCCCCCGGGCTACAACCAGCCGGACGGCGGCCCCGAGGGCTTCGTCCCGGGCGCCGACTCCCCCGACCGGAGGTCCCTGCCGCCCGGCAGCACCGTTCCGGGGGCCGCGGCGGTCCTGGGCGGCGGCGACGGCAGCAGCGCGGTCGGCGTGTCCGACAGCCGGGCGAACGGCGAGGGCAGGGCCGAGGGCGCCGGCACGGACCCGGCGACGGGCTCCGGTCCCCAGCCCGCCGGCGGCGCCGGGGCGGCGGTGAGCTCGCCCGGCACACCCGGCGTCAGCCCCGAACAGCCCCCGGCCACACCACCCCAGCAGCCGAAGCCGTCGCCGCCCGGCGCGAAGGAGTACTCCGCGATCGCCGGCCCCGGCTGCGCCGGCAGTGGCGCCGCCTTCGACTGGATCCCGGCGCCCAAGGACGGCTGGAAGGGCTACGACGTCGGCGGATACGGCAGCGGCGGCTGCAACGGGGACTTCTACGCGATGCCGATGTCCGGGAGCACCAGCCAGGACGCCGGCAACAAGGTGCTGTGGACCTTCCGTACCGGCACCGTCACCACCGGCACCTGCCAGGTGTACGTCCACATCCCCAACAACGGGGACCTCAGGGCCGTGGGCGGCAGGGCGTCGTACTACAGCGTGCACGCCGGCTCCACGGGCGGCGATCCCTTCCTTGGCTCGTTCACGGTCAACCAGCCCACCCAGTTGGGCCGCTGGGTCAGCGGCGGCAGCTTCCGTATCACCGGCGGCCGGCTCGCCGTGAAGCTCCACGACCGCGGCACCGGCGCGTCGGGCGCCCGGCACGCGGCCGAGGCCCTCCGCGTGCAGTGCACCGGCTCCTGAACGCCGGGCAGCGGGGTTCCGTCCCCGCTCCCGGATCCCCGGATCGAAAGGAACCATCAGCCATGTCGCGCCAGGTGCTGACCGTGTGCGCCCAAGCACAGCACGGCGGCGGGTCCAGGCGACTGTTCCGCACCATCGGCGAGGCGCTGGAGGCCGCGCCGGACAGCGGCGCGGTGATCTCGGTCCGCCCGGGCCGGTACGAGGAGAACCTCGTCATCGGCAAGATGGTGACGATCAGCGCCGAGGACGGCCAGGGAACCGTACGGGTCTCCCCCCGGCGGGGGACGGTGGTCCAGGTGGTCGCGGAAGCCGTACAGCTGACGGGCCTGGTGCTGGTGGGTCAGGACGACGAACTGCCCGCGGTGGACGTTCCGCGCGGTCAGGCGGCCTTCCAGGACTGCGAGGTGGTGGGCAACGCCTGGACGGCCGTGCTCACGCGCGGGCAGGGTGAGCTGGCGATGCGCGGCTGCCGGGTGACCAATCCCGGCGGCGCCGGGATCGTGGAGACCTCCTCCGGCACCAGCGTGATCGAGGGCTGTGTCGTGGAGCACCTGGGTACGTCCGCGGTGGTCATCGGCGAGCGGGCCGATCCCACCATCCGCAACTGCGTGCTGCGCGACGCACGCGGCAACGGCGTCGTCGCCAACGGCGAGGGCCGCGGGGTGGTGGAGGACTGCGAGATCTCGGCCACCGACAAACCCGCCATCGCGCTGGAGCAGAACTGCGTCACCCGCGTCGTGCGCACGTCGGTACGCGACTGTCTGCTGGGCATCTACATCAGTTCGGCGGACCGGGTGGTGGTGGAGGACTGTGCGGTGACCGGCACCAGGGTCCACGGCATCGCGCTGGCCGCGGGCACCGATCCGGTGCTGCGCCGCTGTCGTACCTCGCGTACCAGGGGCAACGGCATCCACGTGACGGGCCGGTCCCGGGGCAGTTTCGAGGCGTGCGAGGTCGGCGCGGCCGAGGGCAGCGGCATCTGGGTGGAGGAGTCCTCGGGGCCGTCGTTCAGCCGGTGCTCGGTCCGGGACGCCAAGGAGGCCGGGGTCCAACTGACCGGGGACAGCGCGCCGGACTTCGACCGGCTGGAGGTGCGCGACAGCGCCGGCGCCGGGGTGCGCGTGCTGGAGGGCGCCAACCCGATGCTCCGGCGCGTGACCGTGTCGGACGTTCGCGGGCCGGGTGTGGAGGTGACGCGCGGCGGGCGGGGCCGGCTGGAGGCTTCGGAGATCTCCAGGACCGGACAGGCCGGCCTGCGGATCTCCGACGGCGGCAACGCGTACGCCGGCAACACGACGGTGCGGGACTCCGGTTCGGCGGCGATCTCGGTCGGCGGCGGCGGAGTGGCCGTACTGCGCGACTGTGACGCGACCGCGTCACCCGCCGAGGGCGTGCTCGTCGAAAACGGCGGCGAGCTGACCGCCACGCGGACCCGGGCCCGGGGGTCCCGGCGGCACGGCATCAGGATCGCGGCCGGTGCCCGGGCCACCCTCACCCGGTGCGAGGCCGTGGACAACTCGGCCGACGGCATCCGGATCGACTCCGTTGAGGCGGTGCGGGTGTTCGACTGCACGGTCTCCGGCAACCGCGGCTCGGGCCTGCGACAGCTGGAACACTCGGACCGGGTGGCCGTGGAGAACCTGACGAGTTTCGCCAACGAGCTGCCGGACGCGCACGGCGGAGCGGGGGCCGCGCCCCTCGGCGGTTCCGTCCGCCCGGGCGACCGGGGCCTCGCCGGGACGGCCGGGGCGGACGGGACGCCCGGCTCCGGCGGGGAGTCCGGCGCGGATGCGCCGACGGGGTCCCCGGCCGGGCCGCCGGAGCGGCGGGGGCCGCTGGAGGCCCTGAAGGCCCTGGTCGGCCTGGACGGGGTGAAGGAGCAGGTCGCCACCCTGGTGAACCTCAACAGCCTGGCGCGGCGGCGGGAGCTGGCGGGGATGCCGGCCCTGCCGATGAGCCGCCATCTGATCTTCGCGGGCCCTCCCGGTACGGGTAAGACCACGGTGGCCCGGCTGTACGGCTCGATCCTCGCCGAGCTGGACGTCCTGCCGTCGGGCCACCTGGTCGAAGTGGCGCGCGCGGACCTGGTGGCGTCGGTCATCGGCGGTACGGCGATCAAGACTACCGAGGTCTTCAACAAGGCGCTCGGCGGGGTGCTGTTCGTCGACGAGGCCTACACCCTCTCGCAGGGCGGCGGAGGCAGCGGCCCGGACTTCGGGCGGGAGGCCATCGACACCCTCGTCAAGCTGATGGAGGACCACCGCGACGAGGTCGTGGTCATCGTGGCCGGCTACTCGGGGGAGATGCGGGGCTTCCTCGACTCCAACCCCGGCCTCGCGTCCCGGTTCAGCCGGACGGTGGAGTTCGAGAACTACACGGACGACGAGCTGACGACGATCGTGGCGATGGCGGCGGCCTCGCACGGCTACGAACTGGCCGACGGCACCCGTGAGGCGCTCGGGGCCCACTTCGCGAAGGTGGCCAAGGGCGCCGACTTCGGCAACGGCCGTGCGGCGCGGAAGGTGTTCGAGGAAATGGTGGACCGGCAGGCGTCCCGGCTGGCCGGACTCCCCGAGATCGCGCACGCGGACCTGGCGCTGCTGCGCCCGCAGGACGTCGGGGGTGCCGCGGCGGTCGTGGCGGCCGGCGGCGGCGCGCCGCCGGAGCGGAAGACGGAACTCCTGGACGAGCTGCGCGGGATGATCGGCCTGCCGGCGGCGAAGGAGCAGGTCGAGGACCTCGTCAACCTGATCAGGCACGTGAACCGGCGGAAGGAGGCGGGGCTGCCGACCGCCACGATCAGCCACCACCTGGTGTTCTCGGGGCCGCCCGGTACCGGGAAGACGACGGTGGCCCGGCTCTACGGGCAGTTGCTCTCGGAGCTGGGCGTACTGCCCGGGGGTCAGCTGGTCGAGACCGCCCGGGCCGACCTGGTGGGCCGGTTCGTCGGCCACACCGCTCAGCTGACGAAGGAGGCTTTCGACAGGGCGCGCGGCGGTGTGCTGTTCATCGACGAGGCGTACACGCTGACTCCGCGCGGCGGCAGCGGCAACGACTTCGGCCAGGAGGCCGTGGACACGCTGATGAAGCTGATGGAGGACCACCGGGACGAGGTGGTGGTCATCGTCGCGGGGTACGCGGAGGAGATGCGGGGTTTCCTGGACTCCAATCCGGGCCTGGCCTCCCGGTTCTCACGTTCGGTCGCCTTCGACCACTACACGGATGCCGAACTCGTGCAGATCGTACGGACACAGGCGGAGAAGACCGGATACGAGTGCCCGCCGGAAACGCTGGCGGCGCTCGGCGGGCTGTTCGCCTCGGTGCCGCGCGACCGGAACTTCGGCAACGGCCGCTTCGCGCGCCGGACGCTGGAGACGATGATCACCCGGCAGGCCGGCCGGCTCAGCAGGCTCGACCTGGACGTCGACGACGTGGCCCGGCTCAGCCTGCTGCTGCCCGAGGACGTTCCCCCGGACGCGGCGTCGGGGGGCACAGCATGACCCCGGCCGGCCGGGGGCGCGTCGGGCGGACGGCTGCCCTGGCGTGCGGGGTGCTCGTGCTGGCCGCGCCGTCCGCCACGGCCGCTGCTCCGGGGCCCGGCGCCCCGGGGCCCGGGACGGCCGCGCCCGCGGCCACGGGTTCGCCCGCAGCGGGGACGGAACCGGCCTCCCTGCCCACCGTCTCCCAGCGGCTGTCCACCGACGAGTGCCGCACGCCGTCGGACCGCGTCAGCTCGCGGGTGCCCTGGCCGCAGACGTATCTACGGCCGGAGACGGTCTGGCCGCTGACCGAGGGTGAGGGGGTCACCGTCGCGGTGGTCGGCTCGGGCGTGGACGACGCCGCGGGCCTGCTGGACGGCCGCCTCGGCCGGGCGCCTCGCCGGACCGACGGCGGCCCGGCCCTGGACTGCACGGGGCACGGCACCTTCACCGCAGGACTGATCGCCGGGGCGCGCAGTCCGGGAACGGGTTTCGCGGGTGTGGCCCCGCGGGCCCGGATCCTGGACGTCCCGGTCACCGACCGGCGCGGGAACGCCGGCCCCGACCAACTGGGTTGGGGAATCCGGGTGGCGGCGGACGGCGGCGCCCGGGTGATCGCCGTGATGGCGGTCGCGGACACGGACAGCCCGGCGCTCGCGGACTCCGTCCGGTACGCCGTCTCCAGGGGCGCCGTCGTGATCGCTCCGGCGGCTCCGGACGGGGACGGCGGGGGCGCCGCCTTCCCGGCGGCCCATCCCCAGGTGCTGTCGGTGGCCGCGACCGGCCCGAGCGGGGACCCGGTCGGGCAGCGGGTCGTCGGGCGTACGGACCTGACGGCACCGGGTGAGGCGATGATGGGCCCCGGGCCCGGGGGGAAGGGACATTTCACGGCGTCCGGGCCGAGTTACGCCGCCGCGCTGGTCGCCGGCACCGCGGCGCTCGTGCTCGGACACCGGCCGGAACTCAGCGGTGAGGCGCTCGCCCACCGGCTGCGGGCCACCGCGTCCTGGTCCGGCGGACGCCCGCAGGGCTCATCCCGGGGATACGGGCCCGTGGACCTGGTGGCGTCCGTCACCGCGGCGCTCCCCGAGGAGTCCCGGGACGGGGCGGCGGGCACGTCCGGCGGCGTCCGGGCTCCGGCCTCCGGCGTGGCGATGCCGCCGGACCCCGGGCCTTCGGCTGCGGGGCCGGCCTGGCTGGTTTCCGCTGTCGCCTTCGCCATGGTGGCGGGCGTGGCCGCGGTCGGCGCGGTGCTTTCGGGGGGCCGGCGGAGGAAGTGGCGCCCCGGCTCCTACGAGCCCCCCGCGCAGGACACGGGCCGTCGTTCCGCCCTGCTCTGATCCGCCGGATTCTCCGCGGGCCCGCGGGGCCGCCCCGCACGCACCGGCAGGAAAAGGATCCGGCCACCGAGCGGCATTCCGAGGGAACCCGTATCCGCCGCCGGCGCCTTGCCAGAAAGGACTTCACCTCTGCCGGGCACCCGCGAACGGAAGCGAAACGCCCCGCCCGGCACCGACCTTTTTTCGCCGAGTTCACCCCCAGGAATGCGGCGCGCCGCACAGCGTTCCGGTCGAAGTCGTATACGGCCGCTGAAGTCTGAACCGCCGTGTGCACCGGTACGTGTGACCGGAATGAGCCGGGCGTGAGCCGGCCCGTGGAGATTTTGTGCGGAATCAGCGATTTCTGCTCCTGGCTCGGTTTTCTCAGGGGCTGATACGGTGGCCCATCCAGTCGCAGTCGCCGGCACCGCGCCGATGCGCCCGCACCACTGCGGCGGGTTTCGGGGTGGTGGTCCCACGCGCTTCGCGAGGCGGCTGGTGAAGGTGGGGAACATGAGATTGCTGCTCCTTGGGCCATCGGAATTGCGCCGCGACAACGGCGAATCCGTGGCCCTCGGTGGTGCCAGACGCAGGGCGGTGCTGGCCTCGCTCGCGCTGAACCTCAACCGGGTCGTTCCGGTGGAGCGGTTGCTGGACCTGGTGTGGGACGAGGCGCCGCCGCCGAGCGCCAGAGCGGCGCTCCAAGGACATGTCGCCAGTCTGCGCGGCCGTCTCGACGGCGACACCATCAGGCTGGTGACCCGGGCTCCCGGGTACGCGCTGATGGCGGAGCGCAGCCGGGTGGACGTGCACCACATGCAGGACCTCGTGGCGGCGTCGCGGGACGCGTCGGACGACGAGGGCATCCGGCTGCTGGGCTCGGCGCTCGACCTGTGGCGTGGCCCGGCACTGGAGGACTGCGAGTCGGAATCGCTGCGCGGGGGTGCGGGGGCGCGACTGGAGCAGGCACGGCTGCGCGCCCTGGAACTGCTGGGCGAGCGGCTGCTGCGGGCCGGACAGGGGGCGGCGGCCGTGCCCCGGCTGGCCGAGGCCGTCGAGGAGAACCCGCTGCGGGAATCCCTGGTGCGACTGCTGATGCTCTGCCACCAGCAGGAGGGCCGGCAGGCGGAGGCGCTGGCCCTCTACGACGTGACCCGCAGGAGGCTGAAGGCGGACCTCGGCGTCTCGCCGGGGGACCGGCTCCAGGCGGTGTTCACGGGCCTGCTCGGCTCCGTGCCCTCCGGTCCCGCCGTGCCCGCCGGGCGGTCGGTGGCGGACCCCGCGGCGCGGGACGTGAAGGCCGCCGGCTCGGTACGGTCCCGGTCCGGGCCCGCGCGCGATGCGGCGCCCTCCGGCCCGGCCGGGCAGGCCCCGGCCTCCGCCCCGGTGGCCCGGGTCCGCCCGGCCCAGCTCCCGCGCACCCCGGCCGGCTTCGTCGGTCGGACGGGCGAGTTCCGTTCCGTGGAGCGGGCGCTGGCCCCGGGTGCCCAGGGGCTCGCCCTGGTCGTCGGTCAGGCCGGGGTCGGCAAGACCTCCCTCGCCCTGAGCTGGGCCCACGCACGTGTCGGCGACTACCCCGACGGGCAGCTGTTCGCCGATCTCCACGGCTTCGACGGTTCGGCCCCGGTGGATCCGTCCGTGGTGGTCAACGGGTTCCTGCTGGCCCTGGGCGTACCGCAGCACTCCATTCCGGACGACCCGACCGCCGCGCAGGCCCTGTACCGGTCGATGGTGGCGAGGCGCCGGCTGCTGATCCTGCTGGACGACGCGCGGGAGTCCGCGCAGGTGCGCCCGCTGCTGTCGGCCGGCAACGGGTCGGCGGTCATCGTGACCAGCCGGCTCCGGCTGGACGGCCTGCTCGCCCTGGACGGGGCGGCCCTGGTCCCGGTCGGCCTGCTGGACGAGGACGAGGGACTGGATCTTCTCCGGGCCGCGCTCGGCGACGACCGGATCGGGCAGGAGCCCGGCGCCGCCCTGGAACTGGTCCGGCTGTGCAGCGGGCTCCCGCTGGCGCTGCGGATCACTGCCGCCCGGCTGGCCGGACACCCCCACTGGTCCCTGCGGTCGGTCGCCGACGAACTCGGGGACGAACAGCAGCGGCTCGCGGCCCTCTCCATCGAGGACGCCGACATCACCGCGGCCCTTACGCTGAGCGTCCGGGCGCTCGACGGCGAGGCGCAGGCGGTGTTCTCGGCGCTCAGCGTGGTGCCCGGGGGCGATTTCACCGCCCTGTCCGTCGCGGCCGCGTGCCGGATGCCGCTCGCCGCGGCCCGCCGGGCGCTGGGCGTCCTGGCGGGCGCGCATCTGGTGGAGGAGCGTTCGGCCGGCCGCTACTCCTGCCACGATCTCGTCCAGCTGTTCTCGCGGGAGTACGGGGCCGAAGGACGGGAGGACCGGCTGCGCGGTCTGCTCGACTTCTACCTGCACGCGGCGTACGCGGCCTCCCGGACGTACGACCCGGCCGGCCGGCCCTGCTGCGACCTGCCGGACTGGTGCGAGGGTCCGCGGGCCCTGCCCGCGCTCGACGACCGGCGTACGGTGCTGGACTGGTACGCGGCCGAATCGGCCATGCTCTGCGCGGCGATCGAGGCCGGCACCCGTGCCGGGGAGGGTGGCCGGGCGTGGCGTCTGACCGTGCTGGTGTGGCCGCTGCTGACATGGCAGAGCCACCGCGACTGGATTCCGGTGGTGAGCCACGGCCTGCGCGCCGCTCGTGCGACGGGTGATCCGAGGGCGGAGACCCGGGTGGCGAACCTGCTGGGCTGGGCCACCGTCGAGGCGGGCCGGGCCGAGGAGGCGGTCCCGCTTCTGGAACGATCGCGTGAGCTGGCCCTGCGGACGGGCGACGACTGCGATCTGGCGCAGGCGCTGATCAACCTGGGGCTGGCCCAGGCCGCGCGCGGGAGGCACGAGGAGGCGGTGGCGGCGTACAACGAGGCCGCCCAGGTCTCCGAACGCATCCTCGACTACGGCACGGCCGCGCTCGCCCTCCACCACATGGCGCGGCTCTGCCTGGACCAGGGGGCCCCCGGGCAGGCACTGGTCCACGCGGAGCGGGCCCGGTCGCTGCCCGGCCCGCGCGGTCTGACGGGGGTGCTGCTGTGCGACGTACAGGGAGTGGCGCTGTGCCGGACCGGTGATCTGCGGGCGGCGCTGCGCCTGCTGGAGGAGGGGCTCGCCATGGCCCGCGCGGAGAAGTTCATCGCCGGGGAGATGGCCGTGCTCGAACATCTGGCGGAGGTGACGGAGAAGCTCGGGCTGGCTGCCGAGGCCGAGGAGAACCGGCGTGCGGCGGGGCTGCTGCGCGGCCGGCTGGAGCCGGCCACGCGGGAACCGCTCCACGTGTGAGCTGTCGGCTGCGGCCCGGCGGCACGGGCCGCCGGGCCGCCGGGCCGCACCCCCCTTGCGGCTACCGGGCCTTGGCGATGTCGGTGTCGATCTGCTCCGCGGTCCTGCGCAGACCGGCCTGGAGGTCGGGCACGTCGCCCTTCTCGTGCGCGTAGCCGAAGTCCTGCAAGGTGAGCTGGTACTGGCCGCCGTCGGGCTGTGTGGCGACCGTGCTGGACTTGGGGTGCCGGGCGATGTCCAGGAAGGTGCGGAACGCCGGGTCGGGGTCCAGGGCGGGCGAGTTCTGCGCCTCGAAGGTCGAGGGGACGTTGTGGATGGCGTTGGCGAAGGACACCACGGCCTCGGTGTCCGTGGCCAGGTACCGCAGCAGTTCCCATGCCGCCTGCTGCTGTGTGCTGCGGGCCGACAGGCCGATGATGGTGCCGCTCACGTAGCCCTTGCCGTAGTCGGCGCTCTGGGCGTCGGGGACCGGCATCGGTGCGGTGCCGATCTCGAACGCCGTGCCCGCTTCCCTGGCCATGGCCAGCCGCCACTCGCCGTCCAGCTGCATGGCCACCTGCCCCTTGTGGAAGGGGTGCTCGGCTCCCCATTCGTCACCGAACGAGGACCGGTACTTCTCCAGGCGCTGGTAGCCGCCGAGGCGGTCGACGAGCTGCTTCTGGAAGGTGTACATCTGCGCGAACGCCGGGTCCCGGGCGATCGTGGACTTCCCCGAGCCGTCGAAGTAGGCCACCGGCCCCCACTGGGCGACGTACTGCATCGGGGTCGTCTCGTAACCGTGGAAGGTGGGCATGAAGCCCAGCTGCTCGTAGCCGTCGTCCTTCACCTTGGTCAGCTTCTCCGCGACCTGGGCGAACTCGGTCCAGGTCCTGGGCGGTTCGCTGATGCCGGCGGCCCTGAAGGCGTCCTTGTTGTAGTAGAGGCCGTACGCGTCGCCCAGCAGCGGCAGCGTGCACTGGTTGCCCTGGTATTGGGTGTAGCGCAGCAGGTTGGGCGGGATTATCTTCTCTTTCTCCATGCCCGCCTTCTCGAAGAAGGGGCCGAGGTCGGCGAGAATTCCGGAGGAGCAGAACTTCCCCACGATGTTGGTGGCGAAGGACGACACCACGTCCGGTGCCTTGTCGCCGCCGGCCCGCAATGCCTGGTTCAGCTTGTCGTCGGAGATGTTGCCCGTGACCCGGACCTTGATGCCGGGGTGGGACTTCTCGAAGCGGGCGATATTGTCCTCGACCGCTTTCACCTCGTGCGGGGCGCTCCAGCCGTGCCAGAAATCGATGGTCGTGGGCCCGCCGCGGGATTCCTGGACGGGGGCGCCGGCCTGACCGGTACAGGCGCTGGTGAACGCCAGCGCCGCGGCGACCGCCATTCCGACGGACATCTGGATGAATGAGCGCTTTTCATGCATGGAAGTGTCTTTCTGCCGCTCGTGGGGACGGGTCGATCCCGAGGGTGGGGCAGCACCCTATGCGCGGAACCCGAAAAGCATCAGACCCTTTCCGTGAGCTCCGGTGAACGGAAGGACGGCGGTTCCCGGTAGGCGCCGGGGCCACGGGACTCTCCGGCCGAACCCGGCAGGGGGCCCGGGCCGTGACCCAGGGCGAAGAGGCCTGCGCGCCCCACCACGGCCCGAGGGCCGCCCGGAACGGTCCGCGACCCACGGCCAGGGCCGGCACTCGCCCCGTCGAGTGCACAGTTGGGAGGCAGTGTCATGGGAGCGCCCCCGCACAGGGCTCTTCACGTGGTCGCGGACACCGACGCTTCCCGCGGCGGTGCCGCGCCCGGCGCCGAGCAGGGGCCCGGGGTGCCGCACGCCGACGCGCGCACGGTGGTGGAGGCCGCCCAGCGGCTCGTTCTGCGGCTGCGGCCGGGCCTTCGGATCCCGGCGTCGGCGGACCGGCTGCCCGCCCGCGTCCGCGAGGAGGTCGGGGAGGAGCGTTTCGCACAGGCATGCCGTATCGCGTCGGCCTTCTTCATCGACGAACACCCCTCCGCGCCCGGCTGGACCGCCGAAGAACGCTCGACGGCCGCGGACTGGGTCGCCCTGCTGATCGAGCGCCAGGGGGACGAGGGCCTGACGGCACTCGAAGGCATGCTGCGACGCCTCGCCTGACAACCCCAACCCTCCTATGGCACACCGGAGATGAAGCCGTTGGGGAGACGTTGGCGGGCCGTTGGCCGCGCACCTCACTCTCGGGTCAGCGAAGTCGACGGCTTCGAGGACCGACGGGAGACCGGGAACATGCCGCACGCCGCAGACGACATCATCAGCGAGCTCTACCGCCTGCACGGCGGATACCTGATGCGGTCCCTGATGAAGATCACAAGCGGGGACCGGGGGCTGGCCGAGGACATACTCCAGGAAGCGATGACCCGCGCCTGGCAGCACCCCGAAAGCCTCGCGTCCCCCGACAGGCTGCAGGAATGCCGCCCCTGGCTCGCCACCGTGGCCCGGCGCATCGCCATCGACAAGCACCGCCGGGTCGTCACCCGGCCGCGCGAGGTGTGGAACGAGCCTCCCCAGGAGCCGGTCGCTCCCGGAGACGCCTACGAGGAAGTGCTCAGCTTCCTCGACGTCGAGCAGTTGCTCCACCGGCTCCCCGCACACCACCGTGACGTGCTGGTGGAGCTCTATCTGAAGGGCCGTTCCATGGCGCAGGCGTCGCAGGTACTGGGCATCCCCGTGGGAACCGTCAAGTCCCGCAACTTCGTGGCGGTCCGGGCGCTGCGCCCGATGCTGGAAGCAGCGGGCGTGCGGACCGCCGCCTGAGCACGGCCGGTCGGAGCGGACGGAACCCACCAGGCGTCGCGGACGGGCCGGAGGAGGAGCGCAGTGCTGCTGGCTGTGGATGCCGGGAACAGCAAGACCGAGGTGTCTTTGATCGATACGTCGGGCCGCCTGCTGGCCACGAGCCGGGGCGGCGGATTCAACGCGCACGCGACGGGTGTCCCGGCGGCGCTGGACGCCCTGGCCGGGCTGGTGCTGGACGTGACGCGCCGGGGCGGCGGCGAGCCCCCGCTGCCGGTGGGGCACGTGTCGGCCTGCCTGTCCAACGTCGACCTGCCGCGACAGGAGCTGGAGCTCACGCTGGCGCTGCGGGAGCGCGGCTGGGGAGCGACCGCGAGGGTCTACAACGACACGTTCGCGGTGCTGCGGGCCGGCTTGCCGGACACCGGCGGCGCCGGTCTCGCCGTGGTGTGCGGCGCCGGCATCAACTGCGTCGGGCTCGCCGGTGACGGCCGTACCGTCTGGTTCCCCGCGGTCGGCACGTACTCCGGGGACTGGGGCGGAGGCGGGCAACTGGCCGAGGAGGCGCTGTGGCACGCGGCACGCGCCGAGGACGGCCGGGGCGAGGCCACGGTCCTGGCACGTGAACTGCCCGGGCACTTCGGTCTGCCGAGCATGATGGCGCTGATCTCCGCACTGCACCTGCGCAGGATTCCGGACACCCGCCGGTACGAGATGGTGCCGGTGCTGTTCCGGGCCGCGGAGGCGGGCGATGCGATCGCCCGTTCCCTCGTCCTGCGCCAGGCCGAGGAGATCGTGCTGCTGGCGACGGCCACGCTCAGGAGGCTCGGGCCGCAGCAGTCACCACTGCCGCTGTTCCTGGGGGGCGGGATCCTCGCGGCCCGGCACCCCCTGCTGAACGACCGGATCCGGGAGCTGCTCTCCGCCCAGGCTCCTGGCCTCCGGCCGTCCGTGATCACGGCGCCGCCCGTAATGGGAGCGGCCCTGCTCGGACTCGACGCACTCGGAGCGCCGGCGCAGACGTACGGCATGCTGCGGACCCAATTCGCGGTGCCGGGGCGGACACCGGTCTGAGCACGTCGCCTCCGGCATCGGATGAACCCGGGTGGCCCGCTGATCCGTTCAGCTGGTCGAGGGCCTCGGCCGCCGTTCGGACACGGCTGGACCACCGGCGCCCTCGCCCGCCCGGCGGCGAGGGCAAACCCCTCCGCTCCCCGCCGCCGGACCGCCGCCGCCGGATGCTCCCCCGTCTCCGGCGGCGGCACGCCCCGGCCGCCTCACCAGGCAGGTGGCGACGCCGGCCGCGAGCGTCTCCCCGAGAGCACCCCGACGGCCGACCGGTGAACCCGCGGGATCCCGGAGCGCGTTGACACGGATGCCGGGATGCGCGGGCGGGCGCCGGACGCGCGCCCTGACGAAGGAGGACGGCCATGACGGTCGTGGTGGGCAGGATGAACGACCCGGAGGGGCGGTGGAGTTGGGAGCAGGCTCCCGACTACGGCCCGCCGGCCGAGGTGGAAGCCCCGGCAACGGCGCCGACCGGGGCGGCGCACACCCTTCTGGCCGGACCGCCGCCGCCCGACGCCCCTCACTCATCGGCACCGGCGCCCGGAGCGGCGTCCCTGTCGGCTCCCTCGCCCGAAGTCCCGGCCCGACCGGCGCCCGCGCCCGAAGTCCCGCCCCCGTCGGTGCCCGCAGCCCCGCCCGACCGGGAGCCCGCGTCCACCGCACCGGTGATCGAACTGGGCCGGGCCGCCGACCTCGAACTCTCCTCGGAGCGTCTCCTGCGCCGCCCGCGCGGCCCGCGCTGGACCTTGGACGGGCTGGGCGCACGGCGAGGTGGCGGCCGCTCGGACCAGGCGCGGCTGGAGGCGATCCGCACCCCCCTGAACCGCTGCCACCGGATCGCGGTGATCAGCTTGAAGGGCGGTGTCAGCAAGACGACGACCACGACGGTGCTCGGTTCCATCCTGGCGGCGGAGCGTTCGGACCGGGTGCTCGCCCTCGACGCCAACCCCGACTCGGGGACGCTGGGCCGGCGGGTGCCGCGCCAGACGCGGGCCACGATCCGCACCTTCGTGACGGCGCTGCCCGAGATCCGTACGTACATGGACATACGCCGGTTCACCTCGCAGGGCAAGAGCGGGCTGGAGGTCCTGGCGAACGACTCCGACCCGGCGGTGTCCCGGACCTTCGGCGACGAGGACTACCGGCGGGTGATGGACGTGCTCAGCGGCCAGTTCCCCATCGTCCTCACCGACTCGGGCACCGGGCTGCTGTACAGCGCGATGCGCGGTGTGCTCGAACTGGCGGACCAGCTCGTGATCGTGGCCACGGCGAGCGTGGACGGCGCCACGAGCGCGAGCATGACGATGGACTGGCTGGAGGCGCACGGTCTGCGCGGGCTGGTGGAGAGGTCCGTGACGGTGATCTCACGCGTCCGGGACTCCGGGCGGCTGGTGCGCGAGGAGGACGTGATCGCCCACTTCGCCTCGCGGTGCCGGGGCGTCGTGGCGATTCCGTTCGACGCCCATCTGGCCCAGGGAGCCGAAGTGGAACTCGGACGGCTGCGCAAGCAGACCCGCGCCGCCTACTACGAGCTGGCGGCGCTCGTGGGGCTCGGGTTCGCGGAGCCCGCGGCCAGGTGACCGGCCGGTGATCCGCACCCCGCTCGCGGCGGCCCGGAGGAGTGGTGCACCGCCCCACCCTGTCCGAGCCGAACCCGGGGCGCGTCCCCGGCCGTTCCACCAAGGGCGAGGGCCGTCGCACCGGGGGCCTCGGACACGAGGAGGACTGACCATGGCCTGGTTCGAGGGCCCCTGCCGGATCACCGTGACCGGGGTGGACGCCGACTGCCCGCAGCGGGCCGTGGTAACCCTGCGCCGGGGCAGCGGGCGACGGATCGAGATCCCGGGCACCGTGGGCTCGGAGCAGCTGGTCGAAGCGCCGAGCTTCGATCTGGAGCTGGAGCACCTGCACGAGGGGGCCTGGAGCCGCAACGTCCGTGCCGTGCGCGGCAAGTGGGAGCGCACGGGTCCCGTCGAGTCCCAGGTCGTGCGCAGCCAGAACCAGGACCGGCCCGGCGACCGGCATGGCCGCAACCTCGTACTGCGCATCGAGCGCACCGTCCCGGGCGCCGAACGCCCGGCCGCGCGGACGGCCGGGCTGACGGGGGACGCCCCCGCGGCCCGGCACCCGACCGAGACCTCGTACACAGGCCGTGCGGGGACCGGGTCCACCGCACCGGCCGTACGGACCGGCTCCGCCGGCCTGCCCCTCGCCGCCCCCGGCACGGCCCCCCGTCCGTCCTCCTCGTACAGGCCCGACGTGAGCAGTTCGGGCGGCGCCTTCTGAGGCCCTCGGCGCACACGGCGGACGCCCGGCGCGGGATCTCCCCCGGCCGGGCGTCCCCCGTACGGCCGCCCCCAGCGGCAGCCGACGGGAACAGGGGCCGTGTGCCGCCTACGTCGCAGCCCCGCGGTCACTCGGCGCCGGGTTCCCGGTACAGCCGGTCCACATCGGTCACCAGCGCGGGCACCGACACGCACTGGCCTCCGAAGCCCTCACACCGGGCGATGACGGCGTCATGCATGAGTGCGCAGCTGTCCAGGGGCTCGGGGTGCATCCGGTTCACGGGCCAGGGCAGCCCCTGCGCCTGCGATGCCTGCGGCAGGTTGCGGCGCGCCTGCGGACGGGCCGCCGCGAGGCGTGCCACCAGCGGGTGGCTCGCGACCCGCTCGACCTCGGCCCATCCCGTCGCCTCGTCGAAAACGGCGATCACCGGGGTGGGGTGAGTGTCGTCGAGGGTGCGGGTGAACGCGGCGACGTCCCCGGCGGTGCGGATACCGGGCAGCACCAGGCCCCCGACCAGGCCGGCCAGCTCGTCCAGGCAGCCGTCCGGAAGCCCGGCAGCCGGCGGCAGCCGCACCCAGAGCGGACGTCCGGGGTCCGAACGGCTCGCCCCGAGCAGGGCGAGCGTCGCACTTACCGCGGCGGTCGTACCGTCCCGCTCCGCGCAGGTGCCGGTGTCTATGACCACGACATCGGCCCGCGAGCACAGGCCCGGGAGGCCGGGTGGGCGCGCGGGGTCGACGAGGAGGTAGGAGCGGGCCGGGGCGAGCGCGCCCGTCGGCCTCGCCGCGACGCGGTCGGGGGTTCGGTGCTGGACGAGCATCGGGCTCTCCTGTCAGACGGTGTGCGTCGGGTGGTGCTGCCGGATGGTGTGTCAGCACCACCCTTTGGGGTAGTGCCGCTCCATCAGGGCGAGCAGCGCCCCGGCCCGGGCGGCCAGCCCGCGCGCCTCCTGGACCTGGCCAGGTGTCAACTGCAAAGCCTCCAGCACCTGTTCGACGTCCCAGCCCATCCGCAGCAGACCGTGGACCACACCGGGTCGCTCGGTCGGGGAAACCTGAGGGTTCTCACCGCATACGACGGACCGGGCAAGCTCCGCACCGCACTGCATGCGCGCCAGCAGCGACCTCATACGGCGCCGCTCCACCGGAGTGGTTCCGCCCCAGATGCCGTCGCTCTCGTCGGAACGGACGGCCATCGCCAGGCACTCCTCACGGACCGGGCAACGCGCGCACAGTTCCTTCGCCGCCGTGATCTGGGAATCCCGCAACCGCGTGCCGTACGCGGGGAAGAACAGAGCCGGATCGGCGTTCCGGCACGCCGGGTCGGACATCCCCGGATCGACCGCTCCCGTACGTGACCCGACACCGCTCCGACCATGCTGGACAACCGGCCCCACCACACGGATCCCCTCTCGGCTCGGCTCGCGCCGGGAAAACTCCCTCACAAGGACAACGTTCTTCGTCCGCTGCCGGTTCAGATGACGGGCCACGCACCGTCCGCACGGACGACCATGGCCCCGGACGGCGGTTTCCGGCGGCATCGGGAGGCGGGGGGCCGGGCCGAAGGTCCTCGGCAGCTGTCACCGGGCCCGTATGCGGGTCAGCAGCCAGGTGACGAGGAGGTCGAACGGGTCCTCGTACGGCGGTGTGGCGGCTGCGTATGCCGTCGCACGGGGACGCACGGCGGGTCGTGGAGACTCGCATGCCCCAGCGCACGCCGCGGTCCTCACTCGTACGGGGATCCGTACCGCGTGGCCGCCGGGCCGCTTCCGATCGCGTTCGGCGTCGTAGTCGGATCGGCGCAGCGGATCGTGCAGGGTCCGGTACGCCTCGATGACTTCGGCGAGTTCCGCGGCGGCCTGCGGACCGCTCGGGCGGGCGTCGGGGTGCAGGGTACGGATCAGCGCGCGGTAGGCGCTGGTGATCTGCTCCGGCGACGCCTCGTCCCGCAGTCCGAGGACGGTGTAGTGGTCGCGCGTCGGCCGCGAACCGCCCATTTCCCTCACCTCCGAAACAACCGGAGCCGAGCCATTCCTCTTCCACCCGTCTTAGAACCACGAAGGGAACGGTGTCAAGGTGATCCGGCCTGGTCGGGTGGTTCGCTCACCGTGACCTGCGCCGGGCGCAGGAGGTGGCGTCCGACGCGGTAGCCGGGCCGGTGCACGGCGGTGCAGGTCGGCCGGTCGACCTCGTCGGACCGCTGGGAGGAGACCGCTTCGTGGCACGTGGGGTCGAAGGGTTCTCCCGCGCTCCCGACTTCCTGAAGGCCCAGCGTGGCGAGCTGCGTCTCCAGTACATCGGCGACCGCCAGCAGACCGGGGTCGGGGTCGCCGTGCTCGCGGGCCTGGTCGATGGCGTCCAGGACGGGCAGCAGCCCTCCCAGGACGTTGGCGACGGCTATCTCCCGTACCGCGAGACGGTCACGCTGCACCCGCTTGCGGTAGTTGTCGTACTCAGCCTTGAGGCGCTGCAGATCGGCGGTACGTTCGGCGAGCTCGCCGCGCACGTCGGCGGTCCCGGCGGGAGGGGCGGCGCCGCCGCGCGGTGCGCGCGTACCGTTCCCGCCCTCGGTGTGCTGGGGAGGCCGGTCGCCTGTCCTGAGCTCGAGGGTGACGGGGTCGATGCGTCGTCTGTCCCTGATCACGATGGGGGGCGGCTGCTTTCGCGGTCCGTTGCCTGCCGTCGGTGGGCTCATCGGGCGTCTCCCTTCGGGCTCTCGTCGTCGACGATCTCCGCGTCGACGACTTCCTCGTCCGTGCCGGACGACCCTGTGCCGGACGACCCCGCGCCGGAAGGCGATCCGCCAGAGCCCGCTGCGGCGTTCTGGGTGTCGTAGAGGGCGGTACCGATCTTCTGCGCGACATTGGCGGCGCGCTCCGTCGCCGTGCGGATGGCTGCGGTGTCCTGGCCCTTGAGCTGCTCCTTGAGGTCGGCGAGGGCGGATTCGGTCTCCGTCCTGACGTCGGCCGGGATCTTGGCCTCGTTCTCGCGGAGCAGCTTCTCGGTCTGGTAGACGAGCTGTTCGCCGCTGTTGCGGGTTTCGGCCTCCTCCTTGCGGCGGCGGTCTTCCTCGGCGTGTTGCTCGGCCTCGCGGACCATGCGGTCGATGTCCTGGCGAGGCAGGGAGGAGCCGCCGGTGACGGTCATCTTCTGCTCCTTGCCCGTGCCCAGGTCCTTGGCCGTCACGTGCATGATGCCGTTGGCGTCGATGTCGAAGGAGACCTCGATCTGCGGGACGCCACGCGGGGCCGGCGGCAGGCCGGTCAGCTCGAACATGCCGAGCTTCTTGTTGTACGCCGCGATCTCGCGCTCGCCCTGGTAGACCTGGATCTGCACGGACGGCTGGTTGTCCTGGGCCGTCGTGAAGATCTCGGACCGCTTCGTCGGGATCGTGGTGTTGCGCTCGATGAGCTTGGTCATGATGCCGCCCTTGGTCTCGATGCCGAGGGACAGCGGGGTCACGTCGAGGAGCAGGACGTCCTTGACCTCACCCTTGAGGACACCGGCCTGGAGGGTGGCGCCGATGGCGACGACCTCGTCCGGGTTGACGCCCTTGTGAGGATCCTTGCCGGTCAGCTCCCGGACCAGCTCTGTCACGGCCGGCATGCGGGTGGACCCGCCGACCAGGATGACGTGGTCGATGTCCGAGACCTTGATCTTCGCGTCCTTGACCGCGTTGTGGAACGGGGCCTTGCAGCGCTCTAGCAGGTCCGCGGTCAGCTGCTCGAAGTGCGAGCGCGTGAGCTTCTCGTCCAGGTGCAGCGGGCCCTCGGCGGATGCGGAGACGTACGGCAGGTTGATGTTGGTCTCGGTGGCGGCCGACAGCTCGATCTTCGCCTTCTCGGCGGCCTCGCGCAGACGCTGGAGCGCCATCTTGTCCTTGGACAGGTCGACGCCGTAGGCGTTCTGGAACTGCTTCACCAGGTGGTCGACGATCTTCTGGTCCCAGTCGTCGCCGCCGAGATGGGTGTCGCCGTTGGTGGACTTCACCTCCACCAGCCCCTCGCCGATCTCCAGGAGCGACACGTCGAAGGTGCCGCCGCCCAGGTCGAAGACGAGGATCGTCTGGTCGTTCTCCTTGTCGAGTCCGTACGCCAGCGCCGCGGACGTCGGCTCGTTGATGATCCGCAGCACCTTCAGGCCCGCGATCTCGCCGGCCTCCTTGGTCGCGGTGCGCTGGGAGTCGTTGAAGTACGCCGGAACGGTGATCACGGCGTCCGTGACGTCCTCGCCGAGATACGCCTCCGCGTCGCGCTTCAGCTTCTGCAGGACGCGTGCCGAGATCTCCTGGGCCGTGTACCGCTTGCCGTCGATGTCGGCCCCCTCCGGGAAGCGCCAGTCCGCCTCGCCCATGTGGCGCTTGACGGACCGCGCGGTGCTGCCGACGTTGGTCACGGCCTGCCGCTTGGCGATCTCTCCGACCAGGACCTCTCCGCCCTTGCCGAAGGCCACCACGGAAGGGGTGGTCCTGTTTCCCTCGGTGTTGGTGATGACCGTGGGCTCGCCGCCCTCCAGGACTGCGACGACGGAGTTGGTCGTGCCCAGGTCGATCCCGACTGCGCGTGTCATCGTCCGCTCCTCTCAGACGCCTAACCGTTGTTCCGACTGCCGACTTCACCGGGCGGCCCGAGCAGGGCCGCTGCCGTACCGGTCCGGCGCGACCTCCAGGTGTCCGTCGGTGCGCTGCCGGAGCTCGGTCGCCGGCGGCGGTGTTTCGGCCATGACCGCAACCTCGCATTCTTCCCGGCCGGCTTCGGCAACTGCCGACGCGAGGAGGGTGAGCGGGCCGGTGCAGGGCCGGCCCGCCCTCCGGTTCCCGCCTGCCGGGCGTCCGTCAGGCGTTGATCTCCTTGCGTGCGCCCTCCGCGGCCCTGATCTCGATCTTCCGGGGCTTCGCCTCCTCTGCGACCGGAATGCTCAGCCGCAGCACACCGGCCTCGTACGAGGCCTCGATACGGTCCGCGTCCAGAGTCTCGCCGAGGAACAGCTGGCGGCTGAAGCTGCCGGAGGGGCGCTCCGCGATCAGTACCTCGCCGTTGTCCCCGGAGGCGGTGGTCCGCCGCTCCGCCCGGACGTTCACGACGTCCCGCTCGACGTCCAGGTCGATGGACTCGGGGTCGACACCGGGCAGGTCCAGCTCGACGACGAAGGCATCACCCTCGCGGAAGGCGTCCATGGGCATGGCCATCGGCCGGGCCGTGGTCCCCAGAACCTGCTGGGTCAGCCGGTCCAGTTCACGGAAAGGATCGGTCCGCATGAGCATCTTGGGTCACTCCTCTCCCTCTCGACACAGATGCACATGGCAACACCACCTATATAGCGCGGAGCAAAAAAGTTGACAAGACCCGACGCAGATTAATGGCGTACGGAGCCGGACGTGCTCCTAGGGAACGGCCCGCCGCAGCTGGTCGAGGTAGGTGCGCACCTCCGGGAGCTTGGGGTGGGTGGGGCCGCCGACGCGCTCCAGAGCGGCGATGAGCCGTTCGGTCGCCGCGATGGCCTCGTCGCGGCGCCCGGCCTGGTCGTAGCCGGACATCAGCGAGACCAGCGCGTCCAGGGTGCGCACGTCGTCCGGGCCCAGGCTGTGCTCGCGCGCCGCGAGGGCCGCCTTCAGGTACGGCAGGGCCCGCTCCGGGCGGCCGGCCTCCAGGTGGGCGATCGCCAGGTTGTGGTACGGGTAGGCGATCTTCTCACTGTGGGCTCCGTGGATGTGTTCGAAGCCCTGGACGACCCGTTCGTAGCAGGCGACGGCCGCATCGAGCTCCCCGGCGTCGTGGAGCAGGTGCGCCAGGTTGTCCACCCAGATGTAGGTGCTGAGGTGGTCGGGGCCGTAGAACCGCTCCTTGTCCGCGATGATCTCCCGGCACAGCGCGGTGGCCTCGGGCAGCCTGCCCGCCTTGTGGTAGGCCTTGAACAGCTTCCGCTTGCGGGCTTCCAGCGTCTCCCCGCCCGGCGGCAGCAGGCGCCTGCTGCCGGCCACCGTCTCCTCCAGCTGCGTGATCGCCCGGTCGGCACTGCCGGCTGCGGCGTAGGCGTCCGACAGCTTCTCGCGCCAGGTGAGGGTCCGCTCCTCGTCGCGGTCGGGGCTGAGCTCGCTGCCCTCCAGAGCCCGTTCCAGGTAGGGGACGGCCTCGGCGGGACGCCCCGCCGAAAGGTGCGCGGATCCGACCGCCTCCAGGGTGGTGAGGGTGTCCCGGGCGTAGGGGCCCAGGCTCGCCGACTGGTGGCCCAGGTTCTCCAGCAGCAGCGGAATCGCCCGGTCCTGCATGTAGGTGTCCCCGGGCGGTGCCGCGGCCGACCAAGCACACAGGATGATGGCGTAGTTGTGGCGCAGCCGCAGGACCTCCTCGTGGGCAGGGCCCAGCCGACGCTCAGCCTCCCGCAGTCGGTCGCGCATCCCCATGGTGGTGTCCGCGCCGAGGCTCATCGGTGCGTCGCCGGGATCGGTCAGCCGCAGGTCGAGCGGATCCGGCGGTGTGTCGGGCTCCGGCGAGGTGTGGGGCTCCGGCGGGGCGTCGGGCTCCGGCGGCGGGCTCGGCGGATTTCCGTGGTTCGCCGGGGTGTCCTCGGCTCGCTTCCTGCGGAACATCGCGGTCATTCTCCTCGGTCGATGGCGGTCACCAGGGGGACGCGAGGTCCCGTACGAGCTCCAGCAGTTCCGCGATCGCGGCGGTCGGTGCCCGCCCGCCGTCGAGCCACGCGCTCAGGGCCGCCCGGTCGGCCGCGGTGAGCGAGGCGAGCGGACGCCCGGCGAAGGAGAGCGGGTCGCCCAGGTCGTGCACGGTGGAGCCGTGGACGACGTGACGGCCTCCGGGCGCAGCGGTCAGGAGCGGCGGGGCGCCGCGGCGCGGCCCGGCGAGCGGACGCGGCTCCGGCACGGGGTCGAGGGCCACCACGTCGTGGAAGTACGCCGTCCCCCCGCCCTGGGCGTGCCCGCCGACGACACGCCAGCCCGGGATCGCGAACAGGTGCTCCAGGCGGGGTCCGGGAGCGTTCCAGGCGGTCACCATGGTCTCCTCCGACTCCTGCTGGAACAGGTAGATCCCGCCGGTGGAGGCCGCGGTGACGAACTCGTCGGGTGAGAGGAAGGCCGCTGCCTCCACCGTGCCGTGCTGGTCGGGAAGGCTGCGCCAGCCCTCGGCGGACAGCGGCTCCAGACCGGCGTCGGTGAGGATCAGGCGGCCGCCGCCGGCCAGCAGGAGCCGCTGCCCGGACGGGTCGACGGCATGGACGGTGCAGCGCTCCAGACCCAGGTCGCGCAGGTCGATCCGTTCCAGCTGCCGGCCCACGGCTCCGACCAGGGCCACGGGTTCGCTCCCCAGCAGGGCGACGAACCCGCGGGCGGTGGCGAAGGTCCGGGCGCCCACGAGGTCCGGGCCGCCCGCCAGGTACTCCAGCCCGCCCGGCCGGTACAGGACGAGTTCGGGAGACAGCCACAGCTCCGTGCGCAGCGCGAGGACCGCGTCGGGCCCCAGGCAGGTGACCGTGTCGGTGCCCACCCGGAGGTGGTCGGCCGACCAGATCCGCGAACGGGAGGCGAGGTCGTACACGTCGATGCGGGTCGCGTGCTCGCCGCGGGGGCGTCGCTTGCCCGGCGGCCGGTACGTCTCCCAGGTCATGGCGGTTTCCCCGGGGGCGAAGGAGACGCGGTCCGGTGCCGGCGGGCTGTCCCGGTGGGGCAGGCGCCACGCCGCCCGCGCGGCGGCGGCCCGGGCGGTGCGTTCGGCGGCCTTCGGCCGGTGGCGGCGCGAGGTCAGCCGGGCGGCCAGGCGTCCGCCGGGACCGTCCTCGGGCGGGGCCCAGTGCTCGGGCGCGTGGAGGTGGGCGATCCGGATCGCGTCGGTGACGGGGACCCTGCGCATGAGGTCCCACAGCCCCTCCCGGTCGGCGGTCCGTACCAGTTGCTCGGCTGCCGCGTCGATCTCGGCCGGCGTGCCCCAGGGCAGCCGGTCGGCGCCGCGCCGCTCCCGCAGGTAGAGCAGCGCACGGCCGATGGCGCCGCGTTCGGCTTCGGCGCCTGTGGCGTCGTCCGGGTCGAGGGCGAGGCGCTCCCGGCGCAGGGCGAGGCTCTCCTCGACGATCGCGACGGCCTCGGTGTGCCGCTCCAGCGCGATGAGTTTCTCCGCCGCCTCGTCGAGCCGGGTCACGAGGACGTCCCGGTAGTGGGCAGCGGCCTCGGCGAGCTGGCGGTAGAGGTGGATCGCCTCCAGCAGCGCGCCGACGGACTCGGCGTGCCGCCCGGCGTTCCACAGGTGCTGGCTCTGGATGCTGAGGCTGCCGGCCAGGTCGTCCCCGAAGCGCGCGGGATCGAGGTCCGCCATCTGGCGCGCGGACGCCACCACCGCCCCGGCGCTCTCGGCCGCTTCCTCGTCGCGTCCGGACATCGCCAGCAGGTAGCCGTTCACCATCCCCAGGCGGTCCACGTCCGGGGACATGGACCACCAGAGAAAGGGGTCGCGGTCCAGTACCCGGGAGAAGAGCCGTTCCGCCTCCGCCACGGACGCGTGGGCCTGTTCTTCGGCCCCTGTCGTCCAGAGCGCGAAGGCCAGCCGGGTGTGCGCCTGGGCCAGGGCGCCCAGGACGGCCGGGTCCGCTCCGTCCCCCGGCATCAGCCCGATCGCCTCCCGGAGGAGGCCGACGCGTCGCTCGGCGGGGATCTCCTCCAGGAAGAGGCCGCCGAGGTTGAGGAGGGCGTCGGCGTACTCGGACCGGTGCGCCGGGTCCTGCTCGGCGGCCTCCCGGGTGAGGCGTACGGCCTCTTCCATGTGCTCGCACGCCTCGCCGCGGCGGCCCGCCCTGAGGTGGGCGCCGGCCAGCTCCGAGGGGAGCCGGGCGCGTTCCATGCCGTCCGCGGCGCGTTCGAGGCGGTGGGTGGTGAGCCGTACGGCGAGTTCCCCGGCCCCGCTCTCCACCCGTACGTCGCCCGGCGGCAGCAGGGGCTCGATCGCCTCCAGGACATCGGGGTCCACGGAGTCGAGCATGGCGATCGAGGTCAGTACGGAGCCCCCGCCGCGGACGGCGAGCCCGGGGTCGCGGCGCAGCAGCGGGAAGAGGACGGAGGGGCCGATGTGCGGCCAGCGTTCGGCCGCGGCGATGAGGAAGGTGAGGGCGCGGGGTGTCCAGGCGGGGGCGGCGCCTGCGTCGCGCTGCAGGACGCGGGTGGTCGCGGTGACGGACCACAGGTCGGTCGGGTAGGCGGTGACGGGGCTGCCGGGGAGGGTGAGGGCGAGGTAGTCCTCGGCGAGCCGGTCCGGGAGGAGCGGCTCCAGTACGTGGGCGGCCGCCGGGTCGGTGGGCGGGTAGTGGACGGCGTGGGCGGTCAGGGCCCGGTCGGCCGGGGTGCTCAGCAGGAGCCGGTCCAGGAGGGGGCGGGCGGTATCGCGGCGCATCGGCCCGGTGAGGACGGCGGTGAATACGGTCCGCGCGAGGTCGAGGGCCCGGCGGTCGCCGTCCTCGGTGCCCCCGCCGCCGGGACCGCCCGTGTCGTGCTCGACCGGCCGGCGCCAGTTGTCGTGTTCACGGTCGAGGAGGTACGCGGTCATCCCGGCGAGGCCGGCGGGCGGTTCCCGGCCGCCGGCCCGGGCGTCGACGGCGACGAGGGCGGCCATGTGGACGGCGAGGGTCAGGCCGAAGTCGGGGCGGGCGAGGTCCTCGTAAGGCGGGCGCAGTCCGTCGAGGGCGGCGGGGTCCGGGTAGTGGGCCGCGAAGCTGCGGCGGGCGGCCTCGAACATCCGGCTGCGTTCGCCCTGCCGGGCGGAGAGCGGGTCCAGCGGCTGGTCGGAGAGGTCGGTGGCGCGCCGCTGCCGGGTCAGCTGCGCGCGCAGGGCGGGCCAGGGCCGTACCGAGCGGGCGATGAGGAGGACCCGGGCGGGGAGTTCACCGAGGAGCAGCCCGTTGTGGAACAGCCACCTGAGGTGGGCGTCCGGCCAGCGGTCGGCGTAGTCGACGAGCAGCAGCACCCCGGTGCGGTGGCCGGTGCGCAGGTCCTGGCTGCCCTCGGCGGGCGGGTGGGTGTCGGTGCCGTGCACGGCGTCCACGACGAGCCAGCCGGCGTCGGCGCATTCGGCGGCGAAGCGGGCGGCGAGGCGGGACTTGCCCGCGCCGCCGGGTCCGTGCAGCCAGCGCACGGCCGACCGGGCGGGCTGATCGCGCCACTCCCGCAGCCGGGCCAGCTCCGCTTCGCGGCCGGTGAAGTCCACGATCTCGCTGCGGGCGTCGAGCATGCGGCTGGGCTGTGCGCGCAGCCAGGCGGAGTCCCGGCGCAGGGTGTCGGCGGCGCCGTGCGGGGCGCGCGCGTAGAGCAGGTAGACGGGGGTACCGTCGCCGAAGACGTGGATGTCGGCACCGACCGCGCCGTAGGCGAAGCCGGCGACGGCGCGGACTTCCTGATGGACCTCGTCGGGGAGGTCCACGGTCAGCCGGACCCCTCCGCGCCGTCCTCGGCGGGCGGTGGCACCTGCCCTTCGGCCGCCTGGTGGTAGTGGAGGTTGCCGCCCTGCACGGCGAAGAGGGTGCCGTGGTCCCGTGCGGTGTTCCACTGGGTCCACACCTGCCGCTCGGCCGGCAGGCCGCTGTGCACGCGGGCGACCAGTTCGCGCAATTCGCCCTCGCTCTCGGGGTGTTCCTCCAGGAGCAGGAGGAGTCGCCGGCGCCATACGGGGAGCAGTTCCGCCCGGATCTCGTCCGCTCCGGCCTGCCCGGCGCGCCCGACGAGCTGGGCGTCCTCGTCGAGCTGCGCCCCGATGAGCTCCCCGCGGGCTTCTCCGCCGCGCCCGAAGAGCCGCACGACCCCGCCGCGGGCGCCCTGCCAGACGTCGGTGGCCATGGCTCCGATCAGTGCGGTGGCGCCCGCGCCGGCGAGTGCCGTCAGTGACTCAGCCAACATCCGTCCTCCTGGGTCCGATGCGCCGCGCGGCGCTCGGTTGCCGAACTGCCCTTGCCTGCACCCAGGTTAGCCGGGGCGGGAAGCGCCGTCGGGTGCGCGTCCCAGGACGGGCGACTCGACCGGGCCGGTGGACGTGCCGTCAGTCACGTCAACAGGCCGAGGGCGTGGAGGGCCCGGGCCGGCGCGCGGGTGCTGTCCGGCCCGGGGCAGGGCTGTCGAGGTGCCCGAGCAGGTCGCCGAGAAGGCCTCGTACATGCGTGGCGGGATCCGCTCCCCGTTGCAGGGGCGGCGGGCGGCCGACCACGGCTCGGGAAGCGAAACCGGTGTCCAGATGAGGGAGCCGGGCATCCACCACGGCCACGCGCCGCCTGCGGACCTCTCGCGCCAGGACGCCCAGCCAGCAGGCCAACGCGGCTTTCGACGCGGCGTAGTCCGCGGTCCCGGTCAGCGGGGCGTTGACGATCGCCCCGGTCACGGCTGCGAGGAAGCCTCCGTCGCGGACGACGGGTACAGCGCCTCTGAGTACGGCCATGGGGCACAGGGCGTTGACGGTCATGAGGTGTTCGGCGGCGGCGTTCGGCACGGTGGCGGCGGGCCCGAAGCCCGCGACCCCGGTGGTGACGAGGACGCCGTCGAGACCGCCGAGCGCGGCGAGCGCCCACGGCCCCGAAGCGGTGCAGGTGTCAAGATCGTAGGCGTCGAGCACGCGGGCCGGGCAGCCTGTGGTGGAGGCCAGGTCGGCGAGGCCCCCGCGGTCCCGCCCGGCGAGGGCCAGGCGGACGCCGCGACCGAGGAACTCATGCACGGCGAGCCGGCCCAGTTCGCCCGTCGCCCCCACCACCAGCACCCGTGCCGCCTCGCCGGCCATGGCGGCCTCAGCTCTCCGGCAACTCAGCCGGCGGCCGGCCCCCGGCACCGGCCCGGGGGTAGGCGGCAGCCGGCTCGCGCGCGGCCTGCTCGGGGTGGCGCCGACGCCAGTAGGGGTTGTCGTGAGGCAGTCCGCCGCTGACACGGCCGTACATCCCGAACGTCATGACCAGGAGGCCCATCAGGAAACTGAACATGACGTTGGACAGACCGAAGTCCAGGATGTTGCCGGGCCGGCCGATGAGGAACAAGTGGACGAAGCCACTGGCCACGAAGATCACTCCGACGACGGTGTTGAGCGTCGAGGCGAGGTTTCCCCCGATTGCCGCGCCGGCCATGAGGAGGAGTCCGAAGACCACCGAGATCGTGCTCAGCAGTCCGTTGGTGGACAGGCCGGCGATGCGCTGTCCGTCCGTACTGAACGCGTCGAGGCCGCCGGCGAAGCCGAGGGTGCCGAAGACCAGGAGGATGAGCCCGCACAGGCCGGCGCCGAACCGGTAGACACGGCTGAGGGGGTGGTCCACGGGCAATTCGTCTGTCAGGCGCATGGGTGCTCCAGGAGGATCGCGTCGTCTCGTCCCGAGGAACCCAGCATGACCAGCGCCACCGGAGCGGAAAAGTCGCAATGTTCCTGCACCGATTCGCCCGAAATGCCCCTGGGACCGCTGGTGGCGCTGCCATGGCAAGGCCCCTGGCGGTACGGGGACGCATCCGTGCCCCGCCCGTACGCAGAACACATCGGTGTGGCATGTGCCCAGCACCAGTGGAGGCGGAGATGGACGGGAACGGGGGCCCCGGCGCCGGGGCCGGTGTGACGACCGGGGGGCTCGCGCGGGAGCTCGGCATCTCCCCCACCACGTTGCGTTCCTGGGACCGTCGCTACGGACTGGGACCTGCGACGAGGATCGAGGGACGTCACCGGCGGTGGACGGCCCCGGACGTCGCGATGGTCCAGGAGATGTGCCGTCTGACGGCGGAAGGCGTGCCCCCGGCCGAGGCGGCCCGCGCCGCGAAGGCCAACGCCGCCGAGGTCCGCGCGTCCGGACCGGCCCCGCTCACGACACCCCTCCATCGGGCACCGGTCGAGCCGTCGACCGGTCCGGACGATCCTCCCGGAGGGACCCCGCCGCCAGGGGACCCGCGGCGGCGCGGCCGGGGGCTCGCCCGGGCAGCGGTGCGCATGGACGCCGAGGCCGTGCACAAGCAGATCATGACCTCCATCGAAACGTACGGCCTGATCGCCGCGTGGGACGAGGTGCTGATGCCGACCCTGCGATACGTGGGGCGCAAATGGGAGTCGTCCGAGGACCGGTACGTGGAGGTGGAACACATGCTGTCCTGGCACATCTCGGCGGCCCTCAGATACGCCTACGCGGGCTCGATGACCCGCAGCAGACCGGCGGACTCCCGCCCGGTGCTGCTGGCATGCCTGCCGGGCGAGCAGCACACCCTTCCCCTGGAGGCGCTCACCGCCGCTCTGCGGGATCGCGGCCAACGCGTCCTGATGCTGGGCGGATCGGTACCGGCCGAAGCCCTGGAGGCCTCCGTGCGCCGAGTCGCTCCGGCGGCCGTCGGCCTGTGGTCGCAGTCCCGGAAGACCGCCGACCTTCCGATGGCGCGTCACCTCGCGGCACTGCGCTGGGGGATGCACGGCGCCCGGACGCGCAGCCGTGTTCTGTTGTGCGGTCCGGGGTGGGGGCCGCGTCCGGACCCGCAACTGCTGCGGCCGCACGGGCTGAGGGACGCCGTGAGGATCATGCTCTCCGCCAACCGTCCGGCCGGCGAACCGTTTGCCGAAGGAGAACGGTCGCCGCGGTCCGCGCGGACCGAACCCGCGAGCGCATCCGAACCCGGAACCGGGAGCGAAGAGGTCATTGCATGACATTCCCCGTGCGGCTTCGTGAGCGCGGGGGGATGCGTCTCCCTCTCAGAGGAGTGATCATGATCGTCAAGAAGCTGCACGAGGCCGGGGTCACCAGCGAGCACGCCTACCTGGCCGCCACCGCGTCGATCGGCCTGTCCCTCGCGTCCTGGCTCACCTCCAGCAGGAACGAGAGCCTCGAACGCGCCGACCGGTGGGGAATCTTCGTCGGGGAATGGGCCCCCACGTTCTTCGGCCTGGGTCTCGCTCTGGCGCACTACGAGGAGCGGGACCGGGTCCGCGGCGGCGGGTCGCCCTCTTCGTCAGGGGCGTGATCACTGCGTGAACCGAAGCGGCGGCCCGGCGGCCCGTCCGGACTGCCGGGCGGGCCGCCGGGCGGAGGGCTCAGCGACTCGCCCAGGCCGCCGCCTTCCGCAGTACGGCGGGACGGCCGCGCTCCGGCACCGTCCACAGGGTCTGCCCGCAGAGGCCCCAGCGTTCGAGCAGTGCGTTCGCGGCCTGGAAGCCGGTCGTGGCCGCCCGTTCCATCAGGGCGACAGGAAGGCCGGTGCGCACGGCGTCGCCCGCGACCACCAGACCGGGATCGGAGGTGCGGACGGTGGGGCGGTCGGCGTAGCCGCCCACCGGGAACAGCGGGCAGTCCTCGCGCCATTCGTGACGGACGTCGACCACCGTCGCGGCGCGGGTCTCGGGGTACACGCGGTGCAGCTGTGCGACGAGTTGCCGCTCCTCGGCGGTCCGCTGCGCGCCCGGGTCGACGGCGTAGGCGTGGAGTTCCACGACGGATCCCCCGGCGCGTGCCGCCCAGCGGGCGGCTTCGTCCTCCCACCGGTCCAGCACGCTGATGTTGTCGAGGCCGCCGAAGCCGCTGGTTCCGAGGAACCCGGGCCGGTCGGAGGCGACGGGCCGGTCGAGCCAGAGCCGGGTGACCAGGAAGGGCGGGGCACTGCGCAGCCGCGCCACGCGCTCCCGCCAGGCAGGGTCGCCCAGTTCCTGCGAACGGGCGACCAGGGACCGCAGGCCGGCGGAGTCCAGGGCGAGGACCACGGCGTCGTGTCTGCGCTCTTCGCGCTCTCCGGCCACTTCGAAGCCTCCGCCGTGGGCGGGCGCGACGTGCTCGACCGTGCTCCCGGTCCGCACCTCGGCGCCATGCCGCTCCAGGTATCCGGCCAGCGGACCCCACAGCGCGGCCGGGTAGGGCGAGCGCGGCACATCGAACAGCAGGCCCTCGGCAGAGCCCAGGAAGTAGATGTGGAACATCAGCGCCATCTCGGCCGCCGACAGCCGGCGCGGATCGGCGAAGAAGCTCCGGGAGAAGACTTCGAAGGCCAGGTGGCGGGCCCGTTCCGGGAAGCGGATGGCCTCCAGGAAGTCGTGGGCACTGATGTCGTCGAGCCGGCGGTACACATCCGGCACCCGGACATCGAGGAGGGGCAGGGCCTTGGCCGGGTTCAGGGCGCGCAGATCCCGCAGCCGGAAGGACGGGCTGAGCGCGACGAAGCCGAGCGCACTCCACGGCGGGGTGCGCGGCACGTGCCGGAAGCTGTCGCGCAGCCCGTCCGCGTGCAGCAGCGGATAGTCGGGCAGTCCGTGCAGCCGGGCCAGGGCGGGGTCCGTGCGGCGCAGCAGGCCCCGCAGGTTGTAGTACTGCCGGAAGAAGGCGTGGAAGCCGCGGCTCATCGTGACGGTGCTGCCGTCGCGCAAGCGGGTCGGCCAGCCGCCCGCACGGCCGCCGAGGTAGGGCTCGCGTTCGTACAGCGTCACCCGCACGCCCCGTTCGGCCAGCGCGGTGGATGCGGCGAGGCCGGCGATCCCTCCGCCGATCACCGCTGCCGTGGGGCCGCCCTCTGCGCGGCGGGCTCCCGGGTGGGCGGGCAGGACGCGTGCCCGTCGGTCCCTGCCGCGGCGTGCGGCGGGTTGCCGGCGCACGGGGCCGGTCATCGGGGGTCTTCCGGCCGGGCGGCCACGAAGGTGTGGGCGATGCCCGTCTGCCAGCCCGGCAGGGGCAGGGCTCGGACCTTGTCGAAGCCGGCTCCCCGGAGGCGTGCGGCGAACCGGTCGGCCGGATCGAAGTGGACGACGCTGCGCCACAGATGGCGGTACAGGGGTCCGTCGCCCAGCAGGGTCGCGGCGGGCTGCACGATGCCGCGGCACACGAGCGTCCACACGGCGCGGTCGGTGCGGCGGCCGCTGAGGCTGTACTCGTGCACGGCGAGCCGGCCACCGGGCCGCAGGACCGCGCGGACGGAACCGAGGACGGCGTCGGGATCGGTGAGGTTGCGGAAGAGGTAGGCGGCGAACACGGCGTCGAACGGGCCGTCGACGTGCGCGCCCGCCAGGTGCTCGGCCGGGGCGTGTACGAAGCGCACGCCGCCCGCCCACGGCTTGGCGGCGGCTCGCGCCAGCATGCCCGCCGAGGCGTCCACAGCCGTGATGTCGGCAGCCGGGAGGACGGACCGGAGCGCGGCCGTCGAGGCTCCGGTGCCGCAGCCGAGGTCCAGTACCCGCAGCCCCTCCCCGTGTCGGGGCAGCCCCAGGCGGCGCACGGAACGCCGAAGGTGCGCGTGATAGCCGGGATTCGCGGCCACCAGCGCGTCGTAACTGCGGGACGCATGGTCGAACGCGGCGGCGAGGTCCTCGTCGCGCAACAGGGTCATACGGGTCTCCAGGAGCGGGGGGGCGGGGAACGGAGGGGTCAGGCAAAGGGACGGCGCTGCAGGCGGGGCAGCTCCAGAGCGGTGCGCAGCATGGGTCCCACCGGGGCGTGGCGGCCGACGGCCAGGTCCTCCAGGAGGCTCGTGGGCCCGTCGAGGAAGCGCAGGAGGCGATCCGCCGGGACGCGGCCGAACAGTCGGCAGAAGAGGCCGGGGCCGTCGACCCGGCCGCTGTCCAGGGCTCGCAGGAGTACCGCGTCCATGGTGCGGGCACGCGCCGAGTGGGCTGCGGGGGGCACCGGGCGCCGGCCCTGCCGCAGCGCGGCGGCCACGGCCCGCGTCTGACGCTGGAGTCCGGCGAAGGTGTAGCCGGTGGACGGGCGGGTCGCACCGCCGGCGGCCCCGATCCGGAACACCGACGCCCCGACCCGTCGCGGCATGGGAGCGTCCGTCATCGGGATCAGACCCGTCTCGGTCGCGACGATCTCCAGATCGCCGAGGGACAGGACGTCCTCGACGTAGCGCCGCAGCGCCGCCTCGTAGCCGCTCGCCGTCAGCACCCGTGGTGAGAACTCCGTGTACTCCACGAGGGCTTCGCGCGGGCCGGTGGGCAGGACGTAGCCGAAGGAGAGCCCGTCGCGGGGCTGCGCCGTCCGGAAGTCCATCAGTTCGGCAGTACCGCAGTCGAAGGCGGGCCGGGCCGTGCGGACGAACCAGCCGTGGAAGTGCTGCAGCAAGGTGGTGCGGGCAGCCGGAATGCTGCCCAGGGGCCGCGAGTCGAACACCCAGCGGACCTGCAGGTCCCGGTGGTGGCCGCCGGCAGGGGACATCTGTACGCGTACGCCGCCCAGGACCTCCTCCACGGAGTCCACGGCCGCCTCGATGCGCCGGACATTGGGGCTGCGCGCGAGGTCCCGGGCAACCAGGTCTTCGAAGTCGTCGGAGCGGATCATCTTGTACCGCAGCGGCGCGATGTCCCGCTCGACCGCGGGGCCGGCGGGCGGCCGTACCCGCAGGTGGCGCCATTGGGATCGCACCGCTGCCTCGAAGCGGCCGCGGCCCGGCTCCCAGAAGCACCAGGTGCGCGGGGCGGGGCGCAGCGGGCCGGGCGGGGCGTCGACGAGGAACACCGAGGGGGTCCGGGCCCCCGACGCATGCCCGCTCAAGCGGTGGGCCAGTGACAGCCCGGCTGCTCCCGCTCCGATGACCGCCACGTCCGCCTTCAGCACGGCTGCCGCCTCCAGGTCCCGAATCCGCGTGTCACCTATCAGGACTGCTTTCCCTCCGTAGTGCGGGATCGGATGCGGTCTTTGCTCCGGTCACTCGGCCGGGTGCGTCCGGAAGACGGCATTACTCGACTTTTCGGGCATTCGCTTCGCGCCGCATCCGTACCGCGGGAAGAAGCCGAAGACCCGTTCGCAGCGATCGACACCACCATGGGAGGAACCGGGATGCGCCCGATGCAGGCGAAGGACCACCCCGCGGCCGAGCCGTTGCCCGGCCCCTGTCCGGCGGCTCCCGCGGGTTCCTCACCATGGCCGAGCCTGTCGGTCCGGGCAGCCACCGGGACACCGCCAGGGTCCGAGGGGCCGCACGGTGACGTCCTCCCGGCACCCCGGCCCGGCGCCGTCGACGCGGACGTGCACACCGCGATCGGGAACATGCTGGAGCGGGTGCTGGCCGACCGGCTCACCCGAGCCGGTGCCGTGGACGCGGTGTTCGCCCGTGAACTGGGCGAGCGCGTCGCACGTTTCACCAGGGAGGGCGGCAGACGTCTCCGCTCGCAGCTCGTCTGGTGGTCGATGCGCGCCTGCGGCGGGGAGGACGGGGCGACCGCCGAGGCCGCGTTGCGCATAGGGGCGGCACTCGAGCTGCTCCAGTCCTGCGCCCTGGTCCACGACGACGTGATGGACGGCGCGACGCTGCGGCGCGGCCGGCCGGCCCTGCACGCCGACGTGCGGGATCGGTACAGCAGTGCCGCCTCGCCCGACCGCGCCGCCCGTTTCGGTGAGGCCGCCGCGATCCTGGCCGGGGACCTGGCGCTCGCGTGGGCGGACGACGTGGTGGCGGAAACGGCGCTGGACGCGAGGACGGCGGCCTCGGTGCGCCGGCTGTGGAGCGACATGCGTACCGAGATGGTGGCGGGCCAGTTCCTCGACCTCCGGGGTCAGCTGACCGGGACACGCTCCCAGCTGGAGGCGCTGCGCGCGGCACACCTCAAGAGCGCGCTGTACTCGGTCGAACGGCCCCTCGCGCTGGGCGCGGTCGTCGCGGATGCGGACGGCCGCACGGTACGCGCGCTGAGCTCGACGGGACGCTGCGTGGGCATGGCATTCCAACTGCGCGACGACCTCGACGACCTCTTCGGCGACCCCCTGCAGACCGGCAAGAGCTGTGGCGGGGACATCCGCGAGGGAAAGCCGACCTATCTGGCAGCGCTCGCGACGGCGAGGGCCAGGGCCACGGGCGACCGACGGGCCCTGGCCGTCCTCGAACGAGCCCTCGGTGACGAGAACCTGACCTCCGCCGGGCTCGACGAGGTGCGGGAGGCAATGGTGCGGACGGGCGCCCGGCAGGCCGTCGAGACCAAGATCGCTCAGCTGGCGGACGAGGGACTGCGCCACCTCGACGGCGCGCCGTTCGCCGCGGGGGCGAAGGGCCGCCTGCGCGGGCTGCTCACCGCGGCGACGGTTCCCCGTACCGTGGACGGCCCGCCCGCCCGGGCGGGCCTCGCCGCGCGGGAGGCACGGCGATGACCCGTACGGTGAGCGGCCGCACGGACCACGTGGTGATCGTCGGGGCGGGGCTGGCCGGCCTGTCGGCCGCTCTGCACCTGCTGGGCGCGGGGCGCCGGGTCACCGTCGTCGAACGGGACGCCCTGCCCGGCGGCCGGGCGGGACGCCTCCGCCTGAACGGCTACCGTATCGACACCGGCCCGACCGTGCTGACCATGCCCGACCTTGCCGACGAAGCCTTCGCGGCGGTCGGCGACAGCCTGGCTCAGCGGGTGGAGCTGATCCCCCTGCACCCCGCCTACCGGGCGTCGTTCGCGGACGGCAGCACCCTGGACGTGCACACCGACGGCGACGCGATGGCCGCGGCGGTCGAGCGGTTCGCCGGAGCCGGTGAGGCGGCGGGCTACCGGCGGTTGCGCGCCTGGCTGGAACAGCTCTACCGGGTCCAGATGCGCCGCTTCATCGACGCGAACTTCGACTCCCCCCTCAACCTGCTCACCGGCGACCTCGCCCGGCTGGCGGCGCTCGGCGGATTCGCGCCGCTGGACCGGCGCATCGGCGGCTTCCTGAAGGACGAGCGGCTGCAGCGGGTCTTCTCCTTCCAGGCCCTGTACGCGGGCGTGCCACCGGCCAGGGCCCTCGCCGCCTACGCCGTCATCGCGTACATGGACACGGTCGCCGGCGTGTACTTCCCGCGCGGCGGCATGCACGCCCTGCCTCAGGCCATGGCGGACGCGGCCGCCGACGCGGGCGCCGAGCTCCGGTTCGGCGAGCCGGTGACCCGGCTGGAACGCTCCGGCGAACGGATCACCGCCGTCGTCACCGGGCACGACCGCATCCCCTGCGACGCCGTCATCCTCACGCCGGACCTTCCCGTCGCCTACCGGCTCCTCGGCCGTCGGCCCCGCAGGCCGGTTCGGCTGCGCCACTCCCCCTCCGCGGTCGTGCTGCACGCGGGCACGGAGCGCACCTGGCCCCAACTGGCCCACCACACGATCTCCTTCGGTGCCGCCTGGCGGACCACGTTCGACGAACTCACCCGGCAGGGACGGCTGATGAGCGATCCGTCCCTCCTCATCACCCGGCCCACGGCCACCGACCCGGCTCTCGCCCCGCCCGGGCGCCACCTCCACTACATCCTCGCTCCCTGCCCCAACACGGAGATCGGGCCCGACGGCGCCGCATGGGGCGAGCTCGGCCCCCGCTACCGGGACGACCTGCTGCGCGAGCTGGACCGGCGCGGCCTGGGCGGAATCGAGGCGGCCATCGAGGACGAATCGCTCGTCACCCCGGCGGACTGGCTGGACCAGGGTCACGCCGCGGGCACCCCCTTCTCCGCAGCCCACACGTTCCTGCAGACGGGACCGTTCCGGCCCCGAAATCTCGTCCGGGGCACCCAGAACGCCGTCCTGGCCGGCTGCGGCACCACCCCCGGCGTCGGCGTACCCACCACCATGGTGTCGGGAAAGCTCGCGGCAGCCCGGATCACGGGCGGCGCCCGGCGCCCCTCCCGGCGCACCGAAGGGGCGGCCCGATGACCGGACGCGAACTCGACGCGGCAGGTATCACCGACCCGGTGCTGCGAACGGCGTACCACCGGTGCCGCGAGCTCAACGCGACGCACGGCAAGACGTACTTCCTCGCCACCCGCCTCCTGCCGGCCGAACGCAGGCCGGCCGTGCACGCGCTGTACGGGTTCGCCCGGTGGGCCGACGACATCGTCGACTCGACGGACCCCGGCACGGACGACGGCCTGCGCGGAGCACGGCTGACCGCGCTGCAGCGGCAGCTGGACGAGGGGCTGCGGCAGGGGGGCGACGGTGAGCCGGTGGTGACGGCCCTCGCCGACACCGCACGCCGTTACGCCATCGATCACCGCCACTTCCGGGACTTCATGACCGCGATGCGCTCCGACCTGGTGGTGACGGACTACCCCTCCTACGCCGATCTGCTCGGCTACATGCACGGCTCGGCCGCCGTGATCGGTCTGCAGATGCTGCCGGTGCTGGGCACGGTGGTGCCGCGCGAGGAGGCCGAGCCGCACGCGGCAGCCCTCGGTGTCGCCTTCCAGCTGACCAACTTCCTGCGGGACGTCGGCGAGGACCTCGACCGCGGGCGCGTGTACCTGCCGGCCGACCTGCTGGCCGCGCACGGCGTCGACCGCGAACTGCTGCGCCGCTGCCGGGAAGCGGGCAGGCAGGATCGCCGTGTGCGCGCCGCTCTGCGGGAGTTCGAGGCACTCACCCGCCGCGTCTACCGGGAGGCGCGGCCCGGCCTCGCCATGCTCGATCCGGTCTCCCGGCCCTGCATCCGCACCGCGTACACCCTGTACGGCAACATCCTCGACGCCGTCGCCCGGGACGGCCATGCCGCGCTGCACCGCCGGGCCGTCGTGCCGCGCCGCAGGCGCGCGACGGTCGCGGCGGGCGGTCTGGTCCGGGTGGCGGCGGCCAGGCTGCGCCACCGCGGCCGGCCCCGGCCGGTGCAGACACCGCCGCCCGCACCGCCGCGCTCGACGGCGCCCGCCACACGAGCCGCCTCCGAGGAGGTCGTGTGAACCCCGGACTGAACCCCGAGCTGAACCCCGGGCTGAATCCCGAGCCGCCCCGGCGCCGTGCCCGGCTGCCCTTCGCGCTGCGCCGCAGGCCCGTCCCGTGGGACCGGCAGCGGCCGACCTGGCGCGAGGCCAGGCCGGTTGTCATCGCGGAAGCGCTGAAGCGGGCGCAGGCCCGCCCGTCCGGGAACTGGTACGTCGTGGGGGCGTCCGCCGCTCTGGGGGGCGACCGCCCCCTGGCCCGTGACGTCGCGGGCCGCGAAGTGGTCGTCTGGCGCGGCACGGACGGGCGCCCGCACGCCGGCCCGGGTGTCTGTCCGCACCTCGGGGCACCCCTGGCGGACAGTCCCGTCCGGTGCGGAACCCTGGTGTGCCACTGGCACGGACTCGCCCTCGACGGAAGGCCGTTCGCGGGCTGGGAGCCGCTGCCCGCCTTCGACGACGGCGTGCTCCTCTGGGTACGGCTCGACGAGATCGGCGGAGAGGAGCCGCTGGACGCCCCGGCAGTACCGGCGCGGCCGGACCTCGCCCGCGGGGTGACGGCGGTGTACGAGGGCACGGGGCTCTGCGAGCCCGAGGACATCGTGGCCAACCGTCTGGATCCGTGGCACGGGGCCTGGTTCCACCCCTACTCCTTCGTCGACCTGACGGTCGTCGACTCGCCCCCCGGGGACGACACCGCGGACCGCTTCGCCGTCGACGTCTCCTTCAAGGTGGCCGGACGACTGGTGGTACCGGTGAGGGCGGTCTTCACCGCTCCCGGACCGCGCACCGTCGTCATGCACATCACGGAAGGGGAGGGCGCGGGCTCGGTGGTGGAGACGCACGCGACCCCCCTCGGGCCGGACGGGCGAGGCCGTCCGCGCACGGCCGTGACCGAGGCCGTGGTGGCCGCCTCCGACCGGCCGGGATTCGCGTTCGCCCGCAAGGCCGCCCCGATCCTGCGCCCCGTGATGCGCACCGCGGCGGCCCGGCTGTGGCGGGACGACCTGGCATACGCCGAACGCCGCTGGCACTTGCGCTCGACGGGCAGGTTCCCGGGATGAAACCGGCGACCCCGCTCGCCGGAACCGTCAGCCTTCCCCGGCCGCCGTACGGGCCCGTACCTCCTCCGGGGTGAGGTACTGGTCCGTGTACTCGAAGTCGCGCAGGGTCCCCGGCTTGTACGTCTGGAAGCCGGTCCGGACGAAGTCGTCGCCGGCCACCGCGTTCAGGAGCCAGTTCGTCATGACGCGGGTCTTCGCGGCGCCGGTGCGCAGGGCCGCCCAGTGGTAGCCGCGGGCCACGGCCTGTGCGGGCATGCCGCGCAGGTCGATGCCGAGCGGCCGGGACACCCCGTCGCGCCCGCCGAGGTCCACGACCAGACCGAGGTCCTTGTGGGCGTACCGGCGCAGCGGTGTGCCCCGCAGCGCGGCGACGACGTTGTCGGCGGCGACCCTGCCCTGGCGCTCCGCGTGCTGCGCGGTCGGGGGGCAGACCGCACCGTCCCCGCCGCCGGCGAGGTCGGGTACAGCGGCGGCGTCGCCGAGCGCGAACACGTCGTCAGCTCCCGGTACCCGCAGGTCCGCAGTGACGACGAGCCGCCCGCTCCTGGCCGTCTCGGCGCCCAGCGTGGCGACGAGGGGGCTCGCGACGACGCCGGCCGTCCAGATGAGCGTGCGGCAGGGCAGCACCCGGCCGTCGGTGAGGGTGACGGACTCGGCGTCCGCCTTGGCCACGGAGGTGCCGAGCGAGACCTCGACGCCGCGGCGGCGCAGCACTTCGAGGGCGGCCTCGCCCAGGCGGTCGCCGAGTTCGGGCATCAGTTTCGGGGCCACGTCCACGAGGTGCCAGCTGATCTCGCGCCGTTCCAGGCGGGGGTAGCGGGTGACGGCGTGGGTGGTGAGCCGCTCCAGGGAGGCGGCCGTCTCGGTGCCGGCGTAGCCGCCGCCCACGACGACGAAACCGAGGCGGGAGGCCCGTTCCGGCGAGCCGGGTGCGGCGGCGTCGGCCAGGTCTAGCTGGGCGATCACGTGGTCGCGCAGGTGGGCCGCCTCGGCCAGTGTCTTCATCCCCCGGCCGTGTTCCGCCAGGCCGGGGATGTCGAAGGTGCGCGTCACACTGCCCGGCGCGAGCACCAGGTGGTCGTACGGCTGGTCCACCAATTCTCCGGTGATCTTCCGGATGACGCAGACCTTGGCCCGGGTGTCCACGCCCACGGCCCCACCGGGCACGATCCGGGTGCGGTGGCGGCGGCTGCGGCGCAGCGAGACCGCCACCGACTGGGGGGTGAGCACCCCGGAGGCGACCTGCGGCAGCAGGGGCAGGTAGAGCTGGTAGGAGAAGGGGGTGACCAGCAGGATCTCCGCCTCCCCGGGTGACAGCGTCCGCTCCAGGCGCCGTACGCAAGCGACGCCGGCGAAGCTCGCGCCGACGACCACGATCCTCGGTCGCATCATGATGTCCGTCCCTTCTCCGGTGTACGGGTCCCTGTACGCCTTCCCCCATCGGCCGTCCCTGCACGCGGAAAAGCGGGAGGGACGGCTCCGGAAGTCCTGGACGGCCACCGAACGGCTCCGGATGCGCGGCGTGCCGCAGGGCAGCGCGACGCTCGCTCCGCCCTGCGCGCCCACTGCCCGCGTGCCCCTTCTCCACCCGCGCGCCACCGCGTATGTCGCATACGGCCATGTACGGCCATGTACGGCCACGCACGAGTGACGCCGGGCTGTCGCACGCGTGCCCCGGGCCATGCCGGGTACGCGCGGTCCATGCCCTCTTCCAAGAAAGCCGACACGGCCCCGTGGAACGACAGCACGCTCGCACTCCTTGTGCACGGTTACGCATGGCTGCCCAACCGGATGCGCCGCAGCCCCGACAGCACGGTCCGGACCCGCCTGATGGGACGGCCCGCGATCGCCCTGCGGGGCCCGGACGCGGTCGCGTTCTTCTACGACGAGAAGCACGTCGTACGCACCGCGGCCCTGCCCGACCCCGTCCTGGACACGCTCTTCGGCCAGGGCGCCGTCCACACCCTGGACGGCGAGGCGCACCGGGTACGCAAGGCGATGTTCGTCGCCCTCCTCAAGGACGGCGCCGGAGTCGCCGCACTGAGCGAGCACGTCACCCGCCAGTGGCGCGAAGCGATGGCCGGCCGGCGGCACGACCGCATCCGGCTCTTCGACGAAGCCGCCAGGGTCCTCGCCCTCGCCGTCCGCGACTGGGCGGGCGTCCCGCTCTCCGACGCGGCAGCCGCCGACCTGGCCCGCGACTGCACGTCCATGGTCGACGGGTTCGCCACACCCGGCCCCCGCCACCTGCGCGCACGCCGGGCACGGCGCCGCCAGGAAGACGCTCTCGCCGGCCTGATCACCGATGTACGCCGGGCCCCGGAGGAGGACTCCAAGGGTTCGGCACTGGAGACCGTGGCTTGGCACCGGGACCTGGACGGGACCCTCCTGGAACCGCGTGTCGCCGCGGTCGAGCTGCTGAACATCATCCGGCCCACGGTCGCCATCGCCTGGTTCGCCGCCTTCGCCGCCCACGCACTGCACCGGTGGCCCCAGCACCGCGACCTGCTGCGAGCCGACGTTGCCGGTACCTACGCCGAGGCGTTCGCCCACGAGGTACGGCGCTTCTACCCCTTCGCCCCCTTCGTGGCGGGCCTCGCCGCCCAGGACCTGACCTGGCACGGGGACCCCGTTCCGAAGGACACCCTGGTACTGCTCGACCTGTACGGCCAGAACCACGATCCAGCCCTCTGGGAGGATCCGTACCGGTTCGACCCGCGCCGGTTCACCAGCCCCGAGGGGACGCAGGACCCGCTGGCCAACCTCGTCCCCCAAGGCGGCGGCGACCCGGCGCGCGGCCACCGCTGCCCCGGAGAGGACATCACCGTCAGCGCACTCGCGGCCCTCGCGACGGAACTGGCACGGCTCGACTACGAAGTCCCCGACCAGGACCTCGGCATTCCCCTGTCCCGCATCCCCACGCTCCCTCGAAGCGGCTTCGAACTCCGTCTGAGGTGACCGGGCAGGGCCTGCACCGATCGCTCCGGCAGCTGCCGGGCGGTCGGGCCGGCCCACCGCGGGTGACACGCCGGAGACCCGCCTTCTGCCGGTGGCGGAACACCAGCCCGACCGGGCCCGACGATCACTACAGTCCGGGCCCATGACGGCAGTTACCACGCGCACGATCGCATACCCGGCGGACGGCCTGACGATGATCGGGCACCTCGCGCTCCCGGCCGGTGCCGGCCACCGGCCCGCGGTCCTGGTCGGGCCCGAGGGGGTGGGCCTCAGCGACGTCGAGCGCCGCCGGGCCGACGCGCTCGCCGAGCTGGGATACGTGGCGCTGGCCTTCGACCTCCACGGCGGCCGCTATCTGGACGAGCCCGAAGAGATGCTGGCGCGTTGCGTGCCGCTGCTCGCCGACCCCGGCCGGATGCGGGGCATCGGTCACGCGGCGCTCGACGTGCTCCGTGCCGAGCCGCGGACCGACCGGGACCGGATCGCCGCCATCGGCTACGGCACCGGGGGCGCGATCGCACTGGAACTCGGGCGCGACGGCGTCGACCTGCGTGCGATCGCGACGGTCAACGCACTGACCACGGGCCGACCAGGCGAGACGGCGCGCATTCACTGCCCGGTGTGGGCCGGGGTCGGGTCGCAAGACCCGATCATGCCGCCCGCGCAACGGGACGCGTTCACCGCCGAGATGCAGGCCGCGGGCGTCGACTGGCGCCTCGTGGTCTACGGCGGCGCCTTGCACGCCTTCCATCACCCACCGGTCGACCACAGCGTGCTGCCCGGGGTCGGTCATCACCCTCAGCACGCGCGGCGAGCCTGGCGGGACGTCGTGGACCTGCTCGCCGAGTGCCTGCCCATGACGGAGTGACGCCGGCGGATCCGGCCGGCGCTCCTGGCCGGGCTCCTGTCCAGGCATTCCCGCCGCCCAAGCCACGCCCTAGACTGCGACCGCTCCAGGACCTGGCGATCATCGAGAGGGCGTGCGGGATGAGACGAGTACTGATCAGCGCATTCGCGGCCGTGGCGTTAGTCGTGTCCGGCGGGAGTGTCGCCACCGCTTCCGACGGCGCTCCGCCGCGCACCACGCACGGCCCCTGCCAGTACGCACAGACCCCGGACGAGCCGCCGGCGCGGCCTGTCCCGCTGCCGCCGGACCCGAGGCACACCCCCAGCCGTGGCACGGTCGACGTGGCCGTCCAGACCAGCCAGGGCCCGCTCCCGCTGCGTTTGGACCGGGCCAAGGCGCCGTGCACGGTCCAGAGTTTCCTGCACCTGGCACGGCACGGGTTCTACGACCGAACGGTGTGCCACCGTCTGACGGCGTATCCGACGCTGAAGGTCCTGCAATGCGGCGACCCGACCGGGACCGGTGAGGGCGGGCCCGGGTACAAGTACAAGGACGAGCTGCCGGTGGACCTGCCGCCCGCACCGACCGACCCGACCGGCGCGCGCCGCCTGTACGGGCGCGGCCTGCTGGCGATGGCCAACGCCGGGCCGGACACGAACGGCTCCCAGTTCTTCGTCGTCTACGGCGACTCCGCACTGCGGCCGAACTACACGGTGTTCGGCTCGGTCGGCCCCGACGGCCTGGCAACACTCGACACGACCGCCGCCGGAGGCATCGAGCCGACCCCGGAGAACCCGGCACCGGTCGACGGCACACCCGTACTGCGCACCGAGTTGCTCCGCATCCGGCCGTCCTGCCGGGATTGACGCACCGCGCCGGCCGGCGCCGGAACCGCGGCCGCGCGGCCGGCCTGCGAACGATGCGCGGGTCGCCCCGCCCCGGGGGTGGCGACCCGCGCTCCCGTCACAGGGCTGAACGGACCGCCTGACGGCTGCCCCGCAGACCGACCGCCAGCGTGAGCTCAAGGACCCGGTGCGGCGACGCGAGATCCGGAAACAGCTCCCGCAGCTGCGACATCCGGTACCGGACGGTCTGGGGATGCACGAACAACGCCGCCGCCACCTCGTCCCGCCGGCCCTGGTGCAGCAGCCACTCCCGCAACGTCTCCTCCAGCCGCCGTGCTGTCGCGACAGGCAGGGTCCGCAACGGTGCGAGGGCTCTGGCACGCAGGTCCGCGAACGCGTCCACGTCGGCGCTCAGCACCAGCTCGGGCAGGTGGTCCTCGGTGTCGCGGATATCGGAGGAGAGGGAGCGCGCGCGTGCGGCTCGTGCGTACGAGGCGGACGCGCGGGTCCATGGCCGGGCCGGGCCGACGACGGCGGTACGGTCGGTCAGCTGCCTCAGGAGGTGTGACCGGTCGGCATCGGGGACGAGGAGCACACCGGTGGCGTCCGGCAGATCGTCGAGGACGAGGGTGCTCGGGTCGAGCGCGCGGTAGGCGGGCCGCGCCTGGGCGGCGGGCAGCAGGACCGCGGTCAGTGAGACCGGAGCCTGCCACCCGGCCCGCTGGGCGGAGGCCAGCAGCACGTCCGGGCTCGCGCCCGCGAGGAGGTCGCGGGCCAGGTGTTCCAGGTGGCGCTCGTGGTCCCGGCCCCGGGCGGCCAGTTCGTCGGCGTGGCCCGCGGCGCTCGCGGCGGACAGCTCGTCGATGTAGGCGAAGGTCAGCTCGGCGAACTTGGCGACCTCGGCGGCGGGCAGACCTGCGGGCACGGCCCCCGCTGCCAGGCATCGCCAGGCCACGCGGGCACCGACGCGGTAGGCGCTGAGCAGGGCGTCCATCGAGCGCCCGTCGCGCACCTCGCCGCGGCCCAGCTCGTAGGCCGCGTCACCGCCGTCGCCGCCCGCGGCGTTCCCGCTCGCGAGGTCCAGGTAGTGCCCCAGGGCGGTGCGCACGGCGCGGCGGATGGTGCCGCCCATGCTGCCCGAGAGGGCGTTGGCGTAGGAAGGGACCTCGTCGATGATCGCCTGGACGACCTCGTCGGCGGTGCTCTTCAGCGCGGCCCGAAGCGCGGTGACCGTTGTCTCATCCAGGGCCAGTTCGCTGGCCCTCCGGATCACATGGCTCACTTTTTATTCCCTACGAACAAATCAGCCGACCAGATTCACGTCCTGTGGTCAGGACTTTACGCCTCCAGGCACAGCAAGCTGGAGCCATGACGAGTACAGCCCTCCGCAGCAGGGCGTGGAAACTGCTGGAGATGGTCACGACGCCGCTGCTGCCGTCGGACTACCTCGACCTGGTCAGCCCGCTGCGTGCGGGCGCCGACCTGCGGGGGCGCATCGAGGCCGTGCACCCCGAGACGGGTGACGCCGCGACCATCGTGATCAGGCCGGGACGGGGGTGGCGCGGCCACACGGCCGGTCAGTACGTGCGGATCGGGGTCGATGTCGACGGGGTGCGCCTGTGGCGTGCCTACTCCATCACCTCGCCGACGGACCGCCGGGACGACCGCGTCACGATCACCGTGAAGGCGATCCCGGACGGCAAGGTCAGCAACCACCTGGTCCGCAGGGCGAAACCGGGCACCCTGATCCAGCTCGACCAGGCGGCCGGTGACTTCGTGCTGCCGCAGGCCAAGCCCGCCAAGGTGCTCTACCTGACGGCCGGCAGCGGCATCACGCCCGTGATGGGCATGCTGCGCGACACCGAGTTCGACGACGTCGTCATGGTCCACTGCGCGCCACGGCCGCGGGACGTGATCTTCCGCGACGAACTGCACGAACTGGTCGCGGACAAGAAGCTGCGGCTCACCGAGGTGCACACCGACACGGACGGCATGCTCGACATCGCCCGTCTCGGCGAACTCGTGCCCGACTGGGCCGAGCGCGAGACCTGGGCCTGCGGGCCCGCGGGCCTGCTCGACGCCGCCGAAGAGCACTGGCGCGGACACGGCGTCCCGGAGCGCCTGCACACCGAACGCTTCCGCCCCGGCATCGTCGTCGCCGGTGACGGCGGCGAGGTCACCTTCAGCACCACCGGCAAGACCGTGGACGCGGACGGCGCCACGCCGTTGTTGGACGTCGGCGAGGAGGCCGGCGTACTCATGCCGTCCGGGTGCCGCATGGGGATCTGCTTCGGCTGCGTCACGCCGCTCAGGGCGGGCGCCGTCCGCGACCTGCGCACCGGCGAGATCACCGAGGCCGAGCCGGGCGTCCTCATCCAGACCTGCGTGTCCGCCGCGGCGGGCCCGTGCGACATCGAACGGTAGGAGCACCTTGACCGCCATCGACCCCACCGCCCACCTGACCGCGGAGCAGATCGAGGAGCTCGGCCGCGAGCTGGACGCGATCCGGGATGAGGTGATCGCCGACCGCGGCGAGAAGGACGCCGCCTACATCCGCAAGGTCATCTCGGCGCAGCGCAAGCTGGAGCTGGTCAGCAGGGGCGTGCTGCTGTTCTCGTTCTTCCCGCCCGCGTGGCTGATCGGCACCGCCGGGCTGTCCGTGGCGAAGATCATGGACAACATGGAGATCGGCCACAACGTCCTGCACGGCCAGTGGGACTGGATGCGGGACCCGAAGATCCACTCCACCACCTGGGAGTGGGATCACGTCTCGCCGTCCGACCAGTGGAAGCACTCGCACAACGAGCTGCACCACGCGTACACCAACGTGATCGGCAAGGACAACGACCTCGGCTACGGCATCATGCGCGTCGACGAGGACCAGCGGTGGCACCCGTTCCACCTCGGCCAGCCGCTGTGGAACTTCATCAACGCCTGCTTCTTCGAGTACGGCATCGCAGCGTACGACCTGGAGCTCGGCAAGAACCTGCGGGGGCGCCGCCGCAAGGACCCGGAGTTCCGCGCGCGGGCCAAGGCCGTGGGCCGCAAGATCCGCAAGCAGGTGCTCAAGGACTACGTGATCCACCCGCTGCTGTCGGGCCCGTCGTTCCTCACCACGCTCGCCGCCACGTTCACCGCGAACATGGTCCGCAACATCTGGTCCCACTCGGTGATCATGTGCGGGCACTTCCCCGAGGGCGTGCAGGTCTTCGAGCGCCGGTCGATCAAGGGCGAGACTCGCGGCCAGTGGTACCTGCGCCAGATGATGGGCTCGGCGAACATCAGCGGCAGCAAGGCCATGCACTTCATGACCGGCAACCTGTCGCACCAGATCGAGCACCACCTGTTCCCGGACCTGCCGAGCAACCGGTACGCCGAGGTCGCGGTGAAGGTGCGCGCGCTGTTCGAGAAGTACGAGCTGGAATACGTCACCGGGCCGCTGCCCAAGCAGGTGTTCTCCGCGTGGCGCAAGGTCTGCCGGCTCTCGCTGCCGAACAAGACGCCCAAGGTCAGGACGCCGGACCGCGAGCAGGAGCTCGTCGCGGCCTGATTCCCGGAACCGGTTCGGTTCCCGGCCGGTGGGCAGCCGCGACATCGGCCCCGCGCCGCGGGGCCTCAGGTCCCGTCCGGGTCGCACCCGTACCGCAGGCGCCCCAGCGCCGTCATGGGCCGGTCGTGCGCCGCCACCGGGGCCGGCAGGACCGTGGAGCCGGTCAGGTAGCGGTCCACCGCCGAGGCCGCCGACCGGCCCTCGGCGATGGCCCACACCACCAGCGACTGTCCCCGGCCCGCGTCCCCGGCCACGAACACCCCCGGCGCCCGTCCGGCGGCGGCGAAGTCGGCGTCCCGCGCGAAGTTGCCGCGTCCGTCGTACTCCAGCCCCAGTTGCTCGCGCAGCCCGCCGGCCCGCCGGGGCCCGGAGAAGCCCAGCGCCAGCAGGACCAGTCCGGCCTCGATCACCCTCTCGGTGCCCGCCAGGGGCCGCCGCTCCCCGGCCTCGACGGCGGTCAGCCTCAGCGCCCGCACCCGGCCGCCGGCGTCCCCCTCGAAGCGCAGGGTGGCACTGGAGAACAGCCGAGGGTCGCGGCCCGCGCGGCCGCGTGCCTCCTCGTGGGCGTGGGAGATCCGGTACACCCTCGGGTGCACCGGCCAGGGCTCTCCGTCGGCCCGGTCGGGCCCCGGTTCGGGGTTGATGTCCAGCTGGACCACCGACAGCGCCCCCTGCCGCAGGGCCGTGCCCAGGCAGTCCGAGCCGGTGTCGCCGCCGCCGACGACCACCACGTGGGCGCCGTCGGCCGTCACCGGGGACGCCGGGCGGTCCCCGGCGCACACCCGGTTGGCGCAGGTCAGGTACTCCATCGCCTGGTGGATGCCGCCCAGGGAACGCCCCGGGACGGGGAGCTCCCGGGGCTCCCCGGCGCCGACCGCGACGACCAGGGCGTCGTAGCGGCCGCGCAGCGCGTCGGCCGGTTCGCCGCCGCCCACGTCCGAGTCCGTCACGAAGGAGGTGCCCTCGTCCCGCATCTGCTCGATCCGGCGGTCCAGGTGTTCCTTCTCCATCTTGAACTCGGGGATGCCGTAGCGGAGCAGCCCCCCGAGCCGGTCGGCCCGCTCGTGGACCACGACCCGGTGCCCGGCCCGGGTCAGCTGCTGGGCCGCGGCGAGGCCCGCGGGGCCGGAGCCGATCACCCCCACGGACCTCCCGCCCCGCCGCTCCGGCGGGCGCGGGGTCATCCAGCCGCGCCGCCGGCCCTCGTCCGCGATCGTCTGCTCGACGTTCTTGATGGTCACCGGATCGGCGTTGATCGCCAGGACGCAGGCGTCCTCGCAGGGCGCCGGGCAGAGCCGGCCGGTGAACTCGGGGAAGTTGTTCGTCGCGTGCAGCCGCTCGTAAGCGGCGTGCCAGTCGGAGCGGGCGCAGTAGGCGTTCCACTCGGGTATCAGGTTGCCCAGCGGGCAGCCGGTGTGGCAGAAGGGGACGCCGCAGTCCATGCAGCGGTCGGCCTGCTCGCGGACCAGCGGCAGCAGAGCCTGCCCCGCGTACACCTCGCGCCAGTCCCCGAGCCGCTCCTCGACGGGCCGCGCCGGGACGGCCCTGCGGGGGATCCTGAGGAAGCCGAACGGATCGGTCACGCGCCGCCTCCCTGACCCGGGGCGAAAGGTGAGAGGCGCGGCACGGCGCGCCCGAAGCGCGCCGTACGTCACCTTCCCCCCAGATTACGCCGTCCGGGCGAACCGGCACCCGGCCCGTGCCCCCGGGCGGCGGCCGTGCACCGGATTCGTTCGGAAACCCCCATGATCCTCAGCGCGCCCACGGACCCCACCACTTGGGTGGCAGTGGGTCGGCTGGACTCGAAGTCGGCTGATCGGGATGGAGTCCGAGTCGTCGCAGGACCCCCGCGCGTACCCGGACGACGATCGTGCCGTGCCAGTGCCCGTCGGAACCCACACCGCACATGTGGTCGATGCGGACCTCGTGGTCGGCGAAGGGGTACCAGTCGATTCCCCGGTCACGCAGTCAAACCGACATCAGCCGGCCGGGCCGCGGGCCGCCGGCGGCGTTCTCGAAATAGAAGAGGGTCACCCAGTCTGAGGTGTGTCCGTTCATGACCGCCATCATGCCGCATGACGTGCCCACGCCACTGCTGATGACGCCGCGGGCGCCGCGGGCGCCGCGGGCGCCGCGGGCGCCGTGCGGGACTTTCGCAACCCCCCTAGCCGCCGGCGCGGACCAGGCCCGTCTCGTAGGCGAGGATCACCAGTTGGGCGCGGTCGCGTACGCCGAGTTTGGCGATCGCGCGGGTGACGTGGGTCTTGGCGGTGAGCGGGCTGATGAAGAGCCGGGCGGCGATGTGGTCGTTGGACAGGCCGGTCGCGATCAGTCGGGTCACCTCGAGTTCCCGCGCGGTGAGCACGGCGAGCCGTTCGGCGGTGTCGGTGGGGGCTGCCGGGCGGTGCGCGAACTGCTCGATCACCCGTCGGGTCGCGCTCGGTGAGAGCAGCGCGTCGCCGGCGGCCACCGCCCGGACCGCGTGGCGCAGTTCGTCCGGTTCGATCTCCTTGGTGAGGAAGCCGCTCGCGCCTGCGCGCAGGGCCGCGAAGACGTACTCGTCGGTCTCGAAGGTGGTGAGGACGATGACCCGGCAGCCGGCCAGTTCGGGGTCTTCGACGATCGTCCGGGTGGCGGTGAGTCCGTCCGTACCGGGCATGCGGATGTCCATGAGGACCACGTCGGGGCGGACGGCGCGGGCGGCGCGGACCGCCTCGTCGCCGCTGCCGGCCTCGCCCACGACCTCGATGTCCTCGGCCCGGGCGAGGAGGCTGCTGAATCCGGCCCGTACCAGGGCCTGGTCGTCGGCGAGGAGCACCTTGATCGTCATGGGTGGAAGCCTGGCACGGGGATAGCGGCTCGCACGAGCCATCCGTCGCCCTTGTCCCGCGGTCCGGCGCAGAAGTCTCCGCCGAGCGCCCGGACCCGTTCGGCCATTCCGCGCACCCCGTGCCCGCCGGCTCCCGGTGTCTGCGCGACGGTCCGGCCGTCGTCGACGACGCTCACTTCCAGCCTCCCGTCGACGAGCCGGACGATGACGTCGGCCCGTGACGCCGCCGCGTGGCGGACCGTGTTGGTGAGGGCCTCCTGGACGATCCGGTGGACGGCGAGGGACACCGGTGCGGGGACGGCGGCGAGGTCGCCGGCCGTCTCCAGCCGTATGTCCAGCTCCGCCGTCCGCATCCGGTCGATGAGCGCCGCCACCTCGGGCACGCCGGCCGCCGGGTCTCCCGGGACCTCCCCGGGCGCGCGCAGCACGTGGACGAGCGCCCGGAGGTCCCGTACGGCCTCGGTACGGACCTGCTGGGCGGTGGCGAGCGCGGCCCTCGCCTCTTCCGGCGAGTCGTCCAGGGCCTCGGCCGCGACCCGGAGCTGGATCCCGACGACGGTGAGGGTGTGCCCGACGACGTCGTGCAGTTCGCGGGCGATGTCCAGGCGGGCCTCCGCGATCCGCCGGCCGGCTTCCGAGTCCCGCTCCCGCGCGGCCCGCAGCAGGCGCTCGCCGAGTTCGGCGCGCCAGCGCAGCCTGTTGCGGTAGGCGGTCGCGGCGGCGAGGAGCACCGCCAGCCACAGCGCCTCGGCTCCCAGGGAGACGAGGACCTCGCGCGGGGTGGCGCCCCCGGCCGACGTCTCATAGGTCGTGGCGAAGGCCAGTTCGGCGAGGCCGACGCCGAACGCCCACGGGAGGCCGGGCCGGCCGGGCCGGTCGTCGGCGGCCAGAGTGGCGCAAGCGGCTGAGACCGGCCACACCCAGCCGCCGTCGGTGAGTCCGGAGGTGCGCAGGACGACCACGGCCTGCACGCTCAGCAGCAGTACGGCGAGCGGCCACCGGCGGCGCCCTAGAAGGAGCAGGCCCAGCCACAGGGCGAGCGGCAGGGCTCCCGCGGCGTCCAGTCGGCCGCCGAACAGGGCGGTGCCCGCCAGGACGGCGACGGCGGTGCCCGCCGCGAGGAGCCCGTCGATCAGCCGCGCCGCGCGGGGGTCGGCGGGGGCGGGGACGGGGGGTCGGTCCATGCGCCGATCATGCACGAGGGTCCCGCCCCCGCTCGTCGCGGGGGCGCGTCGCGGCCAGGGCGAGCGCGATCCACCCCAGGTCGGCGGCGAGTACGAGGCGTTCGGCAAGACCGACGAGTGTGGGGGCGCCGCCCAGTCCCAGCGACGGACCGCCGTCCATCACATCGACGAGGAAGACCGCGAGCGCCGCCGTGGCGGCGACCGGGGCAAGAGTGAAGGCGTTCAGCGTCGTGCGCAGGTCGGGCCGCCGGGCCGTGAGCGTCCCGCGCAGCAGCACGGCGGCGGTCGGCAGGGCGGCGAAGGCGAGGAAGGCCGCGGTGCCGTGTACGAGTTCGGAGAGGGAGGGGCGGCTCCACTGGCCGGGCGGGTCAGCAGGGAAGAGGGCCGCGACGAGAATGCCGCCCGTCCACACCACGAGTGCGGCCCGACCCGCCCGCCGGTTGGCGGCGCCCAGCCGGACCGCGAGGACGGCGGAGGCGGCCGCGACGGCCAGCAGGGCCGCCGGGAGCAGCCAGCCGGCCGTGCCGTGGACGTACCGGCTGAGGGTCTCGCTCACCAGGTCGTACCCCGGGTTGAGCATCTCCACCGCGGCCATCGCCAGGGCCCCGGTGCCTGTCAGGATGAGCGGAGCCCGTACTCCCGCCGCCGGTGCCGTGTTCGTCGCCGTCATGCCGTCCTCCTCGGTGTCGTTCCGGTGATCCAGAACCTACGGAGGGGGCGGGGGCGGCCGCGTCGTCCCGATGCGGACATCGGGTCGTACCTCGGATGGCGTCGTCGTCCGGCCGGCTGCACCGTTTGGTGTACGTGCCGGGACAGTCGGGCCGACGTCATGCGCCGCGCCCGGCAGGGCGGGCGGCGGCTCGGCGTGCGCCGGACGGCGGCGATCACCGCCCCCGCTTACCGCTCGCCCCCGCCTACCGCTCGCCGCCGCGGGCCGCCGCCGCGGCCCGGGCATGCGGGTCAGCCGCCCAGGAGTACGGCCAGCAGCCGCTGCGTGGTCGCCGCGGTGTCGGCCGTCCGTCCGGGGCTGCGGGTCATCAGCAGGTGGTGGGTCGTGCCGACGAGCGCGAGCGCGATGGCGTCGGCGTCACTGCTCGCGGGGATCCGGCCCGCCTGGCGTTCCGCCTGCAGGTAGGCGGTGACGGCGTGCTGGATCGCGTCGAACGCCGGCGCGCCGGACCGGAAGCCCTCGCGTGTGTGCGACGCGGCCCCGGGACGGGTCATCGCCAGGCCCACCACCGCGGGAGGCAGGGAGTCCAACAGGGCCCCGACGACCTCCTGGAGGTTCTGCGCGACCGTGGCCTGACCCACTTTGGCCTGCAGGGCCTCGGCCTGGCGGGCGCTGCGCGCGAACCGGTCCAGGACCAGCTCGGCGACGAACTCGTCCAGGCCCGCGAAGTGCGTGTGCAGCACGCCCTTGGCGCAGTCCGCCTCCGCGGTGACCGCGCGGCTGGTCAGGGCCGCGGCGCCGTCGCGGGCCACCACCCGTTCCGCGGCCGCGAACAACCGCTCACGCAAGTCCGGGATCGCCACTCCACGAGGTGACACAACAGCCCCTTCTCCTCGGCCCGTTGCAAGAATGGGCGCTCGCCCATACTGTTTGGGCACTTGCCCATTCTAGGGCCGGGGCGCCCGCTGCGCCCCGGCGGGAGGGAGTTCACCCATGGGGCACTTCGCCAACACCGCGCAGGCCGAGGCGTGGAACGGATACGAGGGCGCGCAGTGGGCCCGCAGCCAGGAGCGCTGGGACGCCGTCAACGACGGCTTCAACCAGCCCCTGCTGGACGCAGCGGCCATCGCGGAGACCGACACGGTCCTGGACGTAGGCTGCGGAGCCGGCCGCACCACCCGCCTCGCCGCCCGGCGCGCCGCGCACGGCCGGGCGCTCGGCCTGGACCTGTCGAATCCGATGCTCGCCAGGGCCCGCGAGAGCGCCGTACGCGAAGGAATCGCGAACGTCGCCTTCGTACAGGGCGACGCCCAGGTCCACCCCCTGGACGCCGGGGCGTTCGACGCGATCATCAGCCGGTACGGCATGACCTTCTTCGCCGACCCGGTCGCCGCGTTCACCCATCTCCGCCGCGCGCTGCGTCCCGCCGGCCGGCTGGCCTTCATCTGCGCGGCCGAGGCCGAGGCCAACGAGTGGCTGGCCGCGCTGGCCTCGCTCAAGGACATCCTGCCGCTCGGCGGCTTCGGGAAGCCCGGCGGCCCCGGCATGTTCTCCCTGACGGACCCCGGCCGCATCCGCGACCTGCTCACCGCGGGCGGGTTCGACCGTGTGGACGTGCAGCGCACCGAGGCGGCGGGGAAGTGGGGCGCCGACGCGGGGGACGCCGCGGCGTTCCTGCTGGACTCCGGCCCCGGGCGCCACCTCCTCGACCAGGTGGCCCCGTCCGCGCAGGACGCGGCACGTCAGGCGCTGACAGCCGCCCTGCAGCGCCATGAAGCGGACGGCGGGGTGTGGCTGCGCAGCAGTTCCTGGCTGGTCACCGCCGTGCGCGGCGGGACGACACGAAACTGAAAGGTCCGGGGGCACGCAAGCTGCTGCCTGCGGTCCGAGAATCGGCCGAGCACACGAAACTGTGGCCGCCTGGCCGGCGGTCCTATCCCCGCCTGCCGGGCCCATTACCCCAGCGGCGTGGCCGCAGGCACCTCGCAGGACGCCGTACGGCGCGGTCGTGTCACTTGGAAGCGGCGCTGGGCACGGCCAGCGGGTCCCGGGGTGCGTCGTCCTTCGCGGCCCGGAGCTGCTCGCCGAGCTCGGTGAGCCGGTTGCGGCCCATGGCCTTGCGGACGTCGGGGAACCAGTCCTGCTCCTCTTCCTCGACGTGGTGGCGCACCTGCTCCATCAGCACGCTCATCTTGGCCTTGAACCGCTCGTCGGACGGATCGATGTCCTTGAGTTCCGAGAGCATCCACACCACCGCGTGATGCTCCTCGACGCTCTCCAGGATGTGATCGGTCGTATCCGGGGCGGCCTCGCGGGCGGCGGGGTAAAAGTACTTCTCCTCGATCCAGGCGTGCACCGTCAGCTCCTCGATCACCGCGTCGGCGATCTCGCGGCGCTCGGCGGTGTCGTCGTCGCCGGTCTTCTCGAAGCGCTTGAAGAGCTTCTCGACCGTCTTGTGGTCCTCGCGCAGCAGCACGATCGCATCCATGGTCAGTCCTCCGGCTCAGGTGTGGATCCGGCTGTTGGTTCCGTCATGGGCGTCGGCGTGTTCGTCGTCGAACCAGTGGTCCCCGACGGCCAGATAGCGGAAGGAGTGCTCTGCCTGGTTGGGCAGCGTGACCGTTGCGGCCCGGGTGCCGTCACCGCGTGAGGTGAGGGGGTGGGCGGAGGGGTTCCAGTGGTTGAAGTCCCCCACCACGCTGACCGGCCCGCCCGGTGTGTCCTCGGGCAGGACGAAGGTGACCTGGGTGCGGCCCTTGAGCTGCTTGCGTTCGAGCACGGAGACTCCCGGCGGGAAGGGGCGGGACAGAGGGGCCCCCGCACCCTGACACGGGCATGCCCTCGTCCCTCCCGTACACGCCGCCGGCAGCCGGCCCGTCACCCTCCCGGCCCCCGGGCACCCCCACCAGGTCAGCGCGACAGCCGGCCTCAGCGGGCCAGCGCGACCAGCCGCCGGTACTCCAGCTGGTCCGCCCGCCTGGCCGTGAGATGGACCCGCACGTCCGGCAGGTCCTCCTTCAGGGCGGTGTAGCCGGCCGTGTAGGCCTCTTCCTGTGCACTGGCACCCGCCGGCATCCACAGGATCAGCAGGTGTTCGTGCCTGCGCGCGCCTTCCGGGGTGGCGAAGGCCAGTTCGTGGAGGACAAGGCGGGTCTGATCCGCGGGCAGGGCAGCGATCAGCTCGTCGTGGGTCAGGTTTCCCTCCACCTCGACCACGAGTACACCGGGGGTGTCCGCGAAGCGGAGGATCACGGTGTTGATCTCCCGCGTCTGCTGCAGGTGATGGAGGGCATCACGGCAGCCATCCGAAAGGAGGATCGGGCAGCTCACCATGGCCTCGCTTCACTCGTCGCCCCAGCTCCGCTCATACGTGCTGGGCCTTCCGTTCCGGGGTGGTCCAACGCCTCGGGCAGCAGTCCGAGCATGTCCAGCAGCAGCGCCAGATCTTCCGCATCAAGGGCGCGCGCCGCAACGGCACGGGCGGCCGCCACACCGTTTGCCGCCACTGCGGAACACGCCAGAAGCGCCGACTCATCACAGCCAAAGGGATCCTTCACCCGCCGATCCCACCATCCCCGCCCGCCCTGCGCAGCCGCGCTTGCTCCACCTGCCCCAGCGCCGCCCGGCTGCCACCGGCGCCGCCAGGCCCCGCCCCGGCCCGGTACCCCGGCGAGCACACCGCGCCTTGCAGCACCACCGGGGCAGGTGTGAAGGGTCAGGACGTGGGCAGGCGCTCCGGTCCGGGGAGGGCCAGGGCGTCGGCTCGCCGCCTTGGCGCAACGCGAGGCCTCGCCGGCGAGAGGGCATCGTCATGGGATCTCATCGCCCACACCAGCACGATCGCAGCGGGCGCGCCGCCGACCGGCGCGCGAGTGCGGCGGCCGCGCGCTGGCGGCACGACGGCAGCGAGCCCCGATGGGCCCGCAGCGATCTCAAGCTCCGCCGTCTGCTTTCCCTGCTCTTCGCTCCGGTCTTCCTGCTGACCGGCGTCGTCATGCTGCTCGCCGCGTCCGAAGCGACTTCCGACAGCAGCCCGCCGCGGGGCATGTACACCGCTCTCGCCATCGGCTGCTTCCTGCTCGCCCTGACCGCTCTGGTGGACCTGTACGTCATCAGGCGCAGGCGGCGCGAGCAGCAACGCTGGCACCGCACCTCCTGACGCGACGCGGCACGCGCCCGAAGTGGGGATGCGGGCGTCGGGGTGGGGGGCGCGGGTAGGGGGGCGCGGCGTGGATACCGGACGCCGCGCCGTGAATGTGTAGCGTCCGGAACCATCAGGTCTTCTTACGAGGGCATGGTCGATGGCCGGGAGGCTGAGTGGCGGGCAACCAGATCGGGCTGGCGGATGTCCTGGCGGCGGCCGAGAAGGCCGCGCCGGTGGATTCTCTGGATGTGGTGGCCCGGAACCTCCGGGACCGGTTCGACGCGCGGTACGTGTCGTTCCTGTTCGTCGACATCGTCGAGGGCCGCCTTCTGCGGGTCCACGACACGGCGGCGACCTACCGCGAACACCGCGCCGCACAGGTTCCCCTCTCCGGCCGGAGCGCCTACGACGAGGTCCTGCGCGCTCAGCGGCTGGTGCTGGCGCCGGACGGCGGGCGAGGACAGCGTGTCCTGGCCCCCGTGACCAACCGCGGCGACGCGATCGGAATCCTGGAGCTGTTCCTCGACGCCGTCACGCCGGAGGTGCTGGAACAGGTCGAGGAGGCCGCGCACGCGCTGGCCTACATCATCGTCACCGACCGGCGCTTCACCGACCTCTACCACTGGGGCAACCGCACCACCCAGGTCAGCCTGTCAGCCGAGATCCAGCACCAGCTCCTGCCCGCCGCCTCCTGCTGCGAAGCACCCCAGTTCACCGTCGCCTGCGCCCTCGTGCCGGCCGCCGACATCGCCGGCGACACCTACGACTACAGCCTCGACAGCGACACCCTGCACCTGTCCATCACCGACGCGATGGGCCACGACACCAACGCCTCCCTCATGGCCACCCTCCTGGTCAACGCCTCCCGCGGCGCCCGCCGCGCCGGCGAGGACCTCGCCGAACAGGCCCGCCAGACCCACCAGGCCCTCCTCGACCACGGCCACCACACCATCGCCACCGGCCAACTCCTGCGCATCGCCCTGGACGGCACCCGCGCTCAGCTCGTCAACGCCGGCCACCCCTGGCCGTACCGCGTACGAGGCGGCACCGTCGACGAACTGCCACTGAAGGTCAACCTGCCCTTCGGCATCACCAGCCAGGGCCCCTACCAGATCCAGGACCTTGACCTGCGCCCCGGAGACCGACTGCTGCTGCACACCGACGGCATGCAGGAACGCGACGCCGAATCCGTCGATCTCCCCGCGCTGCTGCGCGCGACCGTGACCGAGCATCCGCGCGAGGTCGTGCGCGCCCTGATCGGGGCCGTCTCCGACGCATACAAGGGCCTGCCGCCGAAAGACGACGCGACCGTGCTGTGCCTGGACTGGTACGGCCCCAGCGGGCCCTGATCGGCAGCCCGGCCCTTCGCCGACCGGCGTACGGCCCCGGCCCCGCCCCCGCCCCCGCCCCCGCCCCCGCCGTGCGGTGTAGCGTCGAAGGCCAGGCTCGCCCGACTATCCACGGGGACGACGCGCCATGACCAGCACGTTCGGGGGGCAGCAGGGTGCAGACGGTGCGCCGGCTGTCCGGGTGTCGGTGCTGTCGATGTTGTGGAGGCGGCAGGCGTTCGTTCACTGGCCCTTCCGCCCTGACGACGTACAGGCCCTGCTTCCGCCCGGACTCGAGGTCGATCTCTTCGAGGGGCGGGCATGGGTGAGTCTGACGCCGTTCGAAATGACGTCGGTGCGCGCCTGCGGGGTGCCGATGGTTCCGGACACCTTTCCCGAAACCAACCTGCGGACCTACGTACGGCGCCGGGGCGGGCCGCCCGGCATCTGGTTCTTCTCCCTGGACGTTCCCCAGCCGCTGCTGCTCGCCGCGCGCCTGTTCGGCGTGCCCTACTGCCTCGCCGAACTCACCATCGCCCCCGGCAGCGGCGAGTGTCGCTACACCGGCCGCCGGAGATCCCGAGGTCCGGCCTACGACATCGTGGTGCGTCCCTCGGACAGGGCGGCCACCCGCCCCCTCGACAGCTGGCTCACCAACCGGTTCCACTCGTATTCCACACGCTGGGGGCTCCTGTGGCGCACCCCTGTCCGGCACGAGCCATGGCGGCTGGTTCACGCGACGGCGGTCTCGGCCACGCAGTCGCTCACCCGAGCAGCCGGGCTCCCCGACCTCGACGAGGAGCCCCTGGCCCACACCTCGCCCGGCGTCGGGCCTGTCCTGCTGGGCCCCGCCCGCCCCGCCTGAGCCGACGACAACGCGCTCCGGTGGGCGTCCTACTCGTCCGGGTCCCAGGCCCTGAGCTGCTCGAAGACACCTCGGTCGCCGTCGATCCCCAGCGAGTCGACCGGGATACGGTCGTAGATGGCGAGGACCAGCTCGTTGGCCGTGCCCCGAACGGAGAAGTAGGCGGTGGCCGCGTCCGGGTCCTGGCCGTCAGCGGTGTCGGGCCCGGGGAGGCAGGTGCTCCGCGCGCCGTCGGCGGAGAGCGAGAGGCGCCAGGAGCGGCCCTCGGCGGCGTGGAAGTCGATGGCAGCGGGCTTGTGCGGCCAGGCACTCGTCGTGGCGACGCAGGTGGACAGGAACTCCTCGACACCGTCGAGCGCCACCTCGTCCGGCAGCGGCTGCGGGGCACCTGCGGTGATCTGGGCGTCGTACGTGTGCACCGCCATCTGCTGGAGCTGGTGCCGGGCCACGGCACCGGCGGTGTGCGGCGACTGCAGCGTCTCCCACCACGCCCAGCAACCGCGATCCGGGCCGGCCTGCCGCAGTGCGTCCAGCAGTTGGTCCGTGGACTCCGCCAGCCAGGCCAGCAGGGCCTCTCGTTCCCGGGGCGCAGCCGGGGCGCCCTCCGCTGCGGACTTGGCCGCAGCGGGCCCTGCGGCGACGGTGGCGGCCCAGTCACGGCGCCCCTCGCCGATGTGCTGCGCCAGATCGAACAGGGTCCAGTCGGGGCAGGTCGGCACCTGTACGTCGAGGCTGGGGGCGGAGGCGACCGCGGCGCGGAAGGCAGTCGACCGTTCGTCGATCAGCCGCAGCAGAGCGGGGAACTCGAGTTTCATGATCACCCTGAATACCTATCACTGCGCTCCGGCAACCGGACAGTGATTTTTCGCAGCCTCCGTCGCGGGGGGACCCTCGGCCGGAGAGGGACCGGCGGCACCGACACCCGTCGGACGGCCGAGCAGCGACTCCACCTGTTCCACCACCTCGTCCACCGTGATCCGCAGGAGCCGGGCGTCGGGCCGCCGGCCGTGGGCGTCCCCCGGCCGCAGCGGATCCTCGCCGGCTCCGGGCCGCCACAGCACCCGGTGACGGGCCCCCGGGGGCGGTCCCCACAGGCCCGGTGCGACCGGGCCGAACAGAACGACGGACGGGGTTCCGAGGGCAGTGGCCAGGTGGGCCAGCCCCGTGTCCCCGACGACGACGCAACGTGCGTCGGCCACCAGGGCGCCCAGCTGATGGAACGGGACGTCCTGCGCTCCGCCCAGCACCGCTTCCGGCGGGAGGCCGGCGTGAGCGGTCAGCCGACGACCCAGCCGTCGCTCCCCCGCCCCCGCCGTGACGACCACGCGGTGCCCCGCGCGGTCCAGGGCCCGCGCCACGGCCGCGAACCGCTCCACGGGCCATCGGCGGGCACCCGCGTCGGCGCCGGGATGGATGACGACGGCTCCGGGAGCGGGCGACGGGCACGCGGGGCGGGGGATGCCGAGGTCGGCGGGGTCGGCTTCGATCCCGTACCAGCGCAGCAGTCGGCACCAGCGGTCGCGTTCGTGCTCGTCCGGTCGCCATTCGGGCCCGGCGATGCCCGGTGTCCGCGCGTGCCGGAAGGCCAGGAGCCGTCCCGGCCGCAGACGCTGGAGGAGCAGGTGACTGGGGGGCCCGTTGCCGTGCAGGTCCACGGCGACATCGGGGGGCGGGCCCGTCCAGCCGAGCCCGGTGGGCACCGCCCGGCCGGGGGCGACGGTGGGCAGCAGCCGGTCGACCAGGCCCGTCGCCCCGACGGCGGCCGCCAGACGGCCGGGGGCGGCCAGGACGATCTCGCCCTCCGGGACGCTCCGGCGCAGCGCCCGCAGACACGGCACCGCCGTCAGCAGGTCACCGAGCCCCAGCGCCCGCAGCACCAGCACCCGGGGCCCGCGGGGCGTGGACGTCGGCGTGGTCCCGCCGGAGTCGGTTTGCGGGCTCACGGCCAGGACGGTTCCCTGCGCGGAACCACGACCAGTTCCCCCAGGACGCTTCCGCTCGGCACGGAAAGGGCGTACAGCACGGTGTCGGCGACGATCTCCGGGCTCTGGAGCATCGAGACGTCGGCGTCGGGGAACCGCTCCATGATGAAGGCGGTCTCCATGCCGCCCGCGATGACCCCGGTCACCCCGATGCCCTCGCAGTCGCGCTGGGCCTCCTTGAAGAGGGTGTGGGTGAAGGCACGGAGTCCCGATTTGCTCGCCGCGTAGGGGCCGGCTTCCGTCCAGGTCCGGTTGGCGGCGGTGGAGAGGATGTTCACGATGTGCCCGCCGCCCTGGCCCACCATGCGGCGGTACGCCTCCAGGCACAGGTACATCGGCCCGAGCAGGTTGGTGCTCACGACGCGGGTGACCTCGTCCGCGGTGAGGTGCTCGGCCGATTTCGAGACGTCCACGGCGGCGTTGTTGACGAGGATGTCCACTCGCTGACCGGCCTCGTCCACGTCCCGGAAGACGTCGGCGACCGCGCCGGGGTCACAGACGTCGAGGAGCACGGGACGGGCGCGCAGGCCCTGGGCGGTGAGCTCCTCGCACCGCTCCTTCGCCAGGTCCTGTCGTACGTCCGCCAGCAGGACCGAGGCTCCGGCCATGGCCAGGCGGCGGCAGACGGCCGCCCCCAGGCCCCGGCCTCCGCCGGTGACCAGCGCCTGTTTGCCGCTCAGGTCCGTGTACGCCGCGCCGCTCATCCGCCTGCCTTCCGTCGGTGGTGCTCCGGCCGGTCCGGGAATCCTGCCGCCCGGTGGGCCGCTTCACAGTCACTGTCGCCATGGGTGGTGCCGTACGGCGCGCCGGGTTAGACCACAAGGCGGCACGCGGTGCGGCGCGCACTACGCGGGAGGGGGTGCCCGGACGCACGGCGGCGGGGGGGTGTGAGCAAGCCCACGGGCCGGCCTGGAGGCCGGGCAGGGCAAGGGCTGCGGGCCGGTGCGCCGGCTCGCGGACGAGCCCGTCACGGTGAGGAGCCCGCGCCGTCTGCCAGCATGGTCCGGGACCGTTTCCCGTCCGCCGAGCGCCGGTGCGCGGCGGCGGTGTGATCGCCGGTCCCGCCCGTTCTGCCCTTCTTCCGTGCTCCAGGGTCCTTCGCCTGTGTCTCGCTCCATGCCCTCCGCCATGCCCTCCACCGTGCCCGCCGCCGCGTCCCGCGCCGCCTCCAGGTCGCCGTGGCGGTCCCTCCGCTACCGCAGCATGCGCTGGTGGGCCGTCGCCAACTTCGTGTCCAACGCCGGTACGTGGATGCAGCTGACGGTCCAGAACCTGCTCGTGCTGCAGATCACCGGCTCGGCCGCCGCGACCGGTCTGTCCCTGTCGGTGCAGGCCGCGCCCGGGCTGCTGTTCGGCCTCCTGGGCGGTACCGCCGTCGACCGCTGGCCCCGCAGGCTGACCGCCGCCGTGGGCCAGGCACTGCTGGGGGCGGTGGCCCTGGTGACCGCCGTCCTGGTGGCGACGGGCCGGCTCGACCTGCCGGTGCTGCTGGTCCTGGCTGCCCTGACCGGGCTGATCGCCACCGTCGACGGGCCCGCGTGCGCGCTGCTGGGCAACGACCTCGTCCGTACGGAGGACGTCCCTTCCGCGATCGGGGTGGGGTCGCTCGTCCACAGCGCCGGCCGGCTCGTGGGCGCCGCGCTCGCCGGTGTCGCCGTGGGTCTCCTCGGCACGTCGGCGGCGTACGCGGCGAACGGTCTTTCGTTCCTCTTCGTCGCCTGCGTGATCCCCTTCCTCAGGGCGGCGCGCACGTCGGGGCCCCAGGCGCCGGGTGCCGAGCCGGTCCCGCCGTCCGAGCGGACGGCGGAAGCGGCCCTGACCGCCCGGGAGGGCCTGGCGTTCTTCATGCGGCGTCCCCGCCTGGTCGCGCTCGCCGGCCTCAACGGCATCAGCGCCCTGTTCGGCCGCAACTACTCACTGACGCTCGTGGTGCTGGTCACCGGGCCACTCGCCGGGAACGCGGAGTCCTTCAGCAAGGTCTCCACCGTCCTCGCCGTCGGCGGCATCATCGGCGCCGTCCTCGGCGCCCGGCTGCGCAAGCCGGGTGTGCGGCTGGTGGGTGCCCTGACGGTCGCCGGCGCGCTGCTCCAGGTACTGGCCGGCCTGTCCCCCTCGCTCGCGCTGCTGCTGGTCCTGGTCCTGCCGATGGCCGTGGCGGAGTCCGTTTCCGACACCGCCCAGTCCACGGTCCTGCAGACCGATCCGCCGGCCCGGATGCGGGGCCGGGTCCTCGGAGCCTGGTCCAGCATCCGCACCGTCTGGGGGCTGGCGGCGCCGCCCGCGCTGGGACTGATGATGGAGCTGGCGGGCGTACGTGCCGCTCTCGTCGGCGGCGGACTGATCGTGACCGGGGCGGTGGCGGCCGGCTACTTCGTGCGAGGCCGCGGGTCGCGCCGGATCACGCCGGCGCGGGTGGCGGATGCCGCCGTGCCCGCCCGCGCCGCCCTGGAGGCCGTGGCCTGAGCCTCCCGAGAGGCGAAGGCCGGCTCTTCACGGACGGCCGGGGCGCTGCTCCGTCGGCGGCGGGCGGCCCGCGCACGCGGCGGCCGCTCGCGCCGTGTCCGCGCATCGCGGCCCGCTTCCCGGGCAGTCGCCGGGCATGACTCCGACACCCGACCGCACCCTGTCCTACTGGATGCAGACGGCAGGCATGCCGTCCTTCGATCCGCTGACCACCGACGCCGAGGTGGACGCGGCCGTCATCGGCGGCGGTATCGCAGGCCTCAGCACGGCCCGAGAACTCGCGCGAGCCGGTCTGAGCGTCGTACTGCTGGAGGCCGGACGCCTGGCCTCAGGGGTGACGGGCCACACCACCGGCAAGATCACCGCCCTGCACGGCACTGTCTACGCCACGCTGAGGAGCCGGCACGGGGACGACGCGGCCCGCCTCTACGCGGCGTCGCAGAGCGCGGCCCTGGACCACATCGTCGAGACGGCCCGGAGCCTCGGTGTCGACTGCGACCTGGAACGCCGGCCCGCCCTGACCTATTGCGAAGAACCGGACGGAGTCGAAGCCCTGCGCGCCGAGGCCGAGGCCGCCCGGGCTGCGGGTCTCGACGCCTCCTTCGTGACCGGGACCGGCCTGCCCTACCCGGTGGCGGGCGCCGTCCGGGTCGAGGACCAGGCCCAGTTCCACCCGCTGGCGTACCTGCGGGGGGTCGTGCGGGACCTGGTCGCCCGTGGGGGCCGCGTCCACGAGAACACGCGGGTCACCGGCGTGGACGGGGGCGATCCGTGCCGTATCGCGACCTCCTCCGGCCGCACCGTCCGTGCCCGCCACGTGGTCGTGGCCACCCACCATCCGGTGTTCGACCACGCCGTACTCGCGACCCGGCTCACCCAGCACCGCGATCTGGTGATCGCGGGTCCCCTGCCCTCCGACCGGGATCCGCAGGGGATGTACATCACCACGGAGGGCGGGAAGCGGTCCGTCCGCACGACGCCTCTGGGCGACGGCGGTCGGCTTCTGATCGTCACGGGAGAGGCCTTCACCCCCGGCACCGGCGAGGACACGGAAGCCGGATACGCCCGTCTCCGGTCGTGGGCGCAGGAGCGTTTCCCCGGTTTCGAGGTGAGCCACCGGTGGGCGGCGCAGGACAACAGCGCCACCGACGGCCTCCCCCTCGTCGGCCGGATGCGCGGCGGCGGCGAGAACGTCTACGTCGCCACCGGTTTCGCCGGGTGGGGCATGACCGGCGGGGTCCTGGCCGGACGGCTGATCGCCTCCCTCGTCACGGAAGCCGGGGAACCGTGGGCGGCGCTGTACGACCCGGGCCGCTCGGGTGCCGTCCTCGGCCAGCCGTCCGCGTTCCTGAAGGCGCAGTGGGAGACCGCCAAGCACTTCGTCAAGGACCGTCTGGAGACGCTGGGGGACGGTACGAACGGTCCGGTCGGGGCGCTGAGGCCGGGTGAGGGCACTGTCGTCCGGGCGGAGGGCGGGCCCTGCGCCGTGCACCGTGACGACCGGGGGGACCTGCACACCGTGGCAGCCGTCTGCACCCACATGGGCTGCCTGGTCGCCTTCAACAACGCCGAGCGCACCTGGGAGTGCCCGTGCCACGGCTCCCGCTTCGGCGTCGACGGCGAGGTGCTCCAGGGCCCGGCACTGCGCCCGCTGGAGCGGCGCGATCCCACCGACCTCTGACCCCGCACCGGCCGACCGCGCCGGGCTCAAGGAGCCTGGCGTGCGTCCGCGGCGGCGCGCGCCGCGCGGTCGGCGAGGCGGGTGGTGGAGCGGCCGTCGAGGTACGGCAGGACGATGGTCTGGCCGCCCCAGCGGCGCACCACCGCGGCCTCGGGCAGGGCGTCGGCCGAGTAGTCGCCGCCCTTCACCCACACATCGGGCCGCAGCGCACCCAGCAGGGTCTGCGGGGTGTCCTCCTCGAAGGCCACGACCGCGTCGACACTGCCCAGCGCGGCCAGCACCTTGATGCGGTCCTCCAACGGGGTGAGCGGGCGGCCCGGCCCTTTCAGCCGCCGCAGCGAGGCGTCCGAGTTCACGCAGACCACGAGGCAGTCGCCGATGCGCCGTGCGCTGTCGAGCAGACCCACGTGGCCGGCGTGCAGCAGGTCGAAGCAGCCGCCGGTGGCCACCACTGTGCCGCCTGCGGCGCGCACGCTTTCGGCGAGCGCGAAGGCGTCTGCTACGACCGGGGGCACGGGGCGGCTCCGCCCTCCGCCACGCCACAGGTCCGGGTCGCCCGCGCCGCCTCCGGCGACGAACGCGGCGGCACCGGCCACCGCCTGCCGTACCGCTTCCTCGGGCAGCGCCCCTTGGGCGAAGGCGACGGCCGCGAGGGCCGCGAAGCAGTCCCCGGCGCCGCACGGGTCGCCCGTCGCCGGGTACGGCACCGGCACGAGCATCGGTGCCGGGGACTCGGGACGGGTCAGCAGTGCGCCGCGGTCGCCCAGGGTCACGACGACCGAGGCGGCGTTCCAGCGTTCCGCGAGATCGGCTCCACGGCGGGCGTGTTCGGCCAGCGAGTGCCCGTCGCCGGGGATGAGGGCGGCGGCCTCGGCCGCGTTCGGGGTCGCCAGCCGCACTCCGCGCACCGGCGGACCGCCGCGCGGGTGCGGGTCCCACACCACGGGCGTGTGCCGGGCCGCGTCCGCCAGCAGCGGTCGTACCGCGTCGGCGGTGCCCCTGCCGTAGTCGGCGACCAGGACGGCGGGCGCCCCGGCGAGTACGTCGCGGACACCCGGGGGGACCGGACCGACCGTGCCGCCGCCCCGGTCGATCCGGACCAGGGGCCTGTTGTCGGCCAGGACCCGGGTCTTGACGGGGAGCGTTCCCTCCAGCGGCAGTTCCACGAGCCGGACGCGCCCGCGCAGCGCCTCGCGGACCGTGTCGCTGGCTTCGTCCGTGCCGAGGGCGGTCACCAGTACCACGTCACAGCCCGCCCGGGCGGCAACGGCTGCGGCCAGTCCGGCGCCTCCGGGCCGGGCGAGCTCGGCGGTCGCGTCGACGACGGGTACGGGGGCATCCGGCGCCAACCGGTCGACCACGCCCCGGATGTCCCGGTCGAGCAGGACGTCACCGACGACGACCAGCGGTCCGGGGCCCGTCACGGCGTCCTCCCGATCCCGAGGACGGACACCGCGGGCCGGGCCGTCTTCCCGGCGGCGCTCGGGGTGCCGGCGGTCGTGGCGGTCGTGCCGGTCGCGGCGGTGAGCGCCGCGTCGAAGGATTCGCAGAGCAGGTGCACCGCCACCAGGTGCGTCTCCTGCACGGTCGCGGTCGTGGGCGCGTCGATGCACAGGGCCTGGTGGGCGGCCTCCGCGAGCGGGTTCGGGGAGGCGCCGGTCAACGCCCAGACCTCCACGCCGGCCGCGCGGGCCGTCATCGCGGCGGAGAGCAGGTTGGTGCTGCGTCCGGAGGTGGACAGCAGGAGCAGGACGTCACCGTCGCGGCCGTGCGCGGCGACCTGGCGGGCGTAGACGTGCTCGAAGCCGTAGTCGTTGCCGATGGCCGTCATGCTGGACGTCTCGGCGTGCAGGGCGATGGCCGAGTAGGCCGCGCGCTCCTCGCGGTAGCGGCCCACCAGTTCGGCGGTCAGGTGCTGGGCCTGTGCCGCGCTCCCGCCGTTCCCCGCGGCGAGCAGTCGTCCGCCGGCGGGCAGTACCGCGGCGAGCCGGTCGCCCCAGTGGGCGAGCTGGTCGAGGCCCTGCGCGCGCAGGCGCTGCACCGCGTTCTGGAGCGACTGGCAGTGTCGGTGTGCCGCCGCGTGTGCGGGTTCCTGGTTCATGGCGTCGGGCCGGCCGCTCTGGGGAGCGGACCGCGCCCCACCTCCTTCGTGTTTCGGCACTGCGTGGGCCGGGCCGCGGGTCGGGAGGGACCGGGCGGGCGGCGGAGGGCGTTCGTGACGGTGCGGGGCCCCTTCGGCGGGCTCATGTGGCCCCGGCGGCGGTGAGGCGCAGGGCGAGCGCCGAGCGGTAGGACCGTTCGGTGCCGGCGGCGACGTGTTCCCAGCCGTACCGGCTGGTCACGCGGAGCCGCCCGGCCGCGCCGTACGCCTGGCGCAGACCCGGATCGGCCAGCAGCCCGGCCACGGCGTCCGCCAGGGCGCCGGGATCGCCGGGCGGTACCAGCCGTCCGGTCTCCCGGTCGGCCACGGTGTCGAGCTGACCTCCGACGGCGCTGGCCACGACGGGCCGGCCGCACGCCATGGCCTCGAGCGGCACGATGCCGAACGGCTCGTAGTCCGCTGGGCACAGGACGACGTCGGCACTGCGCAACAGGGCGGGTACGTCGGTGCAGGGGACCGCGCCGAGGAAGCGCACGCGGTCGGCGACCCCGGCGGTCCGGGCGAGCTCGCGCAGGCGGAGTACTTCGGGGTCACGGTCGAGGAGGTCGGGCTCGGGGCCGCCCGCGATCACGAGCTCCGCCCCGGGCAGGTGCGCGAGCGCGGCGACGGAGACGGCGGCGCCCTTGCGCGGTACCAGCCGGCCGACCTGGAGCAGCCGGTGGCGGAAGGCCGTCCCGCGTCCGGCGGCCGTGCCGTCCGGGCGGAACCTCTCGGTGTCCACTCCGCACGGGACCACGTCGGCCTTGTCGGCGGGAACGCCCATCAGTTCGAGCTCGGCGACCTCGTCCCGGCAGGTGGCCACCACGCGGTCGCAGCCCAGGCCGATCTCCCGTTCCAGGCCGATGCGTGACGGCGGGCTCGTGTCGGCGCCGCCCTGGTGCCTCTTCTTGACCGTTCCGAGGGCGTGGTACGTGTGGAGCATCGGCAGCCGCAGCTCGCGCGTGGCGGTGAGGGAGGCGAGCCCCGACATCCAGAAGTGCGAATGGACCAGGTCCGGGCCCCGTCCGTGCTGCCACTGCAGGAGGAGGTAGTAGGCGAACTCCCGCATGTGCGGCAGCAGCTCGTCCTTCGGCAGGTGTTCGGCCGGTCCGGCCGGGACGTGGTGCACCATGACGCCGGGGCGCAGCACCGTGCGTTCGGGCAGGTCCCGGGCGTCGCGGCGGGTGTAGACGGTCACGCGGTGGCCGCGGTCGGCGAGGGCCCCGGCCAGGCAGGCCACGTGCACGTTCTGTCCTCCGGCGTCGACTCCGCCCAGGGTCGCGAGCGGGCTCGCGTGCTCGGAGACCAGCGCGAGGGACAGCGGGCGCCGGGCGCGGTGGGGCGGGCCGGTCGACCGCAGACGGGCCGAGGTCATGACCGTACCTCCGTCAGCAGGCGCTCCCAGTCGGCCAGGAAGCGTTTGAGGCCGTGGCGTTCGAGGGCGGCTTGGCGGGCGCGGTCGCCGTCTTCGGCGGCGGCCGCCGGTTCGTCGAGGTAGTGGCGGGCCGCGCGGGCCAGGACGTCGGGCCGGGTGGACAGGACGCCGGTGCCGGGCGGGACCGCTTCCACGGCCTCCGTGGTCGCCAGCGCCACGACCGGCATGCCCAGGTGCATGGCCTCCAGCAGGGACAGCCCGAGGGACGTCCAGCGCACGGGATGGAGGTAGAGCCGGCGCTCCGCCATGGCCGCGTGCAGGTCCCGCTGGGGCAGTTCGTACGAGCGGCACCGGTCGGGGGGCAGCCCCAGGTGCCCGGCGAGTCCTTCGGTCCGCATGCCGAAGACGTCGAGCGGCGCGGACCGGGCCAGGGCCGGCAGCAGGTCGGTGCCCGTGTGGCGGTGCCGGCGTGCGGGCTCGTTGACGACGACGGCGGCGCGGGGCAGCGCGCCGGTGTAGAGGTGTCCCGGGTCGACGATCCCGTGCTCGATGACTTCGGTGCGCGTCGTGCCGTTGTCCCAGAACAGCCGGTTGAAATGCGTGACGTGCACCAGCGTCAGGTCGGTGCGGCCGGCGCACGGGTGGCGGGTGTTGGGCACGTCGCCGTCCGGTGCGTTGTGTTCCAGGTACACCGCGGGCACGTCACGGCCCGGGCGGCGCCCGAGCCAGCGTTCGGCGAGTTCCGCCTCGTGGGGCCGTTGCAGTACGACGACGTCCACCGGTGTCTGCGCCAGTTCGGCGGGAGTGACCTCGCGGACCGAGTCCGGCCAGGCGAAGGTCCGCGCGCGCCCCAGGCCGTCGGGTCCGCGGTCCGGCGTGACGGGGACGAGATAGGTGTGGGGTCCCTGGACGAACGCGGTGGTCCACGATCCGTGGACGTGCCACAGCAGGATGTTCATGCGCTTGCTCCTCGGTGTCTCACGTCGGTGCCCACCGTGGGGGCCGGGTTCCCGTTCGAGGGCGCGGCCCCGATGAGCCCGGCCACGGCGGCCAGCACCTCGTCGTCGCCGATGCCGTCGATGCACGGGTGCCCCGCCACCGGGCAGTCGCGGGCCCGGCTGGCGGCGCAGGCCTCCCTCTGGTCGCCGAGCAGGGCGTGGGGCACGTGGTACGGACGCCACCGCTCGGCCGGGACGACGGGAGCGAAGGCGCAGACCACCGGGGTGCCCACGGCGCAGGCGAGGTGCATCGGACCGGTGTTGCCGGTCACGACGACCCCGGCGCGCGCCAGGACGCCCGCCAGCTCGTGCAGGTCGGCCGTGGCGCCGCCCAGGTCGAGGCCGTGGCGGCCCGCGACCTCGGCGGTCAGTTCCTTCTCCGCCCGGCTGCCCGTGACGACCACCCGGTGCCCCGCGCCGTGCAGGGCCGCCGCGGCACGGGCCGCCCTGGCCGCACTCCACCTGCGAGAGGCCACCGCGGCCCCCGGATGCAGCACCACGTACGGTTCGGGGCCCGTGAGCCGGGTCGAGTCGGGGAACGGGGTGATCGCCAGTGAACCGTCGTCCCCCAGGGGGAGGCGGTAGCCGAAGGCACGGACGAGGTCGAGGGCGGCTTCGGCCTCGTGCCTGCCGCGCTGCCTCCGGTGCCTGAGGTCGAGCAGGGAGCCGGGGTACTCCTCGCAGTCCGCGGCGACGCGTTCGACGCCGGCGAGGGCCAGCAGCAGGGCGGCCGGCAGCGGGCTCTGGTGGTAGGACACCAGGATCACGCCCCGGTCGAAGCGACGGGCGGCCAGGGCGTCCACCAGCAGTCCGCATTCCTCGCGGGAGGTGCGGTTCGGTTCCAGGCCCACCCACGGGGCGGCGTAGACGAGCACCTCGTCCACGCCCGGCAGCAGCCGGGCCGCCGGGAGGCCCTGGGGGCCGCACAGCAGAGTGGTGTGGGACGACCCGGCCGCCACCGCGCGCACCGCGGGGCCGGCCAGCAGGACGTCACCGGCACTGTCGAGGCGTACGACCAGGCTGCGCGGGGCGCTCACCGTGCGGGTCCGCTCGCGCGTACGGGCCGGTCGGACGCCAGGATGAGGCGGACGGCCCCGAGGAGGTCGGGTGCCGTCTCCCGGGCGGCGGCGACCTCTTCGGGGCGCGTCACGGGCGTCGGTACGAGGACGCCCCGCGCTCCGGCTGCCTCGGCCGCCCGCACGTCGGCGCCGATGTCGCCGACGACGACGGTGCGTCCCGGGTCTGCGCCGAGCCGTTCGCAGGCGGCCAGCACCAGGCCGGGCGCGGGCTTGCGGCAGCCACAGCGCGAGTCGGGGCGGTGCGGACACACGGCCCACACGTCGAACGGCCCGAACAGGGCGTCGATGCCCAGGCGTACGGCGTCCACCTGGCCCGGAGTCAGCAGCCCTCGGCCGACGCCGGACTGGTTGCTGACGACACCGACGGGGATGCCCCGGTCGCGCAGGGCCGATATCGCGGCGCGGGCGGACGGCATGGGGGTCACGCGGCCGGGGTCTCCGTTGTAGGGGACGTCGACGACGAGGGTGCCGTCGCGGTCGAAGAGGACCGCTTCCGGCAGCCTGCCGTCGGGGCCGCGGGGAGGCGAGGCCGCGCAGGGGCCGTCCCAGACCCAGGGCCCGTCCGAGGGCCAGGGCCCGTCCGAGGGCCGCGCCCCGGCACGGGGGCGTCCGGTGGGCGGGGGCTTCATGTCCGCACCCGTTCGCGCGGCGTCTGCTCCGGATCCGCGGCATCCCCCAGCGGCGGGCGCGCCGGTCCGAGGGGGCGGGCGTTCCGGTGCGCCGCCCAGCCCCTGAGCCAGTGCCAGGTGGCGACGGGCGGGATCAGCGCGCTGGTCACCAGCATGGTGGTGGTCTCCGTACGGGTCCTCGGCCCGGGCGCGATCCGCGCCACGGCGAACTCCGCGGTGCCGGCCAGCCAGCCGGCCGCGCATACGGCTGCGGCACCGGCCCTGCCGGACAGGGCGCAGCCGACGGCGGCGACGGCCGCGGCGGTGACGGCGACGTGGCGGCGCAGCCGGCCGCGCGGAGCGGCGGCCCGCTCCCACCAGCCGGAGCCGTGCAGCCGGTTCATCAGCACGTCGTCGGCGTTGCCGGCCTGTACGCGCACGGACACCCAGCGGTCGGCGGGCCGTACCGGGTGCGTGGTGCGGCGGGTGCCGGGGGCCAGGGTCCAGCCGCCGTCGAGAAGTCTGAGGGCCAGGTCCGCGTCTTCCCGGAAGGCGCGTGGGAAGCGTTCGTCGAACCCGTCGGCGGCCTCCAGGGCCTCGCGCCGGAAGGCCATGTCGGCGGTGATCCAGCGGGCGGTCGAGAGGCCGGCGGTATTGCGCTCCCAGTCCGTGGGGCGCCGCTCCGAGGGCAACGGCACGTCGATGCGGGCGGTGACGGCGGCCGTGTGGCGGGACGCCGTGGCCAGGTCCCGCGCCAGGTCGCGGCCCCAGGTGGGGCCGGGCACCACGTCGTCGTCCAGGAAGACGATCCACGGCACCCGGCCGGCCGCCCGGGCACCGAGGTTGCGGGCGGCTGCGGGCCCCCGGCCGCCGCCGGCCACGACGGTGGTCACCGGGAGCAGGGCCGGCGGCACTCCCAGGGCGGCGGGTTCCGGGGCGGTGTCCGGCCGGTCATGGACCAGGACGACCGCGGCCGGGCCGCCGCCGTGATCCGTGGCGGCAGCGAGGGCTTCCAGGCAGACGCCCAGACTGGGTCTGCCGAGGGTGGGCACCACCACGGCGTACCTCTCGGTTTCCGGCTGGTGCGTCATGGCGTCACGCTTCCTCTCCGTCGCGGAACAGCGCGCCGCGCCGGACGGCGTACGGCCCGATGGCGAGCAGGTCCACGGGGGACGAGCCGAAGCACTCCAGGGCGTCCCGGGGGTCGTCCACCATGGGCCGGCCGGCGGTGTTCAGGCTGGTGTTGACGACCACCGGCAGGCCCGTACGGCGTTCGAACTCGGTGAGCATGCGTGCGACCAGCGGCTCCCGCTCCGCGTCGACGGTCTGGATGCGGGCCGTGCCGTCGACGTGCACGACCGCCGGGATCCGCTCCAGCCACTCGGGGGCCACGTCGTGGACGAAGAGCATGTACGGGCTGGGCATGGGGCCGTCGAAGATCTCGGATGCCCGCTCGGCGAGCACCATGGGGGCCACGGGCCGGAACTGCTCCCGGCCCTTGACGTCGTTGAGGCGTTCCAGGTTCCCGGCGTGGCCGGGATGCGCCAGCAGGGAGCGGTGGCCCAGGGCGCGCGGTCCGTACTCGGACCGGCCCTGGAACCAGGCGACGATGGCGTTTTCGGCGAGCGCCTCGGCTACGGCGACGGCGATGTCCGGCGGCCGCTCGAAGGGCACACCGGCCGTCTTCAGCCAGGCGCCGATCTCCGCGTCGGACCAGTCGCGCCCCAGGTCGGCGCCGGCCATCGGCTCCGGGTCGTCCCCCGTTCCGGCGGCGAGGAGCAGCGCCGCGCCGAGGGCCGTTCCGGCGTCACCGGCCGCGGGTTGCACCCAGACGCGGGAGAAGGGGCCCTCGCGGGCGATGCGGGAGTTGGCGACGCAGTTGAGGGCGACGCCCCCGGCCAGGGTGAGGACGTCGTGGCGGGTGCGGCCGTGGAGCCAGCGCGCGAGGTCGAGGAGCGTTTCCTCCAGTACGGCCTGCGCGCTCGCCGCGACATCGGCGTGGGCGGCGGTCCACGGCTCGTCGGCGCCGCGCGGCGGGCACAGCTCGTGCCAGGGGACACCGGTCGCGTGGAAGCCGCCGTCGCCGGTCGGGTACACGTACTGCCGGAGTTCGGCCAGCATGCGCGGGGTGCCGTGGGAGGCGAGAGCCATCACCTTGAACTCGTCGCAGGACCTCAGGAAACCGAGGTGGGCGGTGAGTTCCTCGTACACCAGGCCCAGCGAGTGCGGGAGGTCCTGCGCGTACAGCGGTTCCAGTCGGCTGCCGGTCCGCTGCGCCGCCAGGTGCGAGGCCCGCTCGCCCCGGCCGTCGAGGACCAGTACGGCGCTGCTGTCCGCGCCGTCGGCGGCGAAGGCGCTCGAAGCGGCGTGCGCCATGTGGTGCGGTACGAAACGGACGAGGGCGGGGTCGAGGCCGGGAAGCGACGCGGCCAGGAAGCCGGGTGCCTGGCGGGCGTACGTCTGCCGCACGTGGTCCCACGGGTCGTCCAGGCCCATGGCGTCGGCGGGAAGGGCGAGGGCGGGATCGTAGGAGTAGGCGACGGCGTCCAGGTCCTGCGGGCGCAGTCCGGCGTGGCGCAGGCACCACGCCGCCGCCTGCTCGGGCAGCTCCCACGCGGAGAACGGGACGGGCCGCTTGCCGTGCTTGCGCCGCGAGAACCGTTCTTCCTCCGCGGCGGCGACGGTGCGTCCGTCGATGACGAGTGCGGCGGCGGGGTCGTGAAAGATCGCGTTGATGCCGAGAATGCGCATGGCGGAGCAGGCCTTTCGGCTGTGGGACGCGCGGGCCGTCGGCGCCTGGGCGCGGTCGTGACGGCAACCTGCCCGCCCCCGGGGTCAGTTGTCCGGATGGGCCCGGAACCAGGCGATGGTGCGGCGCAGTCCCTCCTCGGCCGTCACGAGCGGTTCCCACTGCAGCTTGTCGCGGGCCAGCGTGATGTCGGGGCACCGCACGGCGGGGTCGTCAGTGGGACGCTCCACGAAGCCGATCTCCGAGGTGGAACCGGTCAGTTCGACGATCCAGCGGGCCAGGTCCAGCATGGTGAGCTCGGCGGGGTTGCCGAGGTTGAGGGGGCCCGGCATGGTGTGCGCGGCCGCCGCGAGGATCCCCGAGACGGTGTCGTCGACGTAGCAGAGCGACCGCGTCTGCCGACCGTCGCCCGTGACCGTCAGTGGCTTGCCGGCCAGGGCCTGGCGGATGAAGGTCGGTACGGCACGGCCGTCGTAGCCCCGCATGCGGGGGCCGTAGGTGTTGAACAGCCGCACGACACAGGTGTCGGTGCCGAGCGCCGAGCCGTGCGCCACGGTGAAGGCCTCCCCGAAACGCTTCGCCTCGTCGTAGACGCTGCGCGGGCCCACCGGGTTGACGTGGCCCCAGTACCGCTCGTTCTGAGGGTGCTCCTGCGGATCGCCGTACACCTCGGAGGTGGAGGCGAGCAGGAAGCGGGCTCCGTTGCGGTGTGCCAGTTCCAGCGCGTTGCGAGTGCCGAGGCTGCCCGCTTCCAGCGTGTGCAGGGGCAGCCGGAGATAGTCGGCGGGAGAGGCGGGCGAGGCAAGGTGGAATACCAGGTCCACGGGCCGGCCCACCGAGAAGGGCCTGGACACGTTCGCTTCCACGAGGGTGAATCCGGGCCGGCCGGTCAGGTGGCCGACGTTCTCGGGCCGTCCCGTGCTGAAGTCGTCGATGCAGGTGACGGCGGTGCCCGCCTCGATCAGGGCGGAGCACAGGTGCGAGCCGACGAAGCCCGCGCCTCCGGTGACGACCGCGTGCTCCCAGTTCCGTGACGCGACAGAGCCCATCGAGATCTCCTCTTCGAGCGAGCGGAAGCGGCGTCGTCCGCGATTCGAACAGCCCGCAGGGTCACCTCACGGTGCCCGAGTCCGCGGCCCACCGCCCACGGAGCGGGCATATGGGTGAGAGCCCTGCGTCACCGCGGCGCTCCGCGATGCCTCGCGTGAGGGCGCCAGGAGGGACACCGGGTCCGTCCCGTGGCGGGCTGAACTCCCCCTGCGAGGAGGGGCCGAAGAGGAGGCCGAGGCGGGGAACGGGGAGGGCCAGAGTCCAAGCCCCTCGCCCGGTGCTTCTCGCCACGACACCGGGGTCCACGCCCACTGTCCGATCTCCCTGGCGGGGACCGCCACCAACAGGCGGCTCCGGGGAAACGGCCTTCCCGAGGGGCGCCCCTCAAGCGGCTCAACGCGCCTGACGCCTTGCGTCTGCGCGGGTGGCCACGGCGTCGGCCGGCAGACGGGTGCGGGTGTCGGGTGTCGGGTGTCGGGCGCACCGACGACTGGTCCCACGCCCGGCGGGGCACTGAGACCAGTCGCCCTGGGTCCCTATTCCGGCATCCCGGCATCACCGGTCTTCTCGGCGGCCCGGCGCTGCGCCCCGCTGTTCGGGGTCAGCGCGTCACCGGCCTCGCCCTCGTTCGTCTCGACAAGCGCCTCGTCGGCTTCCTTGCGGGCCTCTTCGTCACCGCTCTCGCCGGGTGCCTGAGAGGGAGGGGTGGCGGTCCGGCCGTGCTGCTGCCTCTGCTCGCTCATCGCGCTCCGATCCTCTGCGTCGACATCGCCATGGCCCGCGTCTGCCCCGCCGTGGCCGGCTCACGCTCACGCCTCGGGGCTTCGCCGGGCCGTGCGATCGTGGCACGGAGGCCGCTTCGGCGCCGACAGGGCAGCCGACCGCACAGGGCAGGTGTGGAGAGGCCGGTCCGGGGCAGACGAATCCCGCAGCCCCGCTCCCGGCGGGGCTGACCAGCTTCGCAGGGCAGCTCGGTCGCGGGGGCGACGACCGCGGCATCCCGTGACGAGGAGGAGCTATGGTTCCCGCCGAGAAGGACCGGGTCACCTACCGTGACGGCCGCGAGGATCTGCACCAGGGGCGGATCGAGGAAGTACGCGATCCCGGGCCGCACGCGGTCTACCGGATCCGCAACGAGCGCACGAACGAACTCCAGATCATCACCCAGGAACAGATCGAGGACGAGCCGAACCCGCCCGGCGCCTAGCCAAGGGGCTCCGCGCTCCGAGCGGGCCGGATTCCAGGTACAAGAAATGGGTAAATTCCATTTCAAATGGAGCGAATCACACCCACATGCCTCCGGTCGCTCCGCACGGGAGGAGGCCATTCGTGGAGCCCTGGCTGATGTGGCTGGTCGCGGCGGCGGTGCTGGCCGTCGCGGAGGTGTTCACCCTCACGGCTGCCTTGGGGCTGCTTGCCGCGGCGGCGGCCGTCACCGCCGGCGCCGCCGCGCTCGGCCTGTCCGTGCCGTTGCAGTTCCTGGTGTTCGCCGGTGTCGCGACGCTCAGCGTGGTCTTCGTACGCCCGCTTGCGCTGCGCCGCCTTTCACCCCGCCAGGAGGCACGGTTCGGCGTGGAGGCACTGGTGGGACAGCCTGCGTACGTCGTCAGTGAGGTGTCCGCGCAGGGCGGCAGGGTCCGCATCGGAGGCGAGGAGTGGACCGCCCGGCCCTACGACGAGACGCTCGTCATCCCGCCGGGGACGACCACCGACGTGGTGGAGATCAGTGGCAGTACAGCGTTCGTCTACCCGCGGGAGTGACCATGGAAGCCTGGGTCGTCGCCGGCGTCATCGTCGCAGTCTTCGCCGTCTTCACCGTGGTGCGGGCCGTGCGCATCGTGCCCCAGGCCCGCGCCCGGAACGTCGAACGGCTGGGCCGCTACCACCGCACGCTGACACCCGGCCTGAACGTCGTCATCCCCTACATCGACCGCGTGTATCCCGTGATCGACCTACGGGAGCAGGTCGTCTCCTTCAAACCCCAACCGGTCATCACCGAGGACAACCTCGTCGTCGAGATCGACACCGTCCTGTACTTCCAGGTCACAGACCCGCGGGCCGCGGCGTACGAGATCGCCAGCTACCTCCAGGCGGTCGAACAGCTCACCGTCACCACGTTGCGCAACGTGGTGGGATCGATGGACCTGGAGAAGACCCTGACCTCCCGCGACACCATCAACAGCCAGCTCCGCGGCGTGCTGGACGAGGCGACCGGCAAATGGGGTCTGAGGGTCAACCGCGTCGAGATCAAAGCCGTGGACCCACCACAGTCGATCAAGGACGCGATGGAGAAGCAGATGCGAGCGGAGCGGGACAAGCGCGCCGCGATCCTGGGAGCCGAGGGACAACGGCAGTCACAGATCCTCACCGCCGAAGGGGAGAAGCAGTCAGCCGTCCTGCGCGCCGAAGGTGAGCGAACGGCCGAGATCCTCCGCGCCGAGGGGCAGTCCCGTGCCATCGACGAGGTGTTCCAGGCGGTGCACCGCAACGACCCCGATCCCAAGGTGCTGGCGTACCAGTACCTTCAGGCGCTGCCGCAGCTGGCCCAGGGGCCGGGCAGTACCTTCTGGATCATTCCCGGCGAGGTCACCTCCGCGCTGCAGAACGTCAGCCGCGCCTTCAACGAGGTCCTGCCCCCGTCCCGGGCCACCCACGGCGGTCCCCCGGAGGACAGGGCGGACCAGGCGGCCGACGACGCCGCGCAGGCCGCACGAGCCGCAGCCCAAGCCCTCGCTGACGCGGCCGAAGCCGATCCCACGTCCCGACCGCCCGCGTGAACCGCCGCGCCGGCGACCTCCTGGGGGCGCTGTCTTCCTGGATCGGGGAGCGGACAGGGCCGCGGCCCATCGCCAGACCTCGGCCCCGGCCTCCGGTGTACTCGGAGGCCGGGCCCGCCGTCGTCGCAGCCGGGCGCCGCCCCGCCTATCCGGGGCGCTGGTCGCCGGGGTCCGTGCGTATCTCGGCTGCGGTCTCCCGCCCGACCTCGCGCAGTTCGCCGGCGGTTTCCCGGCCGGCGCTCCGTGCGCGCGCGGTGGTCGTGGCCACTGCCTCCTGCGCCGTGCCCTTGACGGATTCCACGGCTTCCTCGACCGGCTGCCGAAGCTCCTGCCGTACTTCCCGGGCAGCGTCGAGGGCGGTCTGCCTGACCGGTTCCAGCAGTTCGTCCGAGTGCTCACGCAGGCGCCGGCCGGCCTGTTCCTCGGCCTCGGTGGTCGGCAGGAGCGCGGCCGCGAGCATCCCGGCGCCGAAAGCCATCAGGCCGGCCGCGAGCGGACTGCCCTGCGTCGGCCGCTTCATCCGGTCCGGGGCCTGTTGCACGGCCTCCTGCACGGCCTGCTGCACGTCACCACCGACCTCCTTGGCCGTTTCCGTCACGCTGCCGGCGGCCTGGTGCAGGCTCGCGGAGGTGCCGTGCGCGGCGTCCTGTGCAGTACCCATCACGCGCTCCTTCACTCCACTCACGTGGTCGCGCAGGGAATCCACCTTGCGGCGGGCCATCCTGCTCGGGGTCATCCGGTCCGCCAGGCGGTCGACATTGCGCGAGAGGTGTGCTCGCCGGTATTCCATGTCGAGCCTCAGCTCTTCAGGTGTCGCGCCCATCGGGCGTCCTCCTTCAGGGTGTCCACCGTCTGCTCGGGCTTGAGGTTGACGGTGCGCAGTCGCTCGCGCCCCTTCGCGTAGAGCACACCGCCGACGACGGCCCAGACGGCCGTGACGATCAGAGCGGCCCAGGCCGGATCCATGACGTTGGCCAGCGCGAAGACCAGGGCCAGGCTGCCGAACAGCAGCACGAGGTGCCCGGCGTATCCCGCTCCGCCCAGCATGCCGACGGCCTTGCCCGCCTTGGCGGACTCCTGCTTCATCTCGGCCTTGGCCAGCTCGATCTCATCCCTGACCAGCTGGGACAGGTCCCGGCCGATCTCACCGACGAGGTCTCCGAGCGACGGCTCGGAGTGCGTCGCGGGCGGGGGCGGGACCGGCGGACGGGTGGGCGCCACGGGCCGTTCGTGGGAGGAGAGGGCCATCTCAGATCCCTTCCCCGGGCCCCATGGAGCCGCTGCCCCGGGCGGGCGATCCGTTCGGCGGGTAGGACGGCGGCGGCGGCATGACCTGCGCGGGTTCACCCAGCCCTGTCGAGGGCCTGGCGGCCACGGCCGGCACGTCCGCTCCCCGCCCGGTGCCCGATCCGTCCGGGCTCTGCCTCGAGGCCGCCGCACTCACGCCCTTGCCGGCTCGCGCGACGAGGAACCCGGCCAGCGCCGCGCCGGCGAGGAAGACCCCCGGACGGCGGCGAGCGAAGTTCTGCAGGTCGGTGACCAGCCCGTCGGGGCCCCGCTTCTCCACGTGATCGGCCATCTGACGTCCGCTGTCGGCGATCTGGCGGGCGACGCCCGCCATGGTGGAGTCCGGCTTGCCGCTCTCGCCCAGCTCCCGGAGCTCCTCCGACAGCCTCCGCACGTTCTCCGCCAGTCGTTGCGTCTGCGTCTCGGCCTGGCCGGTGAGCTGTGTACGAAGCTCATCGACGAGGTCACGGGCCTGCGTGGTGGCCTCGCCCACGACGTGGGCCGCCTGTTCCCTGGCCGTGCCGCCCACCTCGGCGGCCTTGTCGCCGATCAGTGACGCTCCCTCACCGGCCTTGTCCTGAACGGTCTGTGCTGCGGCCGCCGTGCTGCTCCCGTCCGGGCGGCTCGCGTTCCGGAAGTCACTCAAGGCTCCTCCTCGTGCTTCGCGTTCCGACGTTTCAGGGGGCGCCTGCCCCGCTTCCGCCACCTCACCCGCCCTCACTTGTGCGAGTCGAGCCCGAGGTTGCAGCCACCGCTCCGGGGGCCCGGCGGCGGCGACCCCCGTGGGCCGGGCGACGTGGGGTCTCGATGGACCCTGTCATGAATATTGAAAAGGACATGTCACATGTGCCATTTTACAGCGCAGCCCGTCAAGGACGGGACCCAACTCCCATCCCCAGGAGTGAATTTTGCGCGCCATGGCCGTCGCCACCGCCCTGTTCATAGCCGCCTTCGCGGCCTCCCCCGCCCACGCCGCCCAGGCCGACCCCAAGCCGGACCACGTCTTCTCGGACCCTGGCCAGCGACCGGCCCACGGCACCGCGAAAGGCGCTCCCGGTGCGACCGGGACCACCGGCGGCAAGCTGGAATCACGCATCCTGCCGATCGTCCACACCTGCAGCCCCTCACTGCGGATCCGTGCCCAGGAGATGACCACCGCCCAGCTGACGGCGACCTGCGCGAGCCTCGCGAACCAGGACGCCTACTTCCACGGCGTGGTGCGGGACTCCGGGCCGGTCGCCGACGACTACAACACCACCCTGGAAGTCGACGTCTTCAACTCGAGCGCCGACTACAAGGCCTACGCGGGGAGGATCTACGGCATCGACACCAATAACGGCGGCATGTATCTCGAGGGGGACCCCGCCCGGACGGGCAACCAGCCACGGTTCATCTGCTACGAGCGCACGGACGTGAGCCCCGGCTGGCAGATCTGGAACCTCAACCACGAGTACACCCACTACCTCGACGGCCGCTTCGACCTGTACGGGGACTTCGACGCCGGCCAGTCCACCCCCACCGTGTGGTGGGGCGAGGGCATCGCGGAGTACGTCTCCTACTCCTACCGGGGCGTGACCTACTCCAACGCCCTGGCCGAGGCCGGCAAGCACACGTACTCCCTGCGCACGCTGTTCGACACCACCTACGCCAACAGCGACGTCAACCGGACCTACAACTGGGGCTACCTCGCGGCCCGTTACATGGTCGAGAAGCACCCCGCCGACGTCGCGACCGTGCTCGGCCACTACCGCACGGGGAACTGGACCGCCGCCCGCTCCTTCCTCACCTCGCTGGACTACGAGAGCGACTGGAACGCCTGGCTGACGTCCGTGGCGTCGGCCGCCTGAGAACGGGCGACGGGGCCCCTCGCTCGCGGCGAGGGGCCCCTCGGCGTCGGGACCCGGCAACCGTCGCCGACGAGGCGCCGCCTTCCGTCAGTCGGCTTCGGCGCGGGCTTCGACGTCCTCGATGCCGGAGGGGCGGCCGGCTCGGACCCAGCGGAGGAAGAAGGCCGCAGCGATGGCGAGGGTGGCGGCGAGGGAAAGGACGGGCCAGCCGCGGAGCAGGTTGACCAGGAGGGTGAAGGCCACCGCGGCGGCTGCCGCGCCGTTGAGCCAGGCGAGGGCCGGCTTGCGCTCGGTACGGGCGAAGCGGGTCATGGCCAGCAGGCCGACGAGGAAGCTGACGAAGACCGCGACCGCATAGAAGAGGACGAGTTCCTGCTCCTTACCGGCGGAGGCGACGATGATCACGGCGGCCGCGGCCAGGTAGACGACGACGGACCAGTACGGGGTGTGGTGCCGATTGGTCCGGCCCAGCGCCGCCGGGAGGATACCCGGGTGGTCCGGGGTTCCGGCGAGGGCCTTGAGGAGCCCCGGGCCGGCCTGGAAGGAGGAGCTGGCAGCGGCGAGGAGGAGCAGGGAGCTGGTCAGCTGGAAGGCCCCGTAGAGCCAGCCGGATCCGGTGGCGGCCTGGGCGATGTCGGCGATCTGGGTGGAGTCCTCGCCCGGGATGCCGATGTGCAGCCGTACGGCCAGGGCGGTGAGGCCGAGGGTGAGCCCGCCGACGATGACCAGGAGCAGGGCGAGGGTGCCGCGCCCGAAGCGGCGGCGGTGGGTGTCGTCGAGCTGCCCCAGCTGGGCGATCGCGGTGGACGGTGCCTCGACGCCGGTGGCCAGGGCCATCGCGACGGGGAAGGCCAGTACGACGGCGAGCGCGGCCGAGCGGCCCGGGTCGGTCGAGGCGGGGGCGTCCCCGATGGCGTGCGGTGAGACGAAACCACGTACGAGGACGGCGACGCAGACGACGACGAACAGGACGGTCATCACGGCGAACAGCAGCCGGCCGCCGTGCCCGAACCAGGTCAGGCCCGCGACCACCACCAGCAGGAGCAGGGCGATCGGGATGCGAAGGGGCGCGACGGCGGGGAAGAGCGCGATCACGGCGCTGGCGGCGGCCGAGATGGAGATCCCGATGGTGAGGACGAAGTCGACGACGAGCGCGCCGATGGGTACGAACGTCCAGCGCGGCCCGAAGGCCCGCCCCGCGGCGGCAGCGGCCCCTCCGCCCTTGGGGAAGCGGCGTACCAGCTGCCAGTAGTTGGCGGTGACCACCACGACCAGGCCCACCACCAGTGACATGGTGGCGAGGAGCAGGGCGAGGTCTCCGTGGAGGGCGCGCAGGGCCGCTTCGATGGCGTAGGCGACGGAGGAGACGGGGTCCGCGATCACGGCGAAGGCGAAGGCGAAGAAGAGGACCGAGCGCCGCGGGCCTCGGTGTCCGGTGCCTCCCGGTGCGGGCACCGGCACAGCCGGCTGCTGTATGGCGGTCATGGGGGATGCCTTTCGAGGCGAGAGCCGGAGCCCATGGAACAGCCCATGACTCCTGACCGCCGACCAGACTTCCCGGCACACCAGGCGTCAAGAATACGTCAGCTGCCCGTTAAGGAACAGTCGAAATGCGCAGCGTGGCGGGGTACTTGAGTGTTCCGTCCCTGCCGCGGCGGTCGGCCTCCTCACAGCCCGGGGGCACCCCACAGCGGGAACCAGCGGGTCAGTTCTTCCTCCATGTGCAGGTCGTCCTTGAGCACGGCTTTGACCTGCAGTTCCAGGGGGTTGTCGCGTTTCTGGCCGGGCAGCGGCGCGAAGGGGTAGAAGGTGCCGCGTTTGTAGAGGTAGACGAGGGCGAGGGGGCGCCGCGCGGCGTCGTGGAAGGACACCAGGGAGCACAGCAGCTGCGGGCCGAAGCCGCTGTCCTGCAAGGCCGTGTTGACCGCGTGCAGGTCTCCCACCAGCGCGGGCAGGTCGTCGGGGGCGCGCCGGGAGAGCAGCCATGAGTAGCCGTAGCCGTCACGGCTGCACTCCACCGGTGCGCCGCCGCGTTCCGAGTCCGCCTCCAGCAGGGACCGTACCTCTTGCTGTACCTGGGTGAAGGCGCCGCCCTCGATGGAGGCGAAGCAGACCGAGCCCGCTCCGGTCGGAGTGAATCCGACGGCCGCCTGGAGGGTGACGGCGGCCGAGGGCAGCCCGAAGAGCTGGTCCAGGTCCGGCCCGACCGGCTCGGACCGCCCGAGCAGCGTGTCCCAGAAACCCACGGGACCTCAACTCCCTTCTCTCACGGTGTCCCGCCGCCCGGCCCGCCCAGCTCGGCGGCGATCTCGGCGAGGGCCGCGAGCCGGCGTTCCAGGCTCGGGTGGGTGGAGAACAGGTTCGCCACCGCCGTGCCGGCATGGAGAGCGGGGGCGAAGAAGAACGCGTTGAACGCCTGGGCGGTACGCAGGTCCTCGGTGGGGATGCGGGCGATGTCGCCGCTGACCTTGGTCAGTGCCGATGCCAGGACGGACGGCTTGGCGGTCAGCATGGCCGCTGCCCGGTCGGCGGCCAGTTCGCGGTAGCGGGACAGGGCCCGGATGAGCAGGAAGCTGATGGCGTACACGAGGGCGGAGACCGCCATGACGGCGGCGAACACGACCGCGGTGTTCTGATCGCGCTGGTCGCGGCCGCCGAACAGCTGTGAGTAGAAGGCGAAGCGGACGACAAGTCCGGCGATCACGCCCAGGAACGAGGCGATGGTTATCACCGCCACGTCGCGGTGGGCGACGTGTGACAGTTCGTGGGCCAGCACGCCCTCCAGCTCCTCGGTCTCCAGGCGGCGCATCAGTCCGGTCGTCACGCAGACCACGGCGTGGTCGGCGTTGCGGCCGGTGGCGAACGCGTTGGGCAGGTCCATGTCTGAGACGGCCACGCGGGGTTTGGGCATGTCCGCGCTGGCGCACAGGCGGTCGATCACCCCGTGCAGCTGCGGCTGCTCCTCGGCCGTGACCAGGCGGCCGTGCATGGCGTACAGGGCGATCCGGTCCGAGTACCAGAACTGCGCGGCGAGCATCCCGGCCGCGATCACGACCACCAGGACGGTGGACTTGAGCAGTGCGACCAGCGCGGCGATGAAGGCCACGTACACCAGCCCGAGCAGGAACATCGTGAGCAGCATGCGGGCGGTCAGCTGCCGGTCGGGTTCGAAACGGCTGTGCATGGCTGTCATCCCGGAATCAGGCCCTCTCGGAGAGCAGTGCGCGTACCTGTGCCGGGCTGGCGTCCCCGTCCGGCAGCACGAGGTGGGACGGGGTGACGGTGTCGTCCGGCATTGGCGTGCCGAGTGTGCGGACAGCGTCCTGCAGGGCGCAGGGGGCGGCGCTGAATATGGTCATGGGGACTGCCTTTCCGCTGGTCACGCGGGTGCCGAGTCGTGCGGGGCGGTCGCCCGGATCGCACGTGGCGGCCTCGCACGCCACGACCGGTCACGTCTCATCGCCGGCAGCCACGAGCGCCTCACATCGGCGTACGCGAGCTGGTTCGGGTACGCAGTACCGCGCGCCGCTTCAGGTAGTCCTCTGCGTCGATCTCGCCCCTGGCGAAACGTTCCGCGAGAAGCCACTCGTCCCCCTCATCGGCATCGGACTCCGTGTCGGGGGCGAAGGGGGCCTCGGACTGCGCGGTCCCCCGGGTGAGGGGGCGCAGGATGTAGGTGGTCACGGTGACGATCAGGGCCACGACCAGCAACGTGGTGAGGGACATGGCGAACCAGCCCCAGCCACCCATCGTGTGACCGTTCCAGTTCATGGCTCAGCTCCCGGGTCGACGGACGTGGGCAGCCGGGAGGCCGTCCGCTGCCAGCGTCACCCTGGGACCCGTGCCGGGTCATGGGCCGATCGGGCCCCGGACGGGTCCGTTGGGCCCATACCAGGAGGGCCGTTCCCCGGCGGCTGCCCTCCCCCTGGGCCGCGGCGGCCGGACGAACCGCCGGGGGAAGCGAAAGCCCACAGGCGCTGCCCCCGGTCATACCGTGCGGGTGATCGTGACCAGGACGGTGACCGGTCCAACCGTCGTCCCGTGCTGGGCGAGGTAGGTCGTGACCGCGGTGCGCACCTGCTCGCGTACCTGTCGGGCGATATCGATCGCCCGGCGGTCGAGGTGCAGGACACAGCGCACTTCGATGTGCCAACCGTCCTCCCGGGTGGGCTCGGAGCGGATGCCGGCCGCCTCGGGACGGGAGGTGGCCTGCGCGCCTGTCGCGGCGTGCCGCGTCCGGGACGCGGCGAGCGCCAGACGTTCGGTGAGGGAGGGCTGGAGTGCTGCCACGCCGGGAACGGCGAGGGCTGCTCGGGCCGCGGCCAGGTGGACGCCTTCGCGGTGATCGGCGGCGGTCATTCCTCACCTCCTGTGGATCCTTCCGAACCGCGTGGGGGCGTGGGCTCGAGTACGGCGTTCACCGTGAGGTCGACGGCTGTGACGGCGAGGCCGAGGACGTGGCGGGCCGCGTCGAAGACGGCTTGGCGTACGTGTTCGGCGCGCTCCGGGAAGGGTTCGTCGAGGGCGGCCGCGAGGGTGATGGCGACCACGTGCACGCTCTCGCTGCCGCGGTCCGGGGTGAGACGGCAGCTGGCCGCGCGGGCTCCGGGGATGCTGTCGGCGGCTCGGCGCAAGATCTTCGCAGCGGCGCTTTCGGCGATGCGCAGGTCGTGTGCGGGATCGTCGAGCAGCAGCATGGCGCCCAGCCGGGTCTCGGCGCGGACGGCGTTGATGACCCGGTTGGCGAGGCCGTGGCCGTCGGGAAGTTCCTCGGCGCGCAGAGCCCGGGTCGCACGGTCCAGGGCCGTCAGTCCTTCGACGGCTTCCCGGCAGTAGGCGCAGGTGCCGGTATGGGGGTCGGCCGCGAGCGCGGCGGGATTGCGGGCCTGCTCCCAGGCACGGCCGAGGGGGCGTCCGCACGGGAGAAGTTCGGCCCCGGCCAGAGATTCGGCCTCGGGGCCCGTGGACGCCGTGTCCGTCGCGCCATCTCCGTCTCCGGTTCCGAACTCTTCGCTGCCGGAGCGGTGCGGGTCGTCTATCGCCATGGGCGCATCGCCTCCGTCAGAGCGCGTCGTGCGCGGAAGAGCCGGCCGCGTACGGTCATCTCACTGGTGTTCACAAGGTGGGCGATCTCTTCGTAATGCAGGCCGTGCAGCTCCCGCAGTACCCAGCACACGCGCAGGTCGGGGCTCAGGTCCAGGAGCGCTCGCGCCAAGGCCGCTGTGGCGGCGTCCGTCTCTGCGGCCCGGGCCGGGGAGCTGCCGGCGTCCACGGCTGCGGGCTCGGGAACGGTGTCCAGGGATGCGGGGCGGGGTCGGCGGCGCAGGACGTTGAGGCAGCGGTTGGTGACAATCCGGTACATCCATGTACCGAAGGAGGCGCCATGACGGAATTCCGGCAGCTGCCTCCACGCACTGAGGAAGGACTCCTGGACGGCGTCCTCGGCGTCTGCCCGGCTGCCGAGCAGACGCTGGGCGAGGGCGAGCAGACGGTTGCTGTGCCGGCGGACCAGGACCGCGAAGGCGTCGTCATCCCCTTCGCCGGCCCTCACCACCAGCATGTCGTCCGTCAGGTCGGCGGAGGTGCTCCGGCCGCTCATGGCGTCGGCGATCGGCCGCGGCGTCGGCCGCGGCGGGAGGTCCGCGCCGTGAAGGGCGGTCTGGTCCTGTGGCGCATCGCCGCTCGCTTTCTACGGGGAACGGTCTCGCGGTCGCGTACGCACCTCTCGATGGTATGCGGTGCGGGCCTCGGGAGCCGGGTGAGGAATGTCCCCGTCCGGTGTCCAACGATTGGAGGGCACCTCACCGGCGCCCCGACGGACACTCTGGGGAGGTCCTCATGTCGGACACCATCAACCCCGCCGCAGGTGGGAACGAGCGCGAGTCGGCCCCTACGGGCAAGACGCTGACGGGCCGCAGCGGCGCGGGGACGGCGCCGGAGACGCGGGGCCGGACGACCATAGCCGACAGCGTGGTGGAGAAGATCGCCGGAATGGCCGCCCGCGAGGTCCCGGGCATCCACAGCCTCGGCGCGGGAGTGGCCCGCACGCTGGGGGCCGTGAAGGACATGGTCCCGGGCGGCCGTCCCAGTGTGAGCCGCGGCGTGAAGGTGGAAGTGGGCGAGCGGCAGGCCGCCGTCGATCTCGATGTGGTCGTGGAGTACGGCGTGGCCATCGTGGACGTCGCGGGTGACGTCCGGACCAACGTCATCACGGCCGTGGAACGCATGACCGGTCTGGAGGTCGTCGAGGTGAACATCACCGTCGACGACGTCCACCTGGCCGATGAGGAGGACGAGGAGGGGGGCGAGGGCCGGGTGCAGTGAGCTCCGCGGTGAGCTCGCAGTGACCCGGGAGTGAGCCGGGAGTGAGCCCCCCCCCCGCCCCCTCACGGCCGGCCCGGCCGGACCCCGGGGCGGAAACAGGTAAACGTCACATACGAAATTCAGGTGAGTTGGATGAGCGCAGCAACAGTGGGCCTGCTGGCCGGTATGGCTCTGGGATTCGCCGCATTCTTCGGAGGTTTCTGGGCCTTCCTCCTCGTCGCGGTGCTGGGCGCGGTGGGTCTGGTGATCGGTCGCATGCTGCAGGGTGACCTGGAGATGTCCGACTTCGTGCATTCCCGGGAGCGGCGATGACCTCGCAGCCGGCCGGTGCCTCACAGGGAACGGGGGCGGATCCGGCGGCTCCGGTGGTGGTACCGCCGGCACAACGCGGTGCCACGGTGATACCCGACAAGGTCGTGGCCCTCCTGGCGGTCCGAGCCACTCGGGAGGCTCTGGCCATGCAGCGGGGCGGGGGCCGACCGCCCGCCCATGGGAGGTCGCCCGCTCCGCGCGCCTCCGTCTCCGTCAAGAACGGCGTGGCCCGGCTGGGACTGAGCCTGGACCTGCCGTACCCCGCGGACCTGGCCGAGGCCTCCCGCCAAGTGCAGCACTACGTCAGCGAGCGCATCTCCCAGCTGACCGGCATGAGGGTCTCGGAGGTCACTTTGGCCGTCGAGCACCTGGTCAGCTCCGGCGGCCCGGAAGGCCGGCGTGTGCAGTGAGGCGGTCGGCGCCGCCACCGGAAGGAGAGCCGGTATGAAACGGGACCAAGGCCCTGCAGGAGAAACGGTGGGTGCCCATGGGGCCGGAGCCACGTCGCGCTCGGCGGCACTGGCGCCACACGCTTCGCCGGCCCCTTCGACCGCCGCGAAGGCGGGGAACGCCTCGCGTTCCCGGACGGCCCGTCGTCCGTGGTCCGCACGCCGGATACCCGCCGCACTGACGGCGCTGGTCATCGCGGCTGCCGCGGCGACGCTGTTGTTCGACATCGTGAGGGTCCGTGCCGGTCAGTCCGCCGCGGCGTGGCGCACTCGCCTGGCCGATGAAATGGCCACGCGCCCGCTGGACGACCTCTGGATGCAGATCGGCGGCGCCTGCGTCGCCCTCCTCGGCCTCTGGCTGTTCGTCCTGGCGGTGACACCAGGTCTGCGCCGGCGGCTGCCTCTGCGATCCCCCGAGGAGCAGGTGCGGGCCGTGCTGGACCGCGACGCGGTGGGCCTCCTGCTGCGCGACGCAGCCATGCGCGTACCTGGCGTCAGCGGTGCAAGGATCCGGGTCGGCCGGCATCGCGTCGCGGCCCGGGCGGATGTGCGTTTCCGCGCCGCAGCCGATGTACGGGCCGATCTGCTGGCCGCTCTGCGGGAGCAGATGGACCGCCTTGCGCTGGCCCGCCCACTGCGGCTGGACGTACGGGCGCGGCCCCGCCCGCGCAGAAAGTGACCCGTCCCTCGACGCTCAGTTCGCGAGAGCGGAAGAACGGAAGAAGGGATCCCATGAGGAAGTCAGCGATCAACCGGATCCTGTTGGCTCTGGCAGGCATCGTCCTGCTCGGCATCGGCCTCCTTGTCCTGGCGGGCGGCTTCGATGTGTACCGGCGCCGGCACCTGACCCCTCCCACCGGCTGGCCCCTGACCGGTCCGCGCGACGTCGTACTCACCGCCGCCGACCGCACCCGCTGGGTGAACGAAGGATGGTGGTGGCCCGTGGTCATCGCCGCCTTGGCCCTCGTCCTCGTACTCGCTCTCTGGTGGCTGCTGGTACAACTGCGCCGCACGCACCCCGGCCACATCTCCCTCGGGGAACCGACGGTCGATGACGTGGAGCTGCGTGAGCGCGCCCTGAGCGATGCCCTGGCCGCCGATGCCCGCCGACAGCCCGGCGTGACAGGGACGCGGGCCCGAATGGTCGGCCCGGCCGGCCATCCCGCGGCCGAACTCGATGTCACCCTCAGCCCGGACAGTGGGCCCGGATCGGTTCTGCGGACACTGTGCGACGGTCCTCTGGCGCGTGCCCGGCAGTCCACCGGCCGAGGCCGGCTTCCCGCGACGGCGCGGCTGCGGGTGGCACCGCACAAGCCGCATCGCGCGGAATGAGGGCGGCGCGGGCGGCGAGGGCGGCGCGGGACGTCAGCACGGCAGCTGTCCGCGGGTCCGGACGTGAAGCCGCAGAAACGCATCATGGCCGGACGCGCCGGCGTCGTTCTCGTGTCCGCGGGGCGCGTGGTCGGCGCGCGACCGCCAGTAGGTGCAGGCTCGACACCACGAGCTCCGGACGGCCGTCGGCGAACCGGGCGGCAGCCAGGGCGGATTCCAGCGCCTTCGCCCCCAGGTCCTTCTTCCCGGTCCGGCGCTCTTCGGCTCTCAAGGCCTCGTAGGCGGGCCCGTGCAGCCCGTGGACCACCACGTCACCCAAGCCGGCCTGCCGGGCCTCGGCGCAGAGCTCCGAAGGGTCGTGGTAGTACGTGGTGGGGCCGTCCCCGCGGACGCGCAGCCCGCTCGCCGCGATGTCCAGTGCATGGGGCGAGTCCAGGTCCATGAGCTTGGCATACCGGTTGAGCGCGGCCGCAGCGACCAGGCCACCGGGCTTGACGACGCGGTGAGCCTCCCGCCAGGCACGCGCACGCCCGGTTGCGTCCGGCAGGTGGTAGAGGGGGCCGAGCATCAGCACGACGTCGAACGAAACGTCGTCCTGGCCGAGTTGCCGCGCGTCACCCACGCAGGCAGCCAGTCCCCGCCGGCGGGCCTGCCGTACGTGGTTCTCCACCGGGTCGACGACGAGAACCTGATAGCCGCTGTCGGTGAGCCAGCGGGCATGCACTCCGGGGCCGCCGCCGACGTCCAGCACGGACGCGGGCGAGGGCGGAAGGTGTGCACGCAGCAGTTCCTGTGTCCGCACCAGCTCGACCGTCCCGATGGTGCGCCCGGAAGTGAGGCGGCCGGCCTCATCGCCGGCATCGTAGTACGCGGTGATGTCGGGAAGGAGTGCCATGTCGACCTCCGGCGGCGGAAGGCGGGTCTGCCGATCGGAGAATGGCATGGCCGGCCGCACGACCGCTACGGAACCCTGCGGGCGGAGGAACAGGCCCCAGGACCACCCGGTTCAGCCCGCGAGACGGTGTGCGAGGTGGAGCAGATCCGCCAGATTCAGCACCCGTCCCTCGAATCCCGGGAGGGGGACATGGAGAGGGCGGGTCCAACGGGCGGGGATCGCGTCCAACCCGTAGTACGCGCCGGCGAGGCCCCCGGTCACCGCGGCGACGGTGTCCGTGTCACCACCGAGGTCGATCGCCGCGCGTATCGCGTCCTCGAAGCCGGTGGTGGTGCGCAGGGCCCAGACGGCGGAGCCCAGGCAGGGCCAGACGGCGCCGTTGAACTCGGTCGCCTGATCGGGGTGCCAGTCGGGCGCCAGGACGGTGGCGTAGCGGTCGCGGTGGTCGGGGTGGACAAGGGCCAGGATGTCCGGGAGCGCGGTGAGGGGGTCGGTGTCCTGGAACGTGACGCGGATGAGTTCGTGGAAGATCGCGGTGCCTTCCCAGGCCGCGCGGTCGCCGTGGGTGAGGGCGGCGATGCGGCGGGCCGCGTCCATGGTGGCTTCCCGGCCTGCGGGCGCGAAGTGGACCGCGGAGGTCGATGCCCGCATCAGGGAGCCGTTTCCCGCAGCTCGCTGGTTGACCTGGAAATGGATCGCGGCGGCGAGGTCCCAGGGCATGCCGTTGGTCAGGACGTCTTCGGTCTGCAGGCCGATGTCCTTGGGCTGTGATGCCGCCCACCGCTGGAAGCGCGCGAAGACGTCCGGCAGGTCCAGTCCGCCCCGCTCCAGAAGGGACTCCGCGACCAGGACGGCCATCTGCGTGTCGTCGGTGGCCTCGCCGGGATCCCAGCCACCGCCTCCGCACATCTCCCCACCCCCACCGGGCGCGGGGAACCGGGCGGAGAACGCTCCCTGGGGACCGAACTCGAAGGGGCCGCCCAGGGCGTCGCCCGCCGCCGAGCCGACGACCGCGCCGGCGGCCCGCTGAATCCGCGTCATTCGAGTCATTCGAGTCCTCCGCGTCATTCGCGTCATTCGCGCAGGCTATCCGTGCCGTGCCGACCGCCGCACGGCAGCCCCGGTGCGCCGAGCCTCCGCCGGGCGGCCCTCGCCCGTGCCGACTCAGGCCTCCGACCTCCGGCCGCCGTACGGCCCATGCCGAGGCGCGGACGTCAGTGGGCCAGTGCCGTCATGTGGTCGGGCTGGCGGGCGGCGACGTCGTGGGCGGCTCGGACGAAGGCGGCGACGGCTGCGGATCGCGAGGTCTCCGGCCAGGCGACCATGACCGCGCTGGGACTGAGGCCGGTGACCGGCCGGTATGCGATGTCCGGGCGCTGGTGCCGCGCGGTGGTGGAGAGCGCCAGGAACGCCACCGCCTGGCCCAGCGCGACCACCTCCAGGAGTTGCTCGACGCTGGCCACGAGCGGCCCCTCGGGAGGGTCGGCCGGCGCCGAGCCGGTGAGGCCATCGCCGGCTTCGGCTCCGTCGCATCCGGTGTAGTAGGCGGTGGCGGAGGGCGCGGCCCCCTTCCAGCGCGGGATCGGTTCGCCCATGAGGTCGGTCAGCCGCAGTCGCGGGCGTGCGGTCAGAGGGTGCGCGGCGGGGAGGACGGCCAGGCGCGGCTCGACCACGAGCGTCTGGGAATCGAGCCCTTGACCGTCGAACGGGCTGCGCAGCAGCGCTACGTCGGCACGGCCGTCCCGCAGCATGGCGATCGGCTCTCCGCTGCCGCCGACGACGACTTCGGGCGGCGGCAGGTGCGAACCCGTCCCCCGGTAGGCGGCGAGGATCTCCCTCAGCAGCCCGGCATCGCCTCCCGGCTTGACCGCCACGACGAGCCGGGGTGCCGGCTGACCGGCCCGGCGTGTCCGCCGTACCGCCGCGTGCACCGCGTCGACGGCGATCCGGGCCTGATCGAGCAGCACTTGGCCGGCTTCGGTCAGCCTCACCTGCCGGGTGGTGCGCTCCAAGAGGCGTACTCCGAGACGGGACTCCATCTGAGCGATCGCCTTCGACAGCGGGGGCTGCGCGATCGCCAGGCGTTGCGCGGCCCGGCTGAAGTTCAGTTCCTCGGCGACCGCGATGAAGTACCGCAGCTCGCGCACCTCCAGCTCATTCATATCCGTGGACTATAGATCCAGAGTCTGCTGGTCTTTCCCTGCCACCCGTGGGTGAGGCGAGGCTGGACGCCATGACGACTTCGCAGAAAACTGCTCTGATCACCGGTGCGAACAAGGGCATCGGCAAGGAAACGGCGCGCAGGCTCGCGGCTCTCGGCATCACCGTGCTGATCGGCGCTCGCGACGCCGAGCGTGGCGAGGCGGCGGCCGAGGAGCTTCGCACCGACGGCGCCAACGGCGCCCACGGCGCCGACGTACGGTTCGTACCGCTGGACGTCACCGACGAGATCTCGGTCCAGGCCGCGGCGAAGCACATCGAAGCCACGTTCGGCCGCCTCGACATCCTCGTCAACAACGCCGCGATCGCCGCCGGGCCGCAGAAGCCGAGTGAAACCCCCGCCGCGACCGTCCGACAGGTCTACGAGACCAACGTGTTCGGCGTCGTCGCGGTGACCCACGCCATGCTCCCCCTGCTCCGCCGCTCCGACGCGGGGCGGATCGTCAACATGTCCAGCGAACTCGGCTCCCTCACCCACTTTGCCGACCCGGGCAGCCCGTGGTCCGCCTACTACTCGGTCCTCCTTCCCTACTGCACCTCGAAGAGCGCGCTGAACGCGGTCACGGTGCTCTACGCCAATGAACTGCGCGCCGAAGGGATCCTGGTCAACGCGGTGAGTCCCGGCTACTGCGCGACCGACCTCAACCGCCACTCCGGGATACGTACGCCGGAGGAAGGCGCGGCCGTCGCGGTCGCCCTGGCGACGGCGGGCGAGGACGGCCCGACGGGCACCTTCCTGGCCGAGGACGGGCCGATCCCCTGGTGAGACCTGCCAGGTTGTCGCCGCCCGAAGCCTGACGGATCAGCCGCGCAGTGCGGCCGGTTCGTTCAGGTGCGCGGCCGCGGTCCGCCACGCACGGGTCACCGCGGTGCGGGCGCGGGCCGTGCGTTCCTGGTGGTCGCCGGTCAGGTGGACCGGTGCGCCCACGTGCACGTGCAGACCGGGGCGCCGCAGCGGTGCGGTGGCCACCCCCGCGAGCTGCTTGGCCACGCTTCCGGACGTGATGCGACGCGCACCGGCCTGGCCGACCGGGACGACCTGCGCGCCGGTCCGCTCGGAGAGGCGGGCGAGCCCGCTGCGGAAGGCTTCGGGGGCGGCTTCGGCCGCGTCGGCACGCCGCGGCAGTCCGCCTTCCGCGTAGATGAGCACCAGTCGGCCCCGTCCGAGGGCTTCCGCGGCCGTGTCGAGTGCCGCCGCGGCCCGCCGGTCCCCGCGGAAGACGGGGATGTGCCCGCCGCGCGCCAGCGCCTGCCCGAGTACGGGCACCCGCCACAGCCCGGCGGCCGCCATCACCACCGGCTCGACGCCCAGCCTCCGCAGGGCGGCCAGCACGACGGCGGGATCGGCGAGTGACGTGTGGTTCGCGGCGATGATGCTGCCGGGCCGGAACGCCGCCCCGGTATCGGTGTCGCAGGTCACCGACAGCCGCCCGAAGGCGGGCAGCAGCGTGTCGGCGATGGTGCTGAGCATGAAACGGGTCCCCTCCCGGTCCGGCGGTGCGGCTCCCATCGTCTTCGCCGGCCGCCCCGGACCGCGTGAGTAGCCGTACTCGGAGCACGTACTCATCCCGGGCCGCGGCACGGGGGAAAACACCCAGGCCCTGACCGCGCATCCGGCACCAGGCACCATTGCCGGATGGCCTCCGCACCCGCGAACACCGAGCGCGCCCCGGACCCCGCCGCACCGGAGCGTTCCCTCGCCCGGCCGGGCCGCGCCCGCGCGGCGGCGGTGGCCGCCGCCGCACTGACCGTCGGCGCGGGCCTGACGCTGAGGGCGACGGCGGCGGTGGACGTGGCCAAGTACGGCGGGGACGCGCTGTACACCGTCCTGCTCCTGACGCTCGTCGTCGCGGCCGCCCCCCGTCTGTCGCCCGCGCGGGCCGCCGCGACAGCGCTCGCCGCCAGCTGGACGGTCGAGTTGCTCCAGCTCGGTCCGGTGCCCGGGGAGCTCTCCCGGCGCAGCACCCTCGCCCGTCTCGTGCTCGGCTCCACCTTCAACGCCCCCGACCTGGCCTGGTACGCGGTCGGCGCCGCCGCGGGCCGGCTGGCCCACTCCTCGCTGCGGCGGACCCGGCGCGGCGCCGACACCGGGTCGCGCCGGAAGGCGTACGGCGGCTTGCTGCGCCGCGGCAGTGGGGCGGCTCCGACCTGCGGTTCAGCGGGAATGGCCGACCCCAGGAGGGGTCGGCCGGCGGCTTCGCACAACCGTCATTGCCCCGTAACGCCGGATCGTTGACCGGCCTCCATGGGCTTGCGAGCATCGGGGCATGAGCTTGTCGAACTGTCCCCAGCGCCGGTAGCCCCCGCTTCCCGGGGCCGCCGTGCCGCCGTGTGACCGCCCCCGGACCGAGGATCATCGATGCGACCAGCGCTCATCGCGACGCCGGGCGGGCAGACCGCCTCCGACCAGCCCGACGGTGCGACCGTCGTCCTCCGGGCCGTACTGCACGGGGGCCCGCTGGCGCGCACCGCGATCATCGGTAAGACGGGGCTCAGCGCGGCCGCCGTGTCGCGGCACGCGGCGGAACTGCTCGCGATGGGGCTGGTCTGGGAACCGCCCGAGCCCTCGCGGCGGCCTCGGCCGGGCCGCCCCCGCATCCCGCTTGACATAGAGACCTCGCATCACGTCGCGGTGGGCGTGCACATCGCGGTACCGCGGCTCACCTTCTCGCTCACCGATCTGCGCGGTGGCGTCATCGCGCACGAGCATGTGCCCAGGCAGCCGCAGCACGGCGCCGTCCTCCACGACGTCGCCGCCCGGCTGCCCGGCTTTCTGCGCCGGCACGCCGGCGGGCGCTCGGTGCTCGGACTGGGTGTGGTCACCGGCGGCTGGGTCGACCCGGACGCCGGGGTCCTCGTCGAGAACTCCGCCCTCGGCTGGCGTGACATCCCGCTGCGGCACACGCTGCAACGGGCGGTGGGCCTGCCGGTCCATGTGGAAGGCCACGCACGGGCGTTGGCCCACGCGGAACTGCTGTTCGGCGAGGTCCGCGGCGGTGACCTGGTGCACCTGTTCGTGGGCAACGCCGTGGACGCGGCGATCGCCACCGGCGGCGTCCTGCTCCGGGGCCGCCGATACGGCGCCGGGGGCATCGCCCACCTGCCCGTTCCGGGCTCGACCGAACCCTGCCCGTGCGGTCGTACCGGCTGCCTGCAGGCCACCGTTTCCGACCGGGCCGTCGCCCAGCGCGCCGTCGCGGCGGGCATCATCCCGCATCCCGACCTGCGACTGCTCGTAGGCGCCGCTCTGGCGGGCGACGGCCGCGCGATGGACCTGTGCCGCGCCCGGCTGCGGCTCATCGCGCACGCGGTGAGGCCGTTGCTGGACCTCATCAGTCCGGACGCCCTGGTGCTGACCGAGTCCGCCGCCCTCCGTCTCCCGCAACTGCTGGACGAGTTGGTCCACGAGCTGGAGAGCGACGGCGGCCAGGTGCGTTCGGGCTCCTTCGGTACGGACACGCTGGCGGTGGCAGCGACCGCGCCGGTGCTCGCGGCCGTCTACCGGGACCCGTTGGGACTGCGCACCACCGGCAGTGCCCGATGAGCGCAGACGGGCGGGCGGGGATTCTTCCGCACCGAGACAAAACGTTGTCCGTACCGGCAGCGTGGCGGCAGACTCCTCGCATGGACGCACAGCAGAGGGCCACGATCCGGGCAGCCGCAGGCCGGCACCCCGTGAACGCCTTCCGCGTGCACCACTTCGCCGGACTGGGCTGTCGCGCCCGCTGACCGGCATTCCGCCGACGCGCCCCCGCGCGGCCGCACTGCGGCGTTGACCGCCGCGCACTTCTTCCCCCGGACTCCGGCCCGGCACCGGATCGACCTCCGGCCCGGCGTCTTCCACACCTTTGGGCACGCGCCCCTCAGGTGAAATCCGCGCGCCCCGACGCCATCACGGCCGTCGGCACCGTATCCGCCATGCCCGAAAGGAACCGCCCATGAGCACGCTCTCCGTCCGCCCCGTCGCCGGTCACATCGGCGCCGACATCGACGGCGTGGACCTCGCCCGGCCGCTGTCCGCCGAGACCGTCGAGGGGATCAGGCAGGCCCTCCACCGCCACAAGGTCGTCTTCTTCCGGGGGCAGCGGCTCGACCATTCCTCACACATCGCGTTCGCCCGCCACTTCGGCGAGCTCACCTACGCCCACCCGCACGACGACGCCCCGCCGGAGGACCACCCGGAGATCTTCACCATCGATCCGCGCCGCTTCGAGGAGCGCTACGGGAAGAACTTCCGGGACGAGTACCGCAAGCGCCAGTACAGCTACTTCGACGGCTGGCACACCGACGTCACCGCCGCGGTGAATCCGCCCGCCGGTTCCATCCTGCGCGCCGAGACCGTTCCGGCGGTCGGCGGCGACACGCAGTGGACCAACCTCGTCGCCGCGTACGAGGGACTTTCCGCCCCGGTCCGGGCGTTCGTGGACACGCTCCGCGCCGAGCACCGGTACGGCGGCAGCCGGCCGGTGGCCGAGGACGGCGAGTACGCCCGCCGGATCAACGACAACCTGCTCGTGTCCGTGCACCCCGTGGTGCGGGTGCATCCCGAGACCGGGGAGCGGGCGCTGTTCGTCAACCCCGGTTTCACCAGCCACATCGTGGGCGTCACCGCCGCCGAGAGCAGGCGCATCCTGGACCTGCTGTATGCCGAGATCACCCGGCCCGAGTACACGGTGCGCTTCCGCTGGGAGCCCGGACACGTGGCGTACTGGGACAACCGGGCCACCGCGCACCTCGCCCCGCGCGACCTGGAACACCTGGACGTCGAGCGCCGGCTGCACCGGGTCACCCTGATCGGCGACGTCCCCGTGGGACCGGACGGGCAGAAGTCCGAGCTCGTCGCGGGACGCCCCTTCACCGCCGAGCACCGGGTCGCCGTCGCCTCCTGACACGGCCGAAGACAGGCCGTCGGCGCCGTACGCGGTTCCCTCCACCGCACGGCGTCGGCGGCGACACCGCCAGAGCGCGCATCCGTCATCGCGCCGAACAAGCAAAGGTCCCCCGGTACCGCCATGTCTGCATACCTCTCAAGACCGTTGAACCGCCGAGGATTCATCGCCCTGGGCAGCGGCGCGCTGCTGACGCTCGCGGGCTGCGCCTCCTCCGATCAGTCCGATCCCACGACGCGCGGCGCGCTCCCGACCCTGTCCCCCGACAAGAGCACCACCCTCCGCATCGGAGTGAGCACGGCGCAGGTCCAGCTGGCCGCCGAGCCGTCGCTCGGCCCGCTGCCCTTCTCCGTCGAATGGGTCCGGCTCAACGGCGGGCCGGAAACCATTCAAGGATTCCGTGCGGGAGCGGTCGATCTGGCCGCCAACGCCGGGATGCCGCCGATCCAGGCGCACGACATCGGCGTCGACGCCAAGATCGTCGCCATCTCGCACAACACGGCGGTCAACTACATCCCGACCACCCGCCCGGGCAGCGACATCACGACGGTGAAGGACGTCGTCGGCAAGAAGATCGCCTTCTCGCAAGGGCAGGCGCAGGGCGTCACCATCCTGAAGTGGCTGAAGGAGAACGGGATCTCCCACAAGGACGTGACCCTGGTGCCGCTGCCGAGTTCCCAGTTCCTGACCGCTCTCCAGGGAAAGCAGGTCGACCTCGCCCCGCTGACCGAGCCGTCGCTGACGAAGTACCTGAGCCAGTACGAGAAGGACGGCGCGCGGACCCTGCCCACCGAGGTCCAGGACCTGCTGAGCCTGCTGTGGGCACCCACGTCGGTGCTCGCCGACGACCGGAAGGCGGCCGCGATCCAGGCGTTCATCCCCATCTGGGTCAAGGGCAACAACTGGGCCTGGGAGAACCCCGAGAAGTGGGTCGACTCCTACTACGTCAAGGACCAGGGCGTCGCCAAGGAGGACGGCGAACGGATCATCACGTCACGCAAGAAGCCGCTGTACCCGGAGGACTGGGACTCCTCCATCGCCTGGGAGCAGTCGGTCGCCGATCTCATGTCCGGGGCGGGCTTCGTCAAGGGATTCGACGTCAGCGTGCTGTTCGACCGGCGGTTCGAGCGCGTCGCCGCGCAGGCCGCGTCCGCCGAGTACCGCGGGCAGGCCTGAGATGGGCGAGTACCTCTGGTACATCCCGAACACGGTCGAACCCGGTCACCGCGGCGACGACACCCCCGACGGCTGGGACACGCTCGACCACTCTACGGAGCTGGCGCGGGCGGTCGAGCACCACGGCTGGGCCGGGGCCCTGCTGGGCACCGGCTGGGGGCGACCGGACACCTTCACCGTCGCGGCCTCCCTCGCCGCCCGCACGACGACGTTCAAGCCGCTCATCGCGATCCGGCCCGGCTACTGGCATCCCGCGAACTTCGCCTCGGCCTCGGCCACGCTCGACCGCCTCAGCCAGGGGCGGGTCCTGGTCAACATCGTCAGCGGACTGGACGACGCCGCGTCGTACGGCGACGGCGAGTTCGACCAGTCGCGCCGCTACGAGCGCACGCTCGAGTTCCTCCTGCTGGTCCGCCGCCTGTGGCACGAGGAGGAGGTGACGTTCCGCGGCGAGCACTACCGGGTGGACAACTCCAGGGTCCGGCCGCGCCCTTGGGGCGCCGAACAAGGCCTCCACCCCCGGCTGTACTTCGGCGGCGCGAGCGCGGCCGCCGAGCGGGTCGCCGCGCAGGAGGCCGACGTCCAGCTGTTCTGGGGCGAGCCGCTGGACGGGATCGCCGGGCGGATCGACCGGCTGCGTGCGCTCTCCGAGACGGTCGGGCGCAGACACCGGCCGCTGGAGTTCGGGCTGCGCATCACGACCGTCGTCCGGGACACCACGGAAGAGGCGTGGCGCGCGGCGGAGGAGAAGGTCGCCCACATGGCGCGGCAGGGCCCCCGTGCCCGGGAAGCGTTCCGGCGCCACACGGCCGTCGGTCAGCAGCGCCTCCTCGACCTGGCGGCACGGGGCGACGTCCTGGACACGTGCCTGTACACGGCTCCGGGCCGCTACGGGGGCGGCGGTGCCGGTACGACATGGCTGGTCGGCTCCGCGCAGGAGGTCGCCGACGCCCTGGGGAGGTACCGGACGCTGGGCGTGACCCACTTCGTGCTCTCGGACACCCCGTACAAGCAGGAGATCGCCCGGGTCGGCGACGGACTGCTCCCCCTGCTGAAAGAGCCCGGCCCAACCGGTCCGGCATCGCCCACCAGCGGCAGCCGGCGGCTGTCCGCCGCCCACCCGACGGAGGCTCCGGCATGACCGCAGTGCTGCACGACACCACATCCCTGCGAGCCGTGTACGGCGCGTTCCCCACCGGCGTCACCGCGATCGCCGCCCTGATCGACGGGGCGCCGGTCGGGCTGGCGGCCAGTTCCTTCACGACGGTGTCCCTCGCACCGCCGCTCGTCTCCGTATGCATGGCGCGCACATCGAGCACGTGGCCGGTGCTGCGCCGCGCCGGGCGCCTGGGCGTCAGCGTGCTCGGCGCGCAGCAGGGGCCGCTCTGCCGGCGGCTCGCCGGTCCGAGTGACGAGCGGTTCGACGGGGCCGCGTGGCGGACGACCCGGGACGGCGCGGTCCTGCTGGAGGGCGCGGGTGCCTGGTTCGAGTGTTCCGTCGAGAACGAGGTCCGCGCCGGGGACCACGACATCGTCGTACTCCGCGTCCATGACCTGCGCCTCGACCAGGCCGTGGAACCCCTCGTCTTCCATTCCAGCACGTTCCGCCCGCTCACCCCCGGATCCAGGAGCCCCGATGAACGTTGACATCTCCGTCCCTGCGGGCGGAGGCCCGGCCACCGTCACCGAAGGGCCCCGGAAGGCCCCCGCGGCCACCGCACCACCGCCGCCGGGGCCGGACCCGGAAGCCGGCGGCCTGGTCCCCGCGCGCCGGCGACGCCTCGGGCGAGGCAAGCAGATCCCGTTCGGCCGGCTCCTCGGCCCGCTGCTGGTCGTCGTGGTCTGGTGGGCGGCCTCGGCAGCCGGATGGCTGGACCCCCGCAAGCTGTCGTCGCCCTCGTCGGTCCTGACCTCCGCCCGGGAACTGTGGACCAGCGGACGGTTGCAGGACAGCGTGCAGACCTCGCTGACCCGTGCGCTCCTGGGCCTGCTCATCGGGGTCGCGGCGGGCGTCGTGCTGGCGCTCGCGTCCGGGCTGTCCCGCATCGGTGACGCCTTCGTGGACGGCACTCTGCAGGTCAAGCGCTCCATCCCCAACCTCGCCCTGCTTCCCCTGCTGATCCTGTGGCTCGGCATCGGCGAGACGATGAAGGTCGTCGTCATCGCACTCGGGGTGCTGGTGAGCGTCTACATCAACACGCACGCGGCACTGGTCTCCATCGACGCGCGTTACGTGGAACTCGCCGAGGCACAACGGCTCTCCCGCCCGCAGTTCCTGCGCAGGGTCGTGCTGCCCGCCGCGCTGCCCGGCTTCTTCACCGGCCTGCGACTGGCCGTAACCGCGGCCTGGCTCGGCCTGATCGTGGTTGAGCAGATCAACGCCACATCGGGAATCGGCTACATGATGTTCCAGGCCCAGCAGTACGCGCAGTCCGGGATCATCCTCGTCGGCCTGGTGCTGTACGGCACCTTCGGGTTCGCCTCCGACGGTCTCGTCCGCCTGGTGGAGGGGAGGGTGCTGTCGTGGCGTCGTACGATCACCGCCTGAGCGGCGCCGCGGCGGCCGCGGCCGTGGATTCCGCCGCCGTCCGGATCACCGGCCTGACCCGGTCCTTCGGGGACCGTCGTGTGCTCGACGCCGTCAGCCTGACACTCGGGCAGGGCGAGTTCACGGCGCTGCTGGGACGCAGCGGATCGGGCAAGAGCACACTGCTGCGCGCGGTCGCCGGTCTCGACCACGACGCGGTCGGCTCGGGGGAGATCCTGGTGCCGGCCCGGGTGTCGCTGGTGTTCCAGGACTCCCGGCTGCTGCCGTGGCTGAGGATCCTCGACAACGTCGTCCTCGGTCTGCCCGGGAAGGACGCCCGGGAACGCGGACGCGCCGCCCTGGACGAAGTCAGCCTCGCCCAGCGGGAATCGGCCTGGCCGCACGAGCTGTCCGGCGGCGAGCAGCAGCGGGCCGCGCTCGCCCGGTCGCTGGTGAGCGCACCGGACCTGTTGCTCGCCGACGAACCCTTCGGCTCCCTGGACGCGCTGACCCGGATCCGGATGCACCGGCTGTTGCGCCGCCTGTACGAGACGCACCGGCCCGCCGTGCTGCTCGTGACCCACGACGTGGACGAGGCGGTGACCCTCGCCGACCGGGTGCTCGTCCTCGACGACGGGGACTTCGTCCAGGACCTGCGCATCGACCTGCCCGCCGGACGCGACCCCGGTGACCCCCGCTTCCAGCACTACCGCACCACCCTGCTGGGCGCCCTGGGCGTCCTGCCCGCCCACCGTACGAAGGAACAGCCATGAGCAAGCGAGCCGGACAACTCCATCTCAACGCCTTCCTGATGGGAGTCGGCCACCACGAGGCCGCCTGGCGGCTGCCGGAGTCGGACCCGTACGCCGGCTGGGACGTGGCGCATTACCAGAACCTGGCCCGCATCGCCGAGCGGGGCAAGCTCGACTCGCTGTTCCTCGCCGACAGTCCGGGCCAGCACGGCGACCCGGGGCGCAGGCCGGCCGGACAGCTCGAGCCGACGGTGCTCCTGACGGCGCTCGCCGGGGTGACCGAGCGCATCGGCCTGATCGCGACCGCTTCGACCTCCTACAACGAGCCGTACAACCTGGCCCGCCGGTTCGCTTCCCTCGACCACGTGTCCGGCGGCCGGGCCGGATGGAACATCGTCACGACCGCCGGCGCCGACGCGGCCCGCAACTTCGGCCTGGACGACACGCCTTTGCACAAGGAGCGGTACGAACGCGCCGGCGAGTTCCTCGAAGTCTCCACCCGGCTCTGGGACAGCTGGGCCGACGATGCGATCGTGGCCGACAAGGGCGCCGGCGTCCACGCCGACACCGCGAGGGTCCGCAAGATCGGCCACGCCGGGCGGTTCTTCCGCGTCGACGGCCCGCTGAACGTCCCCCGCTCACCGCAGGGCCACCCCCTGTTGGTGCAGGCCGGTTCGTCCCAGAACGGCAGGGCCTTCGCCGCCCGTTGGGCGGAAGCGGTCTTCACGGCGCAGCAGACCCTCCAGGAGGCCCAGGCGTTCTACGCCGACCTGAAGAAGAGGGCCGCGGCCCACGGACGCGATCCGCACGGGATCAAGATCCTGCCCGGCATCGTGCCGGTCATCGGCGACACCGAGGCCGAGGCGGCGGAGCTGGACCGTGAGCTCGACCGGCTGATCAGCCCCGAGTTCGCCAGGCGTCAGCTCGCCCGGCTGCTGAAGCTCGATCCGGACGCCCTCGACCTGGACGCCGGACTGCCCGAGGACCTGCCGTCCGAGGACCAGATCGAAGGCTCCAAGAGCCGGTACACCCTGATCGTGGACCTGGCCCGGCGGGAGAAGCTGACGGTGCGGCAGCTCATCGGCCGCCTCGGCGGCGGTCGCGGGCACCGGACGTTCACCGGCACACCCGTCCAGGTTGCCGACGCGATCGAGGAGTGGTTCGACAACGGCGCCGCGGACGGGTTCAACGTCATGCCGCCGGTCCTTCCGTCCGGGCTGGAGGTGTTCGTGGACAAGGTCGTGCCCATCCTGCAGGAACGCGGGAGGTTCCGCACCGACTACACAGGTGCCACCCTGCGCGAGCACTACGGGCTGCCCCGACCCGCCGACTCGTTCGCGGCGTCACCTGCCGTCGAGGTGTCCGCGTGACCGTCACCTCCTGTAGCACCGCGGACCGTACGTCCCAGGCATCCCGCGGACCGGTCGATCCGGGATGGGTACGCCGGCTGGCCCGGTACTGCCTGGCCTACCGCGCCGATCTGGCCTGGGCGTACGGCGCCGCGCTGGTCGCAGCGGTCGCCACGGCCGTACTGCCGCTCGTCCTGCGCCACGTCGTGGACGGGGTGGAGGCCTCGGCGGCGGACCTGACCCCCTGGGCCGCGCTGCTGCTCGGCATCGGCGGGCTGAGGTTCGGGGCGAGTTACCAGCGCCGGTACCGCTCCGGACGGGTTTCGCTCGGCGTGCAGTACGACCTTCGCAACGACGCCTTCGCCGCGCTGCTGCGCCTCGGCGGCAGCCAGCAGGACGATCTGCACACGGGGCAGGTCGTCAGCCGCGCCATCTCCGATGTGACGCTCATACAGATGCTCCTCCAGTTCCTGCCGAACATGTTCGGCAACGCGCTGATGTTCCTCCTGTCGGTGGCGCTGATGGCGGCGCTGTCGCCGCTGCTGACCCTCGTCGCCCTCGTCGTGGGACCCGTGCTCTGGCTGATCGCCTTCCGCAGCCGCCGTGACCTGTTCCCGGCCAACTGGCATGCGCAGCAGGAAGCCGCAGAGGTCGCGGTGACCGTGGAGGCGGCGGTCGCGGGTGTCCGCGTCGTCAAGGGGTTCGCGCAGGAGCAGCGCGAACTGGACGCGCTGGAGCGGCGGTCGCGCAGCCTGTTCTCCTCCCGGGTCCGCGTCGCCCGGCTGACGAGCAAGTACAACCCGGCCCTTCAGGCCGTACCCGCTCTGGGACAGGTCGCCGTGTTCGCGCTGGGCGGCTGGCTTGCACTGCGCGGCAGCATCTCCCTGGGCACCTTCGTGGTGTTCACCGTGTACCTGGGATCGTTCGTGACGCCCGTGCGCCAAGTGGCCATGCTGCTCACCGTGTGGCAGCAGGCGCGCGCCGGCGTGGAACGGGTGCTCGACATCGTCGACGCGTCGCCCGGGATCACCGACGCCCCGGACGCGGTCGGCGTGCCGGACGGAACGCCGGCCGTCGAGTGGGACGGTGTGGTGTTCGGCCGCGACCGGACGGCCGACCCGCTCCTGGACGGGTTCACCCTGCGGGTCGAACCGGGGGAGACACTGGCACTGGTCGGTGCGGCCGGGTCCGGCAAGTCCACCGCGGCGTCGCTGCTGCCGCGGTTCTACGACCCGGCCGCCGGGACGGTCCGGGTCGGCGGCATCGACGTGCGCGAACTGCGGCTGGCCGATCTGCGGGCCCGGATCGGCTTCGTGTTCGAAGAGCCGCACCTGTTGTCCGACACCATAGGGGCGAACATCGCCTACGGCCGCCCGGACGCCGCGCCCACGGAGATCCGTCACGCCGCGCAACTCGCCCAGGCGGACGGATTCATCACCGCGCTGCCGGACGGCTACGACACCGTGATCGGCGAGCAGGGCTCCACGCTCTCCGGCGGGCAGCGCCAGCGGATCGCGCTGGCCCGGGCCATCCTGCACGACCCCGCCGTACTGGTACTCGACGACGCCACCTCCGCGATCGATGCCCAGGTCGAGGCGGCCATCCACACCGGGCTGCGCCAACTGGCCAGGCAGCGAACGACGTTGATCATCGCGCACCGGGCGTCGACGCTGGAGCTGGCCGACCGGATCGCCGTACTCGACCGCGGCCGGGTCGTCGACATCGGAACAGCCCGGGAGCTCCAGGCTCGCAGTCCGCTCTACCGGTCACTGCTGTCCCCCGACGGGCAGCCCGGCGAACTCGGCGTGGACGAGGCGTCCGCGGCGCAGGCCCCCCGCCCGCGCGGCGTGACCGAGGAGCTCTGGCGCGGCGGCCCGGACCCGGCCCAGGCCGGGCGGGACGTCGGCGCGCGGGTCGCCGCCGCTTACGCGCAGGCCGCCGCGACGTCCGGACCGGGCCGGCCGGGGCACGGGGCCGGTCTGCTCGGCGGCGCCCCTCCCAGCGAGGAACTCCGGGAGCGGCTGGCCGCGTTGCCGCACGTGGACGCCGATCCGGAGGTCACGCCCGAGCAGGCACGTGCCTGGGACCCGGGCTTCGGGCTGTGGGCCCTGGTACGGCCGTTCCGTCTGCCGCTGCTCGCCGGTCTCGCGCTCGTCGGCGCGGACGCGCTCGCGCAGATCGCCGTCCCGGTACTCGTCCGGCACGGGGTCGACAGCGGCGTCACCCGGTCCGCGCCGACGGCGCTGCTGCTGATCGCCGCCCTCGCTGCGGCGGTGGTGCTGCTCGGCTGGCTGGTCAACACCGCCCAGGTACGGGTGACCGGCCGCACGGGCGAGCGCCTGCTGCACACCCTGCGGGTTCGTACGTACGCCCAGTTGCAGCGGCTCGGCCTGGACTACTACGAGCGCGAGCCGGCCGGCCGGATCATGACCCGGATGACCACGGACGTGGACGCGCTGTCGGCGTTCCTGCAGACCGGTCTGGTGACCTTCGTGGTCTCTCTGCTGACGATCCTCGGTGTGCTCGTCGCCCTGCTCGTGATCGATGCCGGGCTCGCCGTCACCCTGCTCGTCGTACTGCCGGGCCTGATCGCCGCCACGATGGCGTTCCGCTCGCGGTCGTTGCCCGCGTACCTCGAAGCACGGGAGCGGGTCAGCGCCGTCAACGCGTACCTGCAGGAGAACGTGGCCCTGATCCGGGTCACCCAGGCGTTCGGCCGTCAGGCTCACAACGCACGGGACTTCGCCGAGCTGGCCAGGGCCTTCCACGACGCCCGGCTGCGGGCCCAGCGGCTGATGGCGACATTCTTCCCGTTCGTCGAGTTCCTGAGCACGGCCGCGACCGCCACGGTGCTGGTGATCGGCGCCGCACAGGTGCGCGACGGCAGGCTCACCGCCGGAACCCTGATCGCATTCCTGCTCTACGTCGAGCTGTTCTTCTCGCCGATCCAGCAGCTGTCCCAGGCGTTCGACGGCTACCAGCAGGCGGTGGTGGGACTCGGCAGGCTGCGTGCCCTGATGCGCGAACCGGTCGGCACACCGATCGCCGCGCGCCCCCTGCCCGTGCGTGAACTGCGCGGTGCGATCGAGTTCGACCGGGTGTCCTTCGCCTACCGGGACGGCGAACGCGAACGGCTCCGCGAAGTGACCCTGCGCGTCGCCGCCGGGCAGACGGTGGCCCTCGTCGGTACGACCGGTGCGGGCAAGTCGACGATCGTCAAGCTCGTCGCCCGCTTCTACGACCCGACGACCGGAACCGTGCGGGTCGACGGCACAGACCTGCGCGCACTGGATCCGGCCGGGTACCGGCGCCGGCTGGGAGTCGTACCGCAGGAGACCCACCTGCTGGGCAGCACAGTGCGGGACGCCATCGCCTACGGCCGCCCCGACGCCACCGACGCCGAGGTGGAGGCAGCGGCGCGCGCGGTCGGCGCTCACGAGATGGTGGCCGGGCTGCCGGCCGGCTATCTGACCGAGGTCGGAGAACGCGGCCGCGGCCTCTCCGCGGGCCAGCGGCAACTGCTCGCGCTGGCGCGGGCGGAACTCGTCGACCCGGACATCCTGCTGCTGGACGAGGCCACCGCCTCCCTCGACCTGGCCAGTGAACGCCGGGTGGCCGCCGCGACGGCCGCCCTCACCCGGCGGCGCACCACCCTCGTCGTGGCGCACCGGCTCACCACCGCCGCCCGCGCCGACCGGGTGATCGTCCTGCGGGACGGCGCGGTCGCCGAAGCCGGCAGCCATCACGAACTGCTCGCGGCCCACGGCCCTTACCGCCGGCTGTGGGACGCGTACCGCGCCGCCGGCGACGCGTCGAGCATCGACCAGCTCGCCGAATCCGGGGCAGTGCCCGGACGGCTGACCACCGCCACGGAAGGAACCTCATGACCATCCCGTACCGGCCCTTCGGCCGCACCGGCGTGCAGGTGAGCGCGCTCGCACTCGGCGCGATGAACTTCGGCGCCCGGGGCAACCCGAGTCACGAGGACGGGGTGCGCGTCATCCACCGCGCCCTCGACGCCGGGATCAACATTATCGACACGGCGGACGTGTACTCGCAGGGCGAGTCGGAGGAGATCGTCGGCCAGGCCCTGGCAGGCCGCCGGGACGACGTCTTCCTGGCCACCAAGTTCCACGGCCGCATGGGGGAGGACGTCAACCGGTTCGGCAACTCGCGACGGTGGATCTTCCGAGCGGTCGAGGACAGCCTCCAGCGGCTGCGGACCGACCACATCGACCTCTACCAGGTGCACCGTCCGGAGGACGACACGGATTTCGACGAGACCCTCGGCGCGCTCTCCGACCTCGTACGCCAGGGCAAGGTCCGGTATCTCGGCACCTCCACGTTCCCGCCGTCCCGGATCGTCGAGGGGCAGTGGACCGCGGAGCGGCGGGGCCGCGAGCGAGTGGTGTCCGAGCAGCCGCCCTACTCGATCCTGGCCCGCGGCGTCGAGGCCGAGGTGCTCCCGGTGGCACAGCGGTACGGCCTGGCGGTGATCCCGTGGAGCCCGCTCGCGGGCGGCTGGCTGACGGGGCGCTACCGAGCCGGGCGGCCGCAGCCGGAATCCAGCCGAGCAGCCCGTCAGCCGGGACGCTTCGACGTCGACAGCACGGAGAACGCGGCCAAACTGGAGGCCGTCGAGGCGCTCGCGGTCCTGGCCGAGCAGGCCGGGATCACCCTGATCGAGCTCGCCCTCGGCTTCGTGCTGTCCCACCCGGCGGTCACCGCGCCGATCATCGGCCCGCGCACGCTGTACCAGCTGGAGGAGCAGCTCGGGGCGGCGGAGAACCCGCTGCCCTCCGACGTCCTGGACGAGATCGACAAGATCGTCCCGCCGGGCACCACCCTCTCGGCGCAGGACGCGGGGTACGTGCCGCCGGGCCTGCACGACCCGGCAGCACGACGGCGGGGCGCCCGCTGAGCGGCGGCGGGGGTGGGCGGTGTGCGCAGGGCCCGCCCGTCGCGCGGTTCGGTGGGCGGGCAGTCCGCCACCTGCCCCGGCGGGACCCGCACCGCGCCCGACTCCCTCGGTGCTGCCTCGTCCCGGCGCGTCCCGGGCTCAGTCGCGGCCCCCCGAGCCGCCGCCGAGGGCGGTGATCCGGGCTCCGCGGGACGCCCTCCGGGCCGGCGCGAGCCACGGGGCTCCGGCCGCCGGTGTGACGGCGCGCACCCGCACACGCGGGGATTCGGGACCGGTCGTACGCCGTCCGTGGCGCCATCGAAGCAGGCCTACCCGCCTGCAACGCCCCGATCCGACGTCTGCCACGTCGTGGGGGGCGGCCGACGGTGCCGCGGGGCCTGCGGATCGGGGGGGAAAGATCAACAGGAGCCCCAACGGCACCTGTACCGCCCCTGCCCTCTTTCCCGCGCCTCAATCGCCGGAATCACGTCCACCTGGGCGCACGGCCCGGCACGCCGAGCCCTCACGTTCAGGCCGGCGATCCCGTCCAGATCTCGGGGATCAGCGGCGCCGGCATCCACACGGTGAACATGGCCGCGATGACGCACTCGAGGACCCCCACCGGGATGAACCAGATCGTCACCCACAGCGGAAGGGTGAACGCGGCCATGGTGAGCCAGAGCCGACACCGGAACCTGTCGACCGCCATCCGGGTATGGCTCAGCGCCGCGCACACGGTCACCAGCATCGTGACCGCGCCCAGTGTCGCCAGCAGGTACGTTCCGGCGCGCATGTACCACCAGAACGCAACGTCCAGGGGGGCGCCGACCACGGGGTAGGCCAATGCCCAAGCCGCCGTGTGCAACCCGCAGTACAGGGCGACCAACCGCCCCACGGGCCGCAGCACTCTCCCCGTGCCAGAACCGTCCGCAGCCATGCCGCCCCCCGAAGTATTGAACGCGTTCAATCCGTTCGGTGATGCTACACGCTGCCACGGTGTCGATGGTCCGTGTCAGCCGAGCACCAGCGGCAGCCTCTCCCCGAGGGTGCCCAGGGCGGCCCGTTCCTCCGTGGTCGGCGTGCGGCGGCCGGTTCCGATCAGCAGTGCGTCCCGGTGGGAGAGCGAGGCGGGGAAGGCGGCGCCCGCGATCTGCTCCAGGGCCGTCCGGGCCGCCGCGAGGGTCTCCTCGGGCGGGGCCGGCGCGTCGGACGGCAGGTGTGTGATCAGGTCGAGGTGGTGCAGGGTCCATTCCAGGACGTACGCCGACAGGTAGTCGGCGACGGTCAGTACCTCGCCCCGCGTGCCGACACGGGCCATGGGGTCGGCGAGGGCGGCCGCCCGGCCGGCGGCCGAACCGACGTCGTCGAGGTGGAACTTGAGCCACCTCGGCTCCCCGTACGCCGCCGCCAGCCGGGGGACGAGTGCGTCGAGCGGATCCTCGCCCGTCGGGGGGTCGACGAGTTTCCAGTAGGTGACCGCGTCCACCGTCGGTTCGGCCCCGGCCGGGGTGACCAGGGTGATCAGGACGTCCTGGGCATCGATGACCAGGTGACACACCAGATCCCGCACGAGCCAGCCGGCGCAGCCGGACGGCCGCTCGAAGTCCTGGTCCGGGAGACCGGCAACCGCGGCCCGCAGAGCCGTCCATGAGCGTGAGAACAGATCCATGACGGCACCGTAGCCCGGCGGTCCGGTCGTGCGCGGTTCCCGGGGTCTGCGTACTGACCCCGCGCGCGCACGGTGGTGAAGCTGCTGACTGGACACGGGCGGGGGTGGTGCTGGCACCACCCCGGATACGGGCATTGGGGGGATCGTCCGGTGGGCCGGGTTCTCGGAGGATCAGGGTGTACCGAATCGCTCCGACCGGGGGGAACCACCCACATGCACCTCTTCAGGAAGCCCGCGCGCTGGGCCACGGCCGCCGCGTGCGGGCTGCTCGCCCTCGCCGCCCTGCCCGCCTCGCCGGCGAGCGCCGCCGGGACGAAGGGCGGCGCGCCGGCCGTGCCCTCGCGGTACGCGCAGCAGCACCTCGACTGGCAGCCGTGCCAGTCCGGGGCGCTGGAGTGCGCCTCCATGACGGTGCCGCGCGACTGGTACCACCCGGGCAGGGGGGCCGACCTGACCGTCGCGGTGTCCCGGCACCGGGCCGCGGACCCCGCCGCGCGGCGGGGCGTGCTGATGATGGCGGCCGGCGGGCCGGGGGCCTCGGGGCGGGGCCGGCCCGCCGGACTGGCCTCGTACGCGCCGAAGCTGGCGGCCGCGTACGACATCGTCGGCTTCGACCAGCGCGGGGTCGGGGCCAGCACACAGGTGGTCTGCTCCGACCAGGACACGGTGGACGCCCTGTTCACCAGCGGCGACCTGCGCGACCGCTCCCCCCGGGCCGTGGACGCCACCGTGGACCGGGCGCGGAACTTCGTACAGGACTGCCGGCGGCGGTCGGGCGACCTGCTCCCGTACATCACCACCGACCAGGCAGTGCACGACATGGACCTGTTCCGGGCGCTGCTCGGCGAGTCGAAGGTGTCCTATTACGGCCCCTCGTACGCCACCTTCCTCGGCGCCTACTACGCGACGGAGTTCCCGCGCCGGGTCGACCGGGTGGTGCTCGACAGCAACATCGGCTTCACGGGCAGTTGGCAGGAGTTCCTGACGGGCCAGCCGCTGAGCTTCCAGCGCCGGTTCGAGGAGGACTTCCTGCCCTGGCTCGCCGCGAACGACGCGACGTACCACCGGGGCCGCACCGCCGCGGAGGCCAAGGCCTCGTACGAGCGGCTGCGGAGCGCACTGGCCGAGCACCCGCTGGACCTGGAGGGGACGACGGTCACCCCCAACCACCTCGACGCCGCCGCCACCTCCCTCATCTACAGCGGCGACCGCTTCCCCGACCTGGCGATGACGCTGGGTGTCCTGGAGCACCCGGAGGCGGCTCCGCCGGCCGCCCGCAAGGCCCTGGCCGAGAAGCTGGAGCACCCGCTGGGGGCGCAGTTCGCCGCCGACTTCTTCTCCGTCATCTGCCAGGACACTTCGTGGAACCACGACAGCGCCTACTGGGTCCGCCGGAGCGCGGCCGACAGCGCGGCGTACCCGATGGCCGGGGCCCGTGAGCTGACCTTCGCCTCGGTCTGCGCCGCCTGGCCGCGCTCCCGGGCACCCCGGGTGCAGGTCACCGGGCGGGGGCTGCCGCCGGTCCTGATGCTCAACTCGCTCCACGATCCGGCCACTCACTACGAGGGCGCGCTGCGGGCCCACCGCGGGACGGCCGGATCCCGGCTGATCACCGTCGGCGGCGGCGACCACGGCGTCTACCAGTCGCACAACCCCTGCGTGGACGCGTACGTCGAGGGCTTCCTGGTCGACGGCCGGATGCCTGCCGAGGATGCCTCGTGCGAGGGCGGGCCGCTGCCCGGCCCGACCGCCGCCGGCCGGTAGGTTCGAAGACCCTCGCACCCCCACGCGACCCCGATGACTACTCTCCTTCGTCTCGGGTTCGCTCCTTCCCAAGTCGCAGGGCGGCGGCCGGGAATCATCATGGGGGCTCTGTCGGCGGATGGCCGCCCGTCCGCATCATTCGGACATGGACAAGGCTCAGGAACTCGGCGCGCTCGCCCTGGCGACCGCTGAGCAGCTCGCCCGACGGCACGTCGGTGTCGTGGTCGCCGCCGTCACCGGCGGACACGTGGGGTTCGCGGGTGCGGGCACCAGCGGAGGGGGCGGCACCGGGACACCGAGTGCCGACACGCTGTTCGAGATCGGTTCGGTCACGAAGACCTTCACCGCGCTGGCCCTGGCACGGATGGCGGTCGCCGGCACGGTGGATCTCGACGAGCCGCTGGCCCGGCTCCTGCCCGGGGGCACGTCCGTACCGTCGCGGGCGGGGAAGGAGATCACCCTGCGGCATCTGGCCACCCACACCTCCGGTCTGCCCCGGCTGCCCAAGGGCATGATGCTGCGGGCGCTGCTGCGCCCGCGAACTCCCGATCCGTACGCCGGCTGCACCGCGGACGTGTTGCTGTCCGGGCTGGCCCGCACCCGGCTGGCCGCCGCACCGGGCGAACAGGTCCGTTACTCCAACCTCGGCGCCGGACTCCTCGGGCTGGCCCTCTCCCGTCGCGCGGGCACCAGCTACGAACAGCTGGTGACGGACCAGGTGTGCGCCCCGCTCGCCATGTCCGACACTCTGGTGTCGGCGCCTGCGGGCCGCCCCGGTCGGCTCGCCCAGGGCCACGACGGCCGGCTCCGCCCCACCCCTCCTTGGAACCTGGCCGACCTCGCCGGGGCGGGAGGCCTGTGGTCGACCGCGACCGACCTGGCGTCGTACGTACGGGCCCAACTGGACGGCGGTGGGCCCGCCGAGCTCGCGGAAGCCATCAGGCTCTCCCGGCGGGTCGAGCACCGCAGCAGCCGTTTCGCCTGGATGCACCTCGGCTGGACGGCCCACCGCCTGCACCCCCGCCAGGGCGCCCATCTGCAGATCTGGCACAACGGGGGAACCGGCGGCTTCTCCTCCTTCGTCGGCTTCGACCCCGAGACCGGCACGGCGGTCATCGTCCTGAGCAACACCCAGCGCCCTGTCGACGCCCCCGCCTTCGAGCTGCTGCGCACCCTCCAGGAGGGCGCCGCCCCTCCCAGGGTCTGAGGGGTTTCGAGCGCGGCCCTTGCGGAAACACGCGAAAAGGTCGAAGAGGTACCGATCGCGAGGGGACGAATCACCATGGGGACCATGATTCTGCTGATCGCACCGATGCTGCTGGCCCTGCTGCTGGTCACCCGCCGGGACGGCCACCGTGCCCGCCACCGGGCCGGGCGTTCCTGATGAGCGGACGCGTGGACCGAGGGTGAGGAGGTTGGGGACGTGCGGCTTCGAGCAGTGGGATGGGCGCGGTCGTTCCCCGTGCACCGGGGAGCGCGTGAGGCCCGCAGGTGGTGCCTCGCGCATCTGAACACGCTCCCGTGGACCGAGGACGCCCCTGACACCGTCCATTCCGTCCTGCTCACGGTGGCCGAACTGGTCACCAACGCACACGTGCACGCCCACAGCGCCGCGCAGCTCGTCCTGACCTGGGACGGATGCTGTCTGCACGTCAGCGTCGCGGATGGCGACCCGCGCCTCCCGGCCCCCAGGCGCGCCTCGACGGGGGCGACCTCCGGGCGGGGCCTCGCCATCGTCGACGCCCTTGCCGACCGTTGGGACGCGCACGCCTTCCACGGCGGCAAGGCGATCACGGCCTGCTTCCAGCCGCCCGGGCAGCGTTGCCCGCACGCGACAGCGGACGGGGACGCGGCGCCTCCTCCCGAGGTCTGAGCAGCGTCCGCCTTTTCCGGCCCTGTCCTCGACGGGGAACGGTCCCGGCCGGCCGGAGTCCCCGGAATTCAAGGTCCCCGTCGCCGGCATGTCCCTCACGGCTTCCGGGGACGCTCCGCGGCGCCCACCGGCGGTTCCGGGCGTGCGGAGCGGATCTCCGGTTCCAGGCCCTGCGCGGGTGTGGTGCGACGCCTCCCGACGTCCGCCCGCCAGGCTTCGAACGCCAGCGCCGTCGCCGTCACCACGGCCAGACCGAGCAGCCAGCCCCCCACCACATCACTCACCCAGTGCACGCCGAGCGCCACCCGCGTACAGCCGACGCCCACCACCGAGACCGCCGCGAGCCCCCACGGCAGCGGGCGCCATCGCCGGGGCACCAGCGGGAGCAGCGCGAGCAACAGCACCGCGCAGGACGTGGTGGCCGTCATGGCGTGCCCGGAGGGGAAGGAGAAACCGGGTGCGTGGGCGACCGGGTCCGGCAGGTGGGGCCGGGCCCGTGCGACCACGTTCTTCAGCAGCAGGCCGAGGAGGCCGCCGGCCGTCGTGGTGACGGCCGCCCACAGCGCCAGCCGTACCGCGCCGCGCACGAGGAGCCACACCACCAGCGCCGCCACCAGCAGCCTCATGGTCAGGGGATCCCACACCACGCCGGTGAGGAAGTCGAGCACCCGCACCCACGCGGGATGGTCCAGGGCTGCCGCGTGCAGCCGCTCGGCCGCCCCCTGGTCCAGTCGGCGCAGGGGCGGCCATTGCGACTCGACCAGCAGCAGGGCGAGCGTGAAGGGCACGGAAGCCAGGGTGGCCGCGGCCACCGTCGTCAGCAGCCGTGCGCCGAACCGGGCGTCCGGTCCCGAGCGGCCGGACACGAGCCGGGCGAGCAGATGCCGCGGGCGGGTGGAGGGTCGTGCCATGGTCTGCGTGCTCCTCTCTGCATGTTCCCCGGGCGGGCGTTCCGCGCGTCCCGCGCTCAGACGCCGGGATCCTCGCTGACCGGTTCCGTCACCCCGGCCCGTACCGCTTCCAGCTGGGCGGAGAAGGCCAGCCCCAGGAAGAGGGCCAGCGAGGTCAGATAGGACCACAGCAGCAGGGAAACGAACGCGCTGAGGGGCCCGTACACGGTGTCGAAGGAGCCGCCGGTTCCGACGTACAGGCTCAGCCCCCACGTCGCCAGGAGCCACAACCCCAGGTACACCAGCGCCCCGAAGGCCAGCCAGGTGTAACCGGGCTGGGCGCGCCGGGGTGAGAGCTTGAAGATGGCGCTGGTGGCGAGGACGGCCAGCACCACCCCCACGGGCCAGCGCACGACGTCCCACGCGCGGAGGGCCCCCGGGCCGAGGTGGTACACCTCGGCCACGGCGCGGCTCAGGTGGGCGCCGAGGACGGTGACGGCGAAGCTGAGCCCGAGGGGCAGACCCGCCAGCACGGACATGACCAGACCCCGCGTGTACTTGCGGAGGAACGGCCGGTCCCGTTCTGTTCCGTAGATGCGGTTGGCGCCGCGCTCCACCTGGCACAGGGCGGTGGTCACGTTCATGACGGAGAACAGCAGGCCGAGCCAGAGGGCGACCTCGCTGCCGTCCCCGCTCCGGTGCCGGCTCTGCGCGAGCGCGTCGTCCACCACCTGCTGGCTGGGGCCGCTCGCCAGTCGGCGGAGCGTCAGTTCCGCGACCCGGCCGATGTCCTCGGTGTGCAGCGCGCCGGACAGTCCGATGACGGCGATGGCCAGCGGCACGATCGACAGCACCGTCTGCAGGGCGAGCGCCCGGGAGTGGCTGAAGCCGTCGGCGTAACGGAACCGGATGAAGGAGTCCCGTACGAGGCTCCAGCCGCCGTGGCGCGACAGCGCGGCCACGGCCTCCTCCGCCGACAACTCCTCGCCCTCCACCTCCGGTGCGGCTGCCGCCGCCACGTCTTGGCGCTGCGGTACCCGGGTCGCGGTTCCCATGGCCGTCATCCCCCGTCCACGTCGTGTGCGCGGCCGGCCGGTTCGGTCACCGAGGCGGTACGCGGCTCCTGGTCGCACCCTGCTTCCCCGGCCGCCTCCGTCGTCCGGACCGTGGGCGTGGGCTCGTGCTCCCCCGGCGCGCTTGGCGGCAGCCAGATGCGCAGCGCGCCGGGCTCCACCTGCGCGCTCAGGCGGGTGCCGGTGCTGATGACGTCACCGTCGAGTTCGCGCGGCTGGGGCCGCGCGAAGCGGATGTCGACGCGCGCGGCGCTGAAGTACTCCAGCGCTCCGCCGGCCACCTTGCCGTGCCCGCTTCCGGGCCCGGCGGCCGCCCGGCCGGGCAGCATGCGCGCCACGAGGTGGCCTGCGGCCGCGAGCCAGCCGCGGGCGCCCCGCGGGTCGAGCAGCACGACCTCCAGCCGGCCGCTGTCGGGCCGGGCGTGGGGCAGCAGCGGCACGCCTCCCTGCAGGGTGCCGACGTTGCCGATGACGACCATGCGGGCGCGCCGCTGCCGTACGGGTCCCCCGTCGAGCCGGATCGACAGACGCATCCGGGGGTCCCCGAGGTGACGGACGGCCGACAGGACGTACGCGGCCCAGCCGGCGCGCTCCTTCACCCGCTCCGAGGCGTCGCCGACCACCGAGGCGTCGAAACCGGCTCCCGCCATGACGGTGAACCGGGCGCTCCCCAGCCCGTCGCCGCCCACCCTGCCCATGTCGATCCGCGCCGCGGTCCCGGACAAGGCCGACTCCAGGGCCGCGGCCGGGTCGGCGGGCAGGCGCAGGTTGCGGGCCAGCAGGTTGCCGGTGCCGCAGGGGACCACCGCGAGCGGGGTCCCGGTGCCGGCCAGCAGCTCGGCGCAGGCGCGCACGGTACCGTCCCCGCCGCAGACCACGACGAGCGCGGCGCCACCGTCCGCCATCAGCTCGGCGAGACCGCCGGAGGCGTCCTCGGCGGAGGTGTCCGTCCACGCCTGATCGGTGTACCCGTGGCGACGCAGGACACCCCTCACGCGCCCGGCCAGTTCCCCACCGCAGCCGTGCGGGTGACGCACCACCACGGCCCGCCGGGCAGCCGGGCCTTCGCCCCGGGTGGTGCGGGCGACGGTACGGGCGGCCGGGAGCCGGTCCCCGGCGACCGCGCCGAGGGCCCGGTCCACGGACGGCCAGGGGCGCGACAGCAGGAACACGTGGGCGACGACCAGCAGGGTGCAGGCTCCGTTGAGCAGGCCGCCCATCACATCGGACGGGTGGTGCATGCCCCGGTAGAGCCGGGAGAACGCCACGGCCACGGGGACGAGGACGAGCGGGACGATCACGAGGCACCGCACCAGGCGGCGGGCGCAGCGCAGGCGGATCGCCGCGATGACGGCGAGGCCGCCGAACAGGGCCACCGACGCCCCGACGTGCCCGGAGGGGAAGCTGGAGGTCGGCGGCGCGGCGTCCAGTTGGGGAACGTCCGGCCGCGGCCGCTCGACGACGAGGGTGACCAGGAGGAAGACGGCCGACTGCGCGGCCACTGACACGGCCAGGAACAGCGCCTCCGGCAGCCAACGCCCCCGGGAGAACACCAGCATCGCGGCGACGGCGAGGACGGTGAGGCCGATGATGCTCTGGGTGCCGGCCAGCAGGGACAGCCAGTCCGAGGACGAGAGGGCGGGTTCGCCGCGGTGCGCGGCCAGCCCTCGGTTGACGGCGTCCTCCGCCGCCACCGGCCAGTGGTCCGCGAGCGGGCCGGTGACCATCAGCCCCACACCGACCATCAGGGCCGCCTGTACCGGCAGGAACAACAGGACGGACAACGTGCCGGGTCGCCGCCCGGCTGCGCCGCTTTCAGGTCTCATTTCGCCCGTGTATCCCGATCACGGCCCACTCATGCGCGTCCGCCCCGACCGGTGCCGCGGCGGTGCCGGCAGCCGCCGAGGACACCGGTCGGGGTGGGTGGTCAGGACGACATGATGAAACGCAGGGCGAGGCCGGAAGCGGTCAGCCAGTAGGTGACGCGGGCACCGTCGTCGAAGGAAACCCGGCCGGGCAGACGGACGTTGACCGGATCACCCGGCTTGCCGCCGGGACCCGGCCCCTGGAGGCCGAGGGGAAGGGTGCTCGTGTCGTACGTGTCCATACGGCCGCCGCCGGCCAAGAGAGCCGCGTACGCCTTCTCACCCGGCGCGAGGACGGTGACGGGCGCGTCCTTGCTGTCCTCGATCACCGCGATCGGGGCCCTGGCGTAGGGGAACTTCAGGTACGGGTACCCGTAGAGACCGCACTTCCTGCTCCCGGTGTTGGTGACCGTGACGAGCAAGTGCCTGACCGGCTCGCCCTGCTCGTCCTCACCCGTCGCGGAGAACGCCACGTCGGACACCGCACACGCGGCAACCGCCGCGCCCGCGTCGCCCGAACTCCCGCTGGGCTTCGCCGCACCACTGGTGGGCTTCGCCGAAGCCTTCCCGCCCGGCTTCGCCGAAGCCGTCTCCCCCGTCGTCGGCGCGTTCGTCGCGCTCGGCTGCTCCGAGGTCCTGGAGTCACCCGGTCCGGCCGCCCCGCCCGGCCGGCATGCCGTGGACGCGAGCAGCAGCGCACCGAGGACGGCCGCGGCAGCCGCCTTCCTGATTGCCTTGTTTCCCCTGGTCAACAGAGCCCCCTGTGTGGTGTTCTTCGCTGTACACGACCTGTACGCACGCCAGGAGTCGGCGGGTTGCACGCGGATCGGAAAAGTTCTGGGACCGAGGGGGCGGTATGACGGAGGACGAGTTCGACGCGTTCTACGCGTCGGCGTTCCCCCGGATCGTCGGCCAGGTGTACTCCTTCACCGGTGACCACGGCCAGGCCCAGGACGTCGTTCAGGAAGCCTTCGTACGGGCCTGGGACCGGCGGCGTGACTTCCTCGCCACCGAGGCCCCCGAAGCCTGGATCCGCACCGTCGCGATGCGTCTCGCGGTCAGCCACTGGCGGCGGGCGCGGCGGTGGCTGGAGCTGGTGCGCCGCACCCCGCCACCCGATCACACCCCCGGACCCGGTCCCGAGCACGTCGCCCTCGTCGCGGCGCTGCGACAACTCCCGGAGCCCCAGCGCCTGGCGATAGTGCTGCACCACCTGTGTGACCTCAGCGTGGAGCAGGTAGCCTCCGAGACCGGCGCACCGACCGGTACGGTCAAGGCCCGCCTGTCACGCGGCCGGGCAACCCTCGCCAGGCTGCTGCCGGCGAGTGAGGTCGGCGCAGGGGGCGCGAGCGGCGAGGAGAAGGAGGAAGACCGTGGCCGATGACCTGTCCTCCGCCCTGCGCGAGTTGGCCGGCAGTGCCGCCGGACCCGCGCCCACGACGGGCGCGGAAGTCCGACGCCAGGCCGATTCCCGGCGCCGTCGCCGGCACTCCGCCCTCGCCGGAGGCACCGTCGCGGTGGTCGCAGCCCTCGCGTTCGCCCTGACCACGGTCCTCGGCGGCCCGGAGTCCCACCGGCACCCCGCACCACCGCCCGCCGCCTCCCTCACTCCCACCGCGCCCACGGCCGATACGGCCTCCCCCGCTGCGCCCACCGGTGTGCCCTCGTCCACCGAGCCCTCCCCCACCGCGCCGACCCCCGTCGGGCCGACCCCGACGGCTCCCGCCGCGCCCGCCCCCGGGGCGGCATCCTCCACCGCTCCTGCCGCGGTTGCCGCGTGTGCGGTGTCCGACGTGGCGTTCTCCGCGACGGGTGAGGACGAGCAGGGCGAGCCGGTCAGGCACTTGCTCGTCACGGTCACCAACACCGGGAGCAGGAAGTGCGGTCTCTACGGGTACCCGTACCTGAAGTTCCCCTACGCCAGGGCCCCGATCGCGGTGATCGAGGACAGCAAGGACGCGCCCGTCACCGTCCTCGCGCCGGGTGAGAAGGCGTACGCGGCTCTCTTGGCCGGCGGCGGCCGCATGGACACGTACGACACGAGCACCCTTCCCCTCGGCCTCCAGGGGCCGGGTCCCGGCGGCAAGCCGGGTGATCCGGTCAACGTCGGTCTGCCCGGCCGGGTTTCCTTCGACGACGGTGCCCGCGTCACCTACTGGCTGACCGCTTCCGGCCCCGCCCTGCGTTTCATCATGTCGTCCTGACCCACCCTGCCTGGTTGAACGGCGTGCTGTGGGGCTGCGGCACCACCGACATGTCGCGCTCCCGCCCCGCGCCCGGCGCGCGTACCGACATGATCGGAAACCGTGCATCGGAGTGGCTCGCGGCGCCGTTGATGGCGTGGCTCTCTTGACGCCCCCAGCCGCTGCCTAGGGTCGGCGTGAGCAGGCCGGCACGACGGAGGGCTGCCGGCCGGTCACGGAACAGGTGGGTGAATCGTGGAACGCATCACGGTCAGGCCGTACGAAGACGAACCCCCGGTCCCCTCGAGCCAGACCCGGCGGCGGCTGATCAGGCGGCGCGCCGCCCTCGCCGGACTGCTGCTCCTGTGCGTGTTGCCCGCGCAGGCCGTGGACGCCGCCGAGCCGCACGACGTACACCACCCGCACTCCGGCCAGCGGCTGTACGTGTCCGACTACGGCAACAACCGCGTGGTCACCCTGCCCACCCGGGGCGGGGGCGAGAGCGTACTCGTCCTGGACGGCCTGGTACGCCCGACGGGCCTCGCCTGGGACCGGGCGGGCAGTCTCTACGTCGCCGACACCGGCAACAACCGTGTCCTGCGGCTGCTGCCGGACGGGGGCGGGCAGGCCACCGTTCCCACCGACGGGCTCTCGCGCCCGCTCGGCCTCGCCGTCGACGCCACCGGCAGTGTCTACATCGCCGACAGCTTCAACGACCGCGTCGTGAAGGTGCCGGCCGACGGCAGCGGCCAGACCACGGTCCCGACCACCGGGCTGCTGCACCCCTGGGGACTGGCCCTGGCGCCCGGCGGGGACCTCTACATCTCCGACTTCGTGAACGACCGCGTCGTCAGGGTGTCCGCCGCCGGCAGCCAGACCACCGTCCCCACCGCCGGACTCTCCCAGCCCACCGGGCTCGCCCTGAGCGCCAACGGAGACCTGTACGTCTCCGACAGCGGCAACAACCGCGTGGTGAAGATCGCAGCCGCTACCGGCGCGCAGACCACCGTGCCCTTCACCGGTCTGAGCAGCCCGCTCGGCCTGGCCCTCGACCACCGCGGCACCCTCTATGTGGCCGACGCCTTCAACAACCGCGTGCTCCGCCTCCGCCCGAACGGCACCCAGACCGTGCTGAACCCCGCCGGCCTCAACACCCCCACCGGCCTCGCCTTCCCGCCGCGCACCGGCGCAGACGGGTAGCTCCGGGTCGCACGCCAGGACGCCGTTCCTCCTGTGGCGGTACGTCCTGACGGAGACGAGAATGAGAGGGGCCGGACGCTCGCCGCCGCGCCCGGCACCGGGGGTGCGTGGCTCCTCCGTACGTGCACCAGGAACGACAGGTGATCGCTCATGTGCCGATGGCTCGCGTACTCGGGGACGCCTCTGCTGCTCGACACCATCCTCTACAAGCCGGCCCACTCCCTGATCGATCAGAGCCTGCACTCGAAGCTGGGCGTGGAGACGACCAACGGCGACGGCTTCGGTGTCGGCTGGTACACCGAGGAGGACACGGGCGGTCCAGCGATCCTCAGGGAGATCGGCCCCGCTTGGAGCAACCGCAACCTGCGGGAGATCGCGGACCACGTCCGCTCGCCCCTGTTCTTCGCGCACATCCGGGCGACGACCGGAACGGCGGTGCAGCAGACGAACTGTCATCCCTTCCGGTACGGGCGGTGGATGTTCATGCACAACGGCGCCATCGCCGACTTCCACCTCGTACGCCGCGACCTCGTCCTCCTCATCGACCCCGCGCTGTTCCCGCACATCGAGGGGACGACGGACTCCGAGGTGATGTTCTACCTGGCACTCACCTTCGGCCTCGAAGAGGACCCGCCGGGCGCGGTGGCGCGCATGGCTGGCGCGGTGGAGACTGCCGGACACCGGCACGGAGTGGAGTTCCCCCTCCAGATGACCCTGGCCGTCAGCGACGGCGAACGCCTCTGGGCCTTCCGCTACTCCAGCCAAGGCACCTCGAGGTCGCTGTTCTACAGCACCCGGGTGGACACGCTGCGCAGACTGCACCCCGACATGAGCTTCCTCCAGGAAGTGTCGGACGAGACCCGTCTGATCGTGTCCGAACCGCTCGGTGATCTGCCCGGCGCCTGGAACGCCGTACCGGAGAGCACCTATGGCGTCGTGCACGCCGGGGCCGACGAGTTGCATACCTTCGCTCCCCAGGCGGCGTAGCTCGTCGGCCGGCCGACAGGCCGCTCGCTGCGGCCGCCTTCGCGGTGCCGCCGGGCTCCCCGCACTGCTGCAATCGGCTGGGCGACCGGGGTGGCGGCCGGCGGCGCGGCCGGGGCAGACGGCATCATGGGGCTGGTGACGGTCCGTCGGCACATCCGCAGACGGCTTTGCGACGGCGTGCCGAGTACGCCCATGGAGGCCCGCATGAACTCCGCGTGGACGCGCACGCTGCCCGTGGTCGCCGTTCTGGCGGCTCTCGCCGCCGGCACCGCGGGATGCTCGAACGACGGCACACCGTCCGGGGTCGCGTCGAAGGCGGCCTCCGCCGTGCAGTCGGCCGGGGCGCAGCTGGAGACCGCGGCGGCCGAGGCCAAGAAGAAGCTCGACAGCGTGAAGGACGGGGCGGACGCGAAGTCCGATGTGCGCCTCGGAACACCGTCCAAGGACTCCGACGGGCACAGCACCGTACCCGTAACGGTGTCCAACACCGCCAAGGACCAGAAGTCGTTCGCGGTCCAGGTCAACTTCCGCGACACCGGCGGCAACCTCCTCGACACGGTCGTCGTGACCGTCTCCGACGTCCCGGGCGGGGCCACGGGACAGGGCACCGCCCGCAGCACCCGCAGCCTCTCCGGTGACGTGCAGGCGAACGTCGGAACGGCCCTGCGTTACTGAGCGGACGCCCCCGGCCCCGCCGGGGCTGGGCGGGGCGAGGTGCACGCCGGTCAGGTGCGGTGGAAATCGATGGGGGCTTCCGGTCCCGCGCTGTCGGGAACGAGGAAGACCTCGTCGGCGTAGCACCACGCCCAGGGCTGTTCGACCGCCACCGCGATCGGGTGGCCCGTGGTGGCGGCGTGCTTCCAGGCATGGGCCGCGGCGGAGCTGTCGCAGCAGCCGTTGTGGCCACAGTCCAGACAGATCCGCAGGTGGACCCAGTCCTGCCGGCCCGCGGCCGTGCACTCGGCGCAGCCTGTCACCGGCAGCCGGGACGGGGCGGGCCGTTCCTCGTCGAGGTGCCGGCAGACGCGTGGCCGTGGCCGTCCTCCGTCCGGGGCGGTCCGCCAGCCCGCCGGGGGCAGGCGCACCGAGCCCTGCTCCCGGCCCGGTGTCCTGTCACCTGTGTGGTGTGTCATGGCCGGCCTCGCATGTGGTCTCCGCTCTCCCTTCTCGTCTTCCGCCGCCGGGCGGGCCGCGGATGCACGCGAAGCGGTCAGCGTCCGGCGCGCCGGAGGTCCGCACGGACCTCGCGGGCGGCTCTCGTCCCCGAGGCGAGTGCGCCCTGGAGCGATCCGGTGGCCCGGTGGTCCCCGCAGACGTACCGGCCGGGGCCCAGTCGCGTCGTCCTGATCAGCGGCAACGGCGGGGGCATGGCGGGGAGGGCGTCCCGTACCGTGCACCGGTGCACCAGCTCCCAGGAGTCGGTGTCGGCGCCGTAGGCCTCGGCCAGGGCAACCCGGATCACCGCTTCCCGCGTCGGGTCGGGTGCGCCGAGGACGGAGGTGGAGATCAGCGCCCGGCCGTCGGGGGCGTAGCCGGGGTGGACCTCGCTCATCACGCAGGTGTTGAGGAACCGGCGTCGCGTGTCGACGAGGAGCGTGGGCTCGCGCAGGGGGGAACGGGCTGCGGCGTGGTAGAGGGTCGTGACGGTGCGTCCGGCCGGGACGCCGAGCCCGGGCACGAGCCGGGCCGCCGCGGTCTGGCCCGTGGCGACGACCACCGCGCGTGCCCGCAGCGGGGTGCCGTCCGCCAGGACCACACCGTCCTCGGTCAGTCGGGCGACCGGCGTCTCCAGCCTCAGGACACCGGCCGGGAGGCGCCCGGCGAGCTGGGCGGGTACCGCCGCGATGCCGTCGGCGGGCAGGCACAGGGTGCCTCGCAGCATGCTGCGCCACACGAAGTCGAAGAACCGTGAGGAGGTTTCCAGCTGGTCCTCCAGGAAGACCCCGGACAGGAACGGCCGGAAGAAGCTCTCGACCAGTTGCTCCGACAGGCCCGCTTCCGCCAGTGCGGTGCGGGTGGTCCGTTCGGGGCGTGCGCGCAGCCGCCGGGGTGGCAGGAGGACGTCCCGTGCGGTCAGGACCCCCAGGGCGGCCAGGTCACGGGCCGAGGCGAGCCTGCCGGGAAGTAGGTCGCCGCTTTCGCGCGGGCGCCGGGTGGGGTCGACGAATCGGCGCAGCCGTCCCTCGCCGGTGTGCACGAGCACTCCGGGGGTGAAGGGTCGCAAGCGGAGCGAACGGAGTGCGAGACGTCGCTTCACCTGCGGGTACGAGGTGTTGAGGACCTGGAACCCGCGGTCGGTCACGAAGCCGGAGACGCGGTCGGTGCGCATGCGCCCGCCGACCGCGTCCGCCGCTTCCAGCAGGCCGACCTTGACACCTCCGGCGAGCAGGTCGGCCGCGCAGGCGAGTCCGGCGGCGCCCGCCCCGATCACGATCACCGCATCCTCGGCGCCACGTTCCCGCCGCATGGACGACCACCTGCCCCTCAGCCTCGGTCAGCCAGCACCGACCACACGCTACGCGGCACCGGGGCGGGTACCGGTGGGGCGCACCGTCGGGGGGCCGGTCTGCCGTACCGGCGGGCTCTGCGCGCCGACCCACCCCCTTCCCGCTCCTGTCCCCGGGAGCGGTGGTCCGCGCCCTGCCCCGCGGCCCGCGTTGTCACCGCCGGCCCATACCCTCGGTCCACGTGCCGGATCGACACCGAGGTGGACGTATGCGCCGACTGCTGTTGTTCGTCCCGCTGTTGCTGTGCACCGTCGGCTGCGGTGTGCTGCAGTCCTCCGAGGACGAGGCGACGGACGCCGCACGCGAGGTGGCCCGGAAGGCGGGCGAACGGCTCTACGGCCAGCGCCCGCGCACGGCGGAGGAGGTCGGACGCTCCGCTTCGGGCATCGCCGGGGTGGAGGTGCTGCGGGTGACCGGGACCTCGACGCACGACGGGGACGGTGTGCGCGTGGTCGTGCGCACGTCGGGATCGGCGTACCGCGGATGGATCAATGCCGAGGAGACCGCCGTGCGGCGCTGTTTCCGCATACGGGTGTCTCCGAAGTCGCAGTGGCGCGAGGAGCCCGATGACGTGGACTGTCCGGACGGTCCCGTGCTGACCTTCGCCCCGCCGCCCGCACCGCCCGGGCTCCCCTACGAGGAGCTCCGCTCGAAACTCCCCCGGGTGCCGGAGGGCGGCCGGGTGGACGAGGCCGAGGTGCGCCGCACGCTCGCCGCCCTGGATCTGGATCCGGCGATCCGTACCGAGGTGAAGGCGGACGGCGGCCGGGTCGGCGTTCTCCTGGCGGTGAAGGGCGACAACTTCGACGCCCAGGACTGCCTGCTGGCCCGCGTCGCCCCGGGGGCCACCGACGTCTGGTCGCCGCCCCGCGTCCAGCGGATGCCCGGCGAAGGCGGCTGCACCGTCACCAACGCCCTGAGCCCACTGCCGCCGCCGCACTGAGGCCGGGCCGCCCACGCCCATGGCCGCGCCGGAAGGGCGCGGCCGCTACGGCGCCGCCGAGGCCATGGCCGGGCCGTCGCCGGGCGCTTCGGCGGTGGCCGGCGGGCGGCCCAGGAGGGCGAAGACGGAGTCCAGGCAAGCCGCCGCGCTCGCCGGGTCGGGGTCGACCTTGCGCATGATCTGCAGGCCCTGCACCAGGTTGAGCAGGAGCAGCGCGCCCTGCCGCGGGGTGACGGCCGGTGCGAGTTCCCCGTCCCGTGCGGCCCGCTCCAGCTGCGCCGTGAAGGCCTTCTCGGCGTACTGGAGGTTGCCACGGGCCAGTTTCGCGACCTCCTCGTCGTGCGGCAGCAGCTCGGCCATGCTGTTGACGCTGAAGCACCCGGCGCTGCCGGGGGCCGCGTCGGCCGCCAGGAGCCGGCCCAGGACGTCCCTCAGCCCGGCGAGCGCCGGGCCCTGCCCGTCGAGCGCGGTGCCGAGCAGCCGCGTCTGGTGGTCCAGGTAGCGGCCGAGGGCCCGGATGAAGAGCTGGTGTTTGTCCCCGAACGCCGCGTAGATCGATCCGCGGCCCAGTCCCAGCTCCTCCACGAGGTCGCTCATCGCGGTCGCCTCGTAGCCCTTGCGCCAGAAAAGGATCATCGCCCGGTCCAGGACCGCTTCTTCGTCGAACGTGCGTGGTCTCGCCATGCACCCCACGGTAGCGAAGGTCAGCGACCCCGCAGCACGTATTTGACCGCTCGTTCCAGAACCGGGTACGTTATGGAACGAGCGGTCCGGAATTCGAGCAACAAACTCCGGCCCATCCGTGAGACAGACCCGTCAGGAGCGAGCGTCGTGAAGGTCGAGATCTATTCGGACCTGGTGTGTCCGTGGTGCTACATCGGCAAGCGCCGCTTCGAGAAGGCCCTGGCCGCCTTCCCGGCGGCTGCGAGCGTCGACGTCGTCTACCGGCCGTTCCAGCTCAATCCCGCGGCCCCCGGGACGCCGGAGCCCTCCGCGCAGGTCTACGAGCGCAAGTTCGGCCGCCCCGCCGCGGCCGTCTTCGGGCCGCTGACCCGGGCCGCGGCCGCCGAGGGCATCACCTTCCGGATGGACGAGGCCCTGGCCGCCAACACCTTCCAGGCGCACCGGCTGCTCTGGTTCGCCCGGCGGCACGGACGCCAGGCCGAGGTGAAGGAGCGACTGCTGGCGCACTACTTCACCGACGGCGGGGACCTCGGCGACCGCGAGGCGCTCGCGGGGCTGGCCGGGGCGGCCGGTCTCGACCGCGCGGCGGCGCTGGCCTTCCTCACCTCCTCCGAGGGGGCCGACGAAGTCCGCACCGAACTGTCCGAGGCCACCGCCCTCGGCGTCACGGCGGTTCCCACCTTCGTCATCGACGGCACCTTGGTGCTCCAGGGCGCCCAGAGCCCCGAGGTACTCCTCGGCGCCCTGGAGCGGGCCGCGGCCGGCCGCGGCCCCGCCTCCACCTCCTGACCCCCGGTCCCACCCCCGCCTCACCCACTCCCCTCTCGCAACCGGCCCGGCCGCTCCGCGGCCGGCACAGACTCGATCAAGGAACTTCCCATGAAGGCAGCAGTCATCAACCAGTACGGCCAGGTCCGCGACGTCGTCCGCGTCACCGACGCACCCGTCCCCGCCATCGGCCCCCGCGACGTCCTCATCGAGGTCCGTGCGGCCGGGGTCAACCCGGTGGACCACCTGATCGTCAAGGGCTTCATGAGCGCGGGTGCTCCGGACCGGCCGCTGGTCATCGGCAACGAGCTCGCCGGTGTGGTGACCGGGGTCGGCGCCGAGGTCACGCGCTTCGCGGTGGGCGACGAGGTCTTCTCCCGCGTCGATCCCCGCGTGGGCGGCGCCTTCGCCGAGTACGCGGCCGTGGACCAGTCGCTGGTCGCCGCCAAGCCGTCCGGCCTGACGTTCGAGGAGGCCGCCTCACTGCCCCTGGCCGCGCTGACCGCCCTGCAGGCGCTGACCGAGCAGGCCGACGTACGGGCCGGCACCCGCCTGCTCGTGCACGGCGCCGCCGGCGGCGTGGGCTCCGCCGCCGTGCAGATCGCCAAGCAGCTGGGCGCCGAGGTCGTGGCGACCGCCGGCGCCGGCAGCGTGGAGCTGGTCCGCGAGCTCGGTGCCGACCGGGTGATCGACTACCGGGCGGAGAGGTTCGAAGAGGTCGTCTCCGACGTCGACGTGGTCCTGGACACGATCGGCGGCGACACGCAGGAGCGGTCGTTCGGTGTACTCCGGACCGGCGGCACCCTGGTCTCGATCGTTCCCATCGCGAACGCCGACGCCCAGAAGGCCCGGTGGAACGTCGAGGCCCGCAGCTTCTTCATGCGCCCGCACGGCGAGCAGCTCGCCCACCTGGCGGGCCTGGTGGAGGCCGGGCAGCTCCGGCCGATCGTCGAGACGGTCTTCCCGCTCGACGAGGCCTCGGAGGCCCTGCAGAAGGTGGAGCGGGGCGGCGCCCGCGGCAAGACCGTCATCGGAGTCCGCGCCTGACCGGCCACGGCCCGGCGAGCCGGGCACCGGTCAGGACGACGGCCCGGCCGCCCGCCACACGGGACGGCCGTTCCTGAGGATGACGGCGTCCCCCGACGGACGGACCAGGAGGCGGGCGCCCGGCGCACCGCCGGTAGGGGAGGACCAGAGCGGCTTGCCGGCGGCGTCGCGCACGCTGAGCTCGCCGTTCGGGGCGAACAGGGCGTCGGCTCCGGACCCGGCCGTCGTCGCGCTCCACAGCGTCTGCCCGTCCTCCGCCTGGAGCGTCAGTCCACCGGCGGCATCGAAGCGCAGGCGTACGGAACCCGCGTCCAGGCTGTCGCCGGGGCGCAGGACCGTACCCGGATGCACCTCGATGGCGTTGTCGAGGGAGCCCTCGGCGAGGGCCCGGAGCGTGGGGATCGAGGGCGTGAAGGCGTACAGGGCTCCCTGCGTGCGCACGAAGTTCTGGAAGTCCAGGGTCGTGGCGCGGCTGCCGCTGGGGGCGGGGGACTCGAAGCAGACGGGGGAGGCGGGTCCGATGACCGTGTCGGAGCCCGGCTGCGGGTGCCGTGCGGGCGGAAAGTCCGTGCTGTTGCACCACTGCCGCGCGACGAACTCGAACTGCTCGACGAGGTCGGCCTGGTAGCTCACGAAGACCAGCCCGCGGTCGGCCGGCCCGGAGTCCTCGCGGTGTGCCGGGCCGTAGGGGATGCCGCGCCGGATGATGCGGCGGTTGTCGAGCGCCGAGGCGGGCAGGGGCGGTCGTCCGGGAGCGGTGACCAGCCCGCCGCGCGGACTGGCTTTGCGGATGTGCGCGAAGAGGGGTGTGGTCCACCCCTGGGGGTCGTCGTGAAAATCGAAGTCGTTCCCCGCGTCCGCCCCGGGCGGTACGGCCTTCTCCGTCATCGGGCAGGTGGCGACGGGGGCTCCACCCGGCCAGCGGCCGACGAAGCGGGCGGCGAGCCACTGGGGGGTCGCGTCGGCCGGGGCGGCACCTGACTTCTGCAGCTCCTTCAGCAGGACACGGGCCTGCTCCCACCACCCCGGTACGTCCTGGGCGAGACGCCGGACCACCTGGAACGAGCCGCCTGTGGCCCAGACGGGCAGCCCGGCGGGACGCTGTCCCACCCGTTCCTGCCCGACGATGAACTCACCGGCGGGGATCAGACGGGTGCCGGGTCTGCCCTGCACGCCCGTGCCGGTCGGGTCCGCGCTGTGGAACCCTCGTACGCCGGGCTGACTGATGGCATCCAAGAACCCGAAGTGCTCGTGGCCGTGCAGGGCCCCCGGCAGCGTGGCCGCGTCCTGCTGGAAGACGACGTCGGCACCGGCGCGCAGCAGCGAGACGCGGTGCCGGCCGATGGCCTCCTGCAGTTGACCGGGCTTGTCGGAGGCGAGGGTGAGCACGGCGTGCACGCTGTCCGCCGCCGCCCCGAACAGCCAGGTCTCGGGGGCGCTGGGGCCGGTGTCGCCGAGCTCCCGGGCGCGTGCTGCCGGGCCGTCGCAGAAGGCTTCGGCGGTGCCCCCGGGCGGGACGGCCGGGAAGGGGTCCTGCTGGGCGAGGTGCCCCAGCCCGGCGTGGGTGAGGCTGATGCCCGTCCAGAGCGCGGCCATGGTGGTGGGATCGACGCCGTTCCGGAGCTGACGGGCTCGACGGAACCGCTCGTTGAACCGGGCGACCTGCTCGGTGGTGGAGAGCTCGGGCAGCAGATCGCCCAGCCAGCGGCGCGCCTGGGCGAAATGCCCGAAGCGGATGAAGAACAGGCACACGTGGTCCTTGCGGAATCCGGCGAGGACGTCGCCCTGCGTGGTGGTGTCCGACCGCAGGGGCAGCGCCTCGCCGGTGGCCCCGGGGCGGGGAGCGGCGGTGGCTCCCGCGGCAGGGATCACGGAGCCGTTGCCGACCGCCAGCGCGGCCGCGGCGCAGCCTCCGGCTTGGACGACGGTCCGGCGGGTGAACGGCATCGATCCTCCGAGACGCAAAGGGTGCAGGGGCCAACGACCCCTGACCCTTGACGAGGGCCGCTCCGAGTGCGTGGCACCGCACCGGTGGACGCCTCAGAATCACCCGCCCGCGACATTCGAGGACTCCACTCGGGTCGGCGGCAGGCCTTCGCGGGGCCGGGGCCGCCGCGGGTCGGCTCCAGGTCGTCTCTTCAGGATCCTGCCGGTCAAGCCCGCGTCGTCCGGTGCCGTGCATCGGCGCCTTGGCGGAGCGGCCTTGTGCTGGACGTACTCGGGCGCTCCGGCAAGGCGGCGAGGTGCGGTGCGGCGCGGGCCAGGCAAGATCCGGAAGAGACGGCCTGGTCCCGTCGTCAGGCCTGGGCTTCCCATGCGGACATCAGGCCGTCCAGCCACGCGGGCGGCAGCTCCGCCGCGTTCCACTCCTCCCGCAGCGCCGGCGCCGCGGCGAGGAGCCGCTCCAGCACGGCGATGCTCGTCACGGAGTGGAGAAGCGAATAGCGGCCGTGCACGGTGATGGCGCTGCCCGGTCCGAACGCGTCGAAGAGCCGCGCCAGCCGGGCGCCGTAGACCGCGGCGAACTCCGTCAGCCGTCCCGGGTACCCGGCCCGCTCCCGCGGGGTCATGGTGGCGAGGACGGCGACGAGCACCTCCTCGGTCACCTCCGGATCCAGGTCGGAGGCCTCGGTGAACGACAGGTACAGCGGTGTGAGCGCCACCCGCGCCCGCTCCACCTCCATACGGCCGACCCGCTGAGGCTCGCCCGCCGGGCCCCGCTCCCCGCCCGCCCCGACGGCCCGGACCAAGGACCGCTCGGCAACCGCGCCCAGGCCCTTCAGGATTTCCGCCGCACCGTCGCGCCGGCCCTCCCCGTACGCGCCGCCTCCGTCCCCCGGCGCGCTGCGGGCGCCGCCGCTCAGTTCCGTGTGCGCAAGGGCCAGCGCACCCGCCTCGACCAGCCCGATCAGTTGCCACGCGTCATCGGAGCCGACTCCCGCCCGCGCGAGGAGCTGCACCAGCGTCGTCCTCGCGTTGTCGGTACTGACCTCGTCCGGCCAGTGCCGTCCCTCATCGGCCGCTCCCATCGAAGCCTCCTCTTCTCCACCCGTGCGTGCGCGCCGCTTCCTCGTCCTCTGCAATGATCAACGTACGGTGGCCGAGCCGTGCTCCCGGACGCGTTCGGCGGGACGGTAACAGGTGGTCCGGCCAGGATTTCCCGACGGGGACTGCGAGCGGCGGTCCGGCTGTGCCGGGTGCTCGTCCGGGACCCGGTCCGCCACCTGGGCGTCGACGCGCGGGTCGGGGCGGAAGCCTGGTTCGCACGGTAGGCGGGTGATCCGGTGGGAGCGGTTGGAACCGCTCCCACCGGATCACCCGCCTACCGGTGTACGCGACGACCAGGTCGCCGCAAGCATCGCCTTCGCCCTCACGAGCGCGCTCGTGTGCCGTACACCCCCGTGGTCCGGCACTGCGCGATGTCTCGTTCCCCGGTCGTCCAGACCTTCGAATGCGGGATCCGGCCGCGCTTGCATCCACAACGCTATGCATGCGCAGAAAGACCCACCACTGCACAGGTGCACAAACCAAGCGGTACGACCTGAGGGTTCTGCACCACTCGCGGGGCGCATGCCACAGAAATGCACATGCCGCGGCTTCGGCTTTGCGGAACTGCACATCGGGCCTTTTCCCCTCACGCCGCTCCGGGCCCCGCACCGCTTTTCAGCCACTTCATTCAATTCGCAACGCGCCGAAACACGCAGAAGTAAGGGGAAATCCGCGGGCGCCACTTTTTTACGGTCAGTTCGAGACGATTTTCAGCCACACATGGCTCCCGTGTCCACACTACGGAGCCAGGAGATACACCACAGCAACCTCGCGCACGAATCCCCCAGTGGCCGAATCCCATCGACCCCACCGTCACCTCTTCACCGTCGACGACGAGAATGGCGAGGCCTCCACACAACCCTCACATCGGATCTGCGCGATGCCCGCCGAAGATGAAACCGCCAACAATTCGAACGGTCGGCAGAAAAGCCCTTGCAACGCCCTGGCGGGCGGGAGCATACGCCCGCTCCACCGCCACGGTCCTGCGTTTTCGGAGAAATCCCGGGCGGCTCTTCCGAACCATTGGCCAACGCCATCCCCGGCCTACGGAAAGGATCAATACCGAGCCGCGTCAGCTCTGCGGCGCGCCGCCCGGCCCGGGGCCTGTTTTCCGTGGACGCGCCGGCTCCGGGCCCTGCGGCTCCCGGCTCAGGCAGCCGCGCACAGTTCGCGCGACGCCTCGGGGAGTCGGGGCGCACCCGTCATCAGGTGCAGCGCGAACAGCAGGTCGCGCATGCCCGTCAGCGAGGACAGGTCACGGGACAGGTGTCCCTCCAGCGCCCTGATGTGTGAACGCACCGTGGCCTCCGAGAGGCCCAGTTCGCGCGCGGTCGTCTCCAGGTGCGCGTCGGACGTGAGCCAGACCGTCGCCGTGGCGAGCAGCCCACGCCTGTCCTCAACGGCAGATCTGAGCAGCGATTCGGCCCAGGCGCGGATCTGCGGCCCATCGAGCAGCCCCCGAAGGGTGGGCGCAGCGGTTTCCGGACTCCCGGCGGGTGGCTGGGGCAGCTCCCGGTGGGTGACGAGTTCGAGCGCCAGGCCGACGGTGACGCGGTCGGCCAGAGTCGCGAAGTCCATGTGCAGCAGTTCGGCGGCGCGTGCGACCCGCCGCGTGACGGTGTTGCGGTGCAGGTCCAGGCGGCGGGCGGCCACGGTGTAGGGGTAGGCGAGGGCGGTGGGAAGGGTCTCCCGGAGCAGTTCCCACTGCGTTTCGGTCTCCATGAGGGGGTGCAGGAGCCGACGGGCCCACACCTGCGCCTCGTGTGCCGGAAGCAGGCTGAGCAGGTCGGTGTCCTGCACCGAGAGGGCCACCGAGTCCGGCTGGTGCAGGGCGAACCGCTGGGCGGTGGTCGCTTCGTGGAGGGCGTGGGCGAGCAGGGACATGGAGTAGACCCCGCTGCCGCCCAGCGATGCTCCGGCACCGACCGCGGAGACCAGGTGGGTGAGTTCGAGGGCCACCCTGTCGTCCGCCTCCCCGCCCCGGACCGGGTGGATCACCAGGATCCGGTCGTGGCGGCGCCAGTCCGCGACGACCAGGGCGCGGCTGCCCGCGATGGACTCGCAGCGGCTCATGGCGGCGTCCCGTCGGGTGGGCGAGATCTCGACGACGAAGACGCGGGCCGTCTCGGGGTCGAGCAGCCCCGGCGCGAGGTTCCTCATGACCCGGCGGGCCTTGGAGACCTCACCGTCCAGCAGGAGCTCCACGGCGGCGTTGCGCGCGGCCCGGGAGGCGTCCGATGCCGCCCGGTATTCACGGCGCGCCTGGTCCACCAGCCCCAGGAGCTTGGCGGCATGGCGCAACAGCCGCAGATCCGCGTCGTCGAAGGGCGTACGCCGGGCCACGGCGAGGACGGTGTCCGCGGTGGAGGACGGCCCCAGGGAGATGAGCTGGGTGTGCGGACCCGAACGGGCGTCAGGGGTGTTGCCGTCCACGGACTGGCGGATGATGGCCTGCGCGAGTTCCTCGGCGGCCGTGGCCGGCGACGCGACCAGGACGCGGTCCGGTTCGCTGACCAGCACCTGGACGTCGAGGGCCCCGGCGAGCCAGTCGGCGATGCGCTGCATCGCCCGGTGGTCGGCGAGCCGCGCCGGGAGTTCCTGTACGAGTGAGGCGAGTTGGGTGGCCCGGCGCTCGGCGAACGTGAGCCGGAACTGCTGGATGCCCTCGTGCACCCCCTGCCACTGCTCCACCGGCGCGGTGGTGGCGAGGAGGGGGATGCCCAGCCTCTCGGCCAGGTCGACGACGGACTGGGGGTACGGCTGGCGGGAACTGGGCTGCGCGCTGACGATCAGTCCGGCGCTGCGGTCACGGCTCATGCGCTGGAGCAGTACCTCGAGCACCGTGGTGATGCGGCCGCGCAGCCGGAAGGGGGCCGAGCCCGTGATCAGGACCAGGACGCCGCCGGCCAGCGTGGCCGGTGCCCCTTCCTCCAGGAGCTTTTCCGGGGTCACGGAGAAGACGCCCGTGACCTCTGTCGCCTGGGCGGCGACGCTGCACCGGCTGACGAGTGTCAGTTCGAGTTCGGGGTTGCGGGAGGGCAGTGTGCCCAGGGTGGGCAGTGCGCCCAGGGTTGGCATCGAGCGCTCCTCGAAGCGGTCCGGAAGTTGTCGCGTACGGGGTGCCCGTGCCGCCTTCGAGGCCGGCATCAGCACCCCGGTCACGACCTCACGCCTGATCTCCCGCGAGCACGGGGCGCCCGTACGGAAGCGGCATCGCGCCTGCGCGACGCACTGTGCGGAAGGAGCGTTCGGGCGTGCTGGGCGGCGGCCGGAATCCCACCGCCGGAGGACGCGCCTCCCGCGCCATGGCTGCCGGCCTGCGGCCGTCGGCCCTGGATGCCAACTGCGGACTCAACTCTCCCCCTGTGTGGTGCAGCACCGAGCGGCAGGCGCGAACTGCCGGATGTACGGCCGCTTCCGGCCGGTCTCTCCGCCGTGTCCGGCTGCCGGGCCGCCACGGATCGAGGGCCGCCGCGGCAGCTCGATATTCCCTGGTCGCAGGCCTGACAGCCTGTACACGCACGCGGGTGCGCAAGGTTGCGTTCCTGATCGGGATCCTGCCTTGCACACCCCATCGTGTCAACTAAAGTACACAAGCACAGGGCAGGCAGAGCGAGAGACCGGTACGTGGTTGTGTGCATTCATCAGCGGGACCTCCTTGGGGCCGTGAGCGGCACCTCGCGCCCGAGGTGAGCAACAGCCGTTTGTCGATCGCGGACAAACTCAAGGCCCTCATGGCCGGCCGGCGAGGCCGTGGCCACACATCGCGGTCGCTCTCGGAGTCCGTCGACGCCCTGCCCGGCGGCCATCCGTCCGTTTCCTTCGCCACCATCGCCAAGATCGCCAACGGCTCCCAGGACAACCCGACCGTCGGCACGCTCCTGGCCCTGTGCGAAGCTCTGGGCGTCCCACCCGCTCACCTGCTCCCGCACGGCACCTATGACGATCTTGAGGCGCTCGAGGCGTTCGAGGACCCTCTCGCGCGACACGTCCTGGCGCTACTGCGCGGTCTCCCGCACAGTGAGCTGGCGGGCGTCATCACGGACTTGGAACGGCGAAGGGCCCAACTCGGCCTGGACGGGGTTCCGCGCAGTGCGGCCGAGACGCCGCCGAGCAAGCGCCGACGACGGCGGAGTACGGACGAGGCCGCGCGGTATGCGGCCGATTCACTGGAAGGGCTGTAGGCAGTGGACGGCATAGTCTTCGGGACGTGCACGGTGGCCGGTTTGCTGGTCACCGTGCTCTGCACGCGGAGGGCCCTGGGAAACCCGCGGATCTCCACATGGGCCATCGCCACGGCGTTCGGGGTGTGCACCGTGGGCGTCCTGTGCGCCGTCCCCGTGGTCGCGCAGGCCGCACAGGAGACCACCGGCGTCGCCAACTTCGGCAAACTCGTGGCCCACGTCTGCGCGATCCTGTGGTGTGCCGCACTGCAGATCACCATGGTGGACCTGGCCTACCGCCCCGAGTACGTGAGGTCGGCGATCTTCCAGCGCGGCTTCGCCGCCGCGGTCGAGCTGGCGATCATGGTGCCGCTCTTCCTGGCGACGAACGCACCCGACGTCGAGTTCACCACCGCCTACGTCGACGACCCGAAGATCGCGGCCTATCTGCTGCTCTACCTCTCCTACGTCATGATCACCTGCGGGGAGCTGGCGTTCATGTGCGGCAGGACGGCACGGCGCAACTGGGGGATCCGCCCCTGGAGCGGCGTCGGGTTCTCCCTGTCCGCCGTGGCGGCCGCCCTCGGACTGGCGTACGCACTGACCAAGGGGAGCTACATCATCTTCTTCACCCTCGACCACCCGTGGTCGCTGAAGGCCGAGGAGTTCATCAGCCCCACCCTGAGCGGCCTGGCGGTGCTCTTCCTCTTCGCGGGCCTGACGCTCCCCATGGTCGGCACCCTGCGTGAACGACTCCGCCAGAAGAAGGCTGTGGCTGCGGGCCAATACAGCTAGGGGTTCGGCCGGAGAGGTTTGCCGGGTCGCGGTGTCGCGCGAGCCCTGCCGTCGCCTCCGAGGCGGCGGCAGGGCCGTACTGTCGGGCGGGTTCGGACTCGTCACCGGCGGCCCGCCCCCAGTGACCTGACCCGCCACCGGCCGGTGACCCACCGGAAACCCCGCAGGGCTCAAGCCGATTCGAGCACCGCTCGGTACCGGACCGGCAGCTTCTCCAGGCCCCGCGCGCGCAGCGACCGGCGCCACCGGGGGGCCGGGTCCACCAGTTCCAGCGTGGGGTAGCGCTCCAGGAGGGCGGCCAGGGCGATCTCCGTCTCGGCGCGCGCCAGGGGTCCGCCGATGCAGTAGTGGATACCGTGCCCGAGCGCCAGGTGGCCGCTCGTGTCACGGTCGAAGTCCAGCGCCCCGGGGTGCGGGAAGCGTGCCGGGTCCCGGTTGGCGGCGGCGAGGGACAGGAGCACCGTCTCCCCCGCCGGAACGGTGACCCCGGCGATGGTGACGTCCTCGGTCGGGAACCTGCGGATCGCGAGGAGGGCGGGTCCCTCGAGCCGGGCGAGTTCGACGACCGCCGCCGGAAGCAGGGAAGGGTCCTTGCGGAGCCGGGCCAGGTGGTCCGGTTGCCGCAGGAGGGTGTGGACGGCGTTGCCGATGAGCTGGGCCGTGTTCTCGTAGCCGGCGAACAGGACGAGGAAGACCACCGACAGCAGTTCGTCCTCGCTCAGGCGGTCCCCGTCGGCGTCCCGGACGGCAATCAGATCGGACAGCAGGTCGTCGGCCGGTTCGCTGCGCTTGTGCGCCACGAGCCCGGTGAGGAAGCCGAGCATCGCCACCAGCGCCTCCTTCACGGCCGCCGGCCGGGCGGGGTCCGGCGCGACCAGGGCATCGGTCCAGCTGCGGAAGTCCACGCGACGCTCTTCAGGTATCCCCAACAAGTCACAGATCACGATGACCGGAAGCGCCACTGCGTACTCGGCCACCAGGTCCGCGGTCCCGGCCGGACCCAGCTTGTCGAGAAGGCGGTCGGCGGTCGTACGGATCGGTGCCCGCAACCGCTCCACCCGCCGTGAGGTGAAGGCCCGGCCCACCAGTCCACGGATCCGGGTGTGATCCGGAGCGTCCATGTTGAGCAGGTTGGCGTCCAGCGCCGGCGGGAGAGCGAAGCCGCGGTACGTCCCCTCCGCCGCATTCTTCTTGTCCAGGGAGAGCCTGGGATCGGCCAGCGCCTCACGGACGTCGTCGTAGCGCGTGACCAGCCACGCAGGAGTGCCATCGGTGCCCGTGATCCGGCACACGGGCGCAGTGTCCCGAAGCCGCTCGTAGACGGAATACGGGTGCTCGATCAGTTCGGCATGAAGATCCATGAGCCCACCCTAGAGCGCAGCGGCATCCCCGCCGCGCCCGCGGTCTTGCGTACGGCGCCGCCCCGGCCGACCACGCTGGGCGGCACGGGCACGACGGGGGGCCGCGCCGGTGCGACCGGCATGGAGGGCGCAGCCGGGAGGTCAGCATCCTTCCTCCTCGACCTCCAACGCTTGCCGCGCGAGGCCGATGAACTGGACGTGGGCGTCCCGGAAATCCCGGTAGGCAGCGTCGTAGTCGCGTCTCCGCTGTGGACCGCCGTCACCGACGAGCGCCTTCAGCAGCGGCTGCACCCGTCGCGCCATCTGCCGCACTTCCTCCGCCGCGGCGGAGACTTCGGCAGGACCGTCGAGCCGAACCTCATGGGTCGCCTTGTTCATCTTCCCGATGGCCGGGCCGATGCGCTCATACATCCGCGTCAGGAGCCGGTCCTTGGTCCCGCGGTCAGGCGCCGCGTCAACGTCGTCGATCTGCCAGGTGACTTCATTGAACGCGTGCGCGCAGTTCATCATTTCCAGGTAGGTGGATCGACGGCGGTCGCGCTGCTCACGAAGTGCCTGTGCCCTCGCGGTTGTTCGGGCCTGGGCCAGCGCCGCGCCCGAGGTCGCCCGTGCCGTGATGCAGCTGGCCCCGAGTGCCGTCAGCGCAGTGAGGATGCCGACCCACAGTCCGCTGTTCGCCATGATCGTGGAGTCTGCCACCGGGGGACCCGACGGGACAGACCGCATATCGGCCGTGCCTCCGACACAGAGGACGGCATGTGACGGCGCGAATGATCTGACCATTTACCTCCATCGAGGGTGGTAGGCCCGATTCGTCGCATGGGCAGGCCGACGACCTGGATGATCTTGGCCGAGGCGCCTTCCGCCCGCCCGGGAGCCACGTTCCGGCCCCGGGTTTCTTTGCTGACCCCGGAGGATCCATGCGACACCCTGTTTCCCGCCTGCGCACGCGGGCGTTGGCCGTCGGGCTCGTGCTGGCCGCGTCCGCCCTCGTGCCTTCCGGCACGGCCGGTGCGGCCGATCAGTACGAGTGGGCCGCGCTCGGCGACTCGTACACCGCCGGCGGCTTCGTCGGCGAGCCGCTGCCCGCGCTGGGCGATGCGTCGCGGGACGGCTGCGACCGCACTTCTGACGCATACCCCGGCCTGGTCGAGCGGGAGCTCGCGGAGTTCCCTCCGGGCAAGCCCGTCAACCTGACCAACGTCAGCTGCGGCAACGCCGCCATCGCCCACATCGCCAAGGACAACCAGACGCCGATCAGCCCGGTCCAGCCCCCCGCCGACGGCTGGCCCGCGGTGGACCCCCAGATCAAGCGGGCCAGCCTCAACGAGCAGACCGACATCGTCACCATCGGCGTGGGCGGCAACAGCCTGCCCTTCGGCGGCATGCTCCTCAAGTGCCTCGAACAGGGTGCGGCCAACAAGTCCTGCCGCGAGTACTACACCAACCCGCCCCAGGGCGAGGAGAACATCCAGGACAAGCTCGCCCGAGTCCAGGACGAGTACATCGAGATGCTGGCCCTGGTGCACCAGGCCGCACCCAACGGCAAGGTGATCACGGTCGGCTACCCGGCGGTCCTGCCGGAGGAAGCCGGCTCCTGCAACCGCCTCTCCCTCAACGAGCTCGGCTCGATCACGCACGCCGACGTCGACTGGCTGCGTGACGACGTCCTCAAGCAGCTGAACAGCACCATCAAGCGGGTCACCGAATTCTTCGGCGACCGCTACGTCGATGTCTACTCCTCCAGCGTGGGCCACGACGCCTGCCAGCCCGCCGAAGACAAGTGGGTGGAGGGCATCTGCGGCGACGCGGCGGACTACTGGCCCGCCGGGGTCCCCGGCACCCTGCTGAACTGCGCTCTCCTCGGCAAGCGCGCCACCCTGGTCCACCCCAACGCCGAAGGCCACGCCAACGCCGCCGCCCACGTCGAGCGAGCCATCCGCATCGCTCTCCTCGATCGCTGACCACGGAGCCCCCGCCCGGTCCCCTCGCCGCCCCGGCCGTCGTGCGCGGCGGGGCGGCGGGGCGGCCGTTCGCCAGGGGTTGCGGACGGTGGCTCCCGGCCGCCTCCGGGTGCTCACGCCGGCCGGGTGTCGCGGTCGGAGGCGGGCCAGACGTACGGCAGGTCGTCCGCCACGCGGGGGAAGTGCGGGCGGTAGAAGTCCGGGTCCTTGCGCACCAGGGCGGACTGGTGGCTGCGGTGGAAGTCCGGAGCGCCGAGCCACGGGGGCAGCTCGCCCTCCTCGGCCAGCCGCTCCTGCGTCCTGGGCTCCCCGCCCGGCAGCCACGACCGGAAGTCCCGCATGAGGGTGACGGCGCACGTGTCACCGCGTCCCTCGGCCGTCCAGGTCAGGCAGATGTCCAGTCCGTACCGTACGAGGGCCTCCTCGTACCCGGCCCACATGCGCACGGCCGGGTGCCGGCGCCACCCGTAGCCCGGGACGATCAGCCCGCGCAGCACCTGGAGCGCCTCGACGCGTTGCTTGCCCAGCCGCCGGACGTCGAGAACCGCCGCCGAGTCCTGGAACGACGGGTAGGGAAGGAACGTCTGCACCGGGTCACCTCGATCGTCCGCACCACGTGTCACGTCTCGCGCAGGACCCGGACGCTCATTCACGGCCATTTCAATGGACGACTTGCCGCCCGGGCTCGACCGACACGCGCTCGATCGACTGGACGAGTCCTCCGCCCGCCTCGTCGCGTCATCGGCGCGGGGCCACGGTGTCCGCGCGGGCGTCCGTCACCGCACCGTTCCTGGGAGAGAGCCGCCCGGCGGGACTGAAGTCACGGCCGGCCCGTAGCGCCTGGCCGTCACCTGCAGGTGTGGAGGGTGGACGGTCAGCAGACGCTCGGCGCCGGTGACGCTCAGCAGACGGGTGACCGGGCGGCTGAGTGCGGTGAGGACGACGGTCTTCCCGGTCTCCTGGGCCAGCTCGTCCAAGTCCAGCAGGACGTGCAGGCCCGAGCTGTCGCAGAAGGTGACGTCAGCCAGGTCGATGTCGAGACCGCCGCGGCTTGCGGACAGGGCCGCGGTGAGGGCTTCCCGCAGGCCGGCCGCATGGTCCACATCGATCTCGCCGCTCAACCGGGCCAGCACCCGGGGCCCCGATTCGAAGACCACGGCGACGCGTTCGGCATATGAGGTCATGGCCTTGCTCCCTTCACCGCCCCGATACGCGGGGAAAGGCCTGGCAGGACAGGGGTGCGGCCCGGTGACCGCCTGCGGCGCGCGGATCAGCCGCGCGGTCGCGCTCACGACGGTCACCGGCCGTGGGAGGGGCGCCGCCGGCCGGTCGGGCCGCCGGGCCCAGGCCGATCAGCAGCTGCAAGAGGTTGGCGATCTGATGGGCCCCCTCCGCCGGGTGGCGGAAAAGGGTCCCGGGGGTGACCGCGTAACGGTTGCGGCGGCCGTTCCGTACCCGGGTCAGGTACCCGGCGCTCTCCAGATCCGCGACGATGGCCTGGGCCGCCCGTTCAGTGATCCGGCAGGTCTCGGCCATGTCCCGCAACCGCGTCTCCGGATCCGCGAGGATCATCGCGAGGATCCGGGCGTGGTGCGTGACGAACGTCCAGCTGGTCCGAGGCTTCACCGGCTCCATACCCGAATTGTACGATTTGCGATTCCGGTTTCGGCAGCCCGGAATCCGCGATCGGGAACGCCCTGATCCGCGCCGGTCTCCTCGGCCAGCAGCCGCGACCAGCCACGCACTCGGGGTCGCGCCTCCCCGCCACCGGCGCGTCCCGCCGGTCGGCGGGGCCCTGCGCGGAGGGCCGGGAGCGGGCGCATGCTGGAAGGGACGGGCCGAACCGGGAGGCGAGGACCCATGGACTCCCTTGACGTGGTGGTCGTGGTGGCCGCGGTGGCCGTGATCGGCGGGTTGGGCTGGTACTTCTTCGGCCCCCGCCGGGCCGGATCCGCCCGGCTGGAGGACGGGGTGCAGCGGGTGGACGTGGTCGTGCGGGGCGGCTACAGCCCGAACCTGATCAAGGTCCGCCAGGGCACGCCGCTGGAGCTGGTCTTCGACCGCCAGGAGTCCGGGGAGTGCACCTCCCGGGTGGTGTTCCCGGACCTGCACGCGAGTGCCGGGCTGCCCGCACACACACGTACCACGGTGCGTCTGAACCCGGACCAACCGGGGACGTTCGGCTTCGCCTGCGGCATGAACATGATCCACGGCACCCTGCTCGTCGAACCGGACGGCCGGCCGGAAACCGCGTCACCGCCGCCACCGCCGGCGGCCGACCGGGCCGCCACCCCGTCGAGCGGCGCCCCGGCGACCCCAGCCTCGGCCTCGGCCGCCGTGGAGCGGTCGGCGGCCCAGGCCGAGGCCGCCGACGCCGCCGAGCGGCAGGCGGAGATCGCGGATCTGACCCGCAGGGTCGTGACCGGTGCGGTCCTCACCGCCCCGGTGCTGTTCGCGGTGATGGCGCACGAGCTCTTCGGGGCCGAGTGGATACCGGGATGGATGCTGAACCACTGGCTCCAGCTGGCCCTGATCACCCCGGTGATGGTCTACACCGGGTGGCCGGTCCACGTGACCGGCTGGCTCGCGCTGCGCCACCGCAGCGCCGACATGAACTCGCTCATCACCCTCGGCACCAGCGCCGCCTACGGCTACAGCCTCCTCGTCACCCTCGCCCCCGGCCTGCTGCCGGAGGACGTACGCGAGGTGTACTACGAGGCCGTCGGCGTCATCCTCACCCTCATCCTGCTCGGCAGGCTGCTGGAGGCCCGTGCGAAGGCCGGCACGGGCGAGGCCATCCGTTCCCTGCTCGGGCTCCAGGCCCGCACCGCGCGTGTCGTACGGGACGGGACCGAGAGCGAGATCCCCGTCGAGGACGTGGCCGTCGGCGACGAGATCGTGATCCGGCCGGGAGAGAAGATCCCGGTCGACGCCGAGGTACTGAGCGGATCCTCCGCGGTCGACGAATCGATGGTCACGGGCGAGCCGATGCCGGCCACCAAACGCGCCGGGGACACGGTCGTCGGCGCCACCGTCAACACCACCGGCTCCCTGCGCGTACGCGCCGCCAAAGTCGGCGCGGACACGATGCTCGCCCAGATCATCCGTCTCGTGCAGGCGGCGCAGGCGTCCAAGGCGCCCATCCAGCGTCTCGCGGACGCCGTCTCCGCCTACTTCGTGCCCGCTGTCATCGCCATCGCCGTCGCCACGTTCGCCGTCTGGTTCACCGTCGGGCCCGCCCCCGCCCTCACCCTGGCCCTGGTCTCGGCCGTCGCCGTGCTGATCATCGCCTGCCCCTGCGCACTCGGGCTGGCCACCCCCCTGTCGGTGATGGTCGGCACCGGCAAGGGAGCCCAGGCCGGCATCCTCATCCGCTCCGCCGAGGCCCTGGAGACCGCCCACAAGCTCGACACCGTCGTCCTCGACAAGACCGGCACCGTCACCGCCGGAAAGCCCGTCCTCACCGACGTCCACACCGCCGACGGCACCGACGAGGCCGAGCTGCTGCGCCTGGTGGCCGCGGCCGAGGAACCGAGCGAACACCCGCTCGGACAGGCCATCGTCGGCGGCGCCCGAGAACGCGGGATGACCGCGGCTTCCGCTTCCGCTTCCGTCTCCGGCTTCGACTCCGTCACCGGCCAGGGCGTCAGGGCGACCGTCGACGGCCACGCGGTCCTCGTGGGCACCGCCCGCCTCCTGGCCGGCGCCGGAATCGACACCGGCTCGCTGGGCGCGGAGGCGGCGCGCCTGTCGGCCGAGGGGAAGACGCCCGTGCTCGCCGGGATCGACGGCAGGCCGGCGGGGGTCCTGGCGGTGGCCGACACCGTCAAGGACGACTCCGCGGACGCCATCGCGGCCCTGCGACGCCTCGGCATCGAGGTGGTCATGCTCACCGGCGACAACGCGCGTACCGCCGCCGCGATCGCCGCCCAGGTCGGCATCGGCCGGGTGCTGGCCGAAGTACTGCCCGAGCACAAGGCCGACGAGATCCGCCGTCTCCAGGCTGAAGGCCGCACCGTCGGCATGGTCGGCGACGGCATCAACGACGCCCCCGCACTGGCCGCCGCCGACGTGGGCCTCGCGATCGGCACCGGGACCGACGTCGCCATCGAGGCCGCCGACATCACCCTGATCTCCGGTTCCCTCACCGGAGTCGTCACCGCCGTCAGCCTCTCCCGCGCCACCATGCGCAACATCAGGCAGAACCTGTTCTTCGCCCTCGTCTACAACGCCGTCGGCGTCCCCCTCGCCGCCGGCGTCCTCTACCCGCTGTGGGGCATCCGCCTGAGCCCGATCATCGCCGCCGGAGCGATGGCGCTGAGCTCCCTGTCCGTCGTGACCAACGCCTCCCGCCTGCGCCGGTGGAGCCCCGCTCCCCTGCCGCACGGCGCACCGGCGCGGGTTCAGCCCCGGGTCGAGACTCCGGCCGAGCACCCGAAATCCCCCAGCCGCCCCGTCACCGCGGGTACCGCACGCCGGGTCGTGGACCCCGTGTGCGGTATGCGGATCGACCCGGCGGACGCCGCGGAGCACCGCAGGACCGACACCGGCGAGTACTTCTTCTGCTCCGCCCACTGCGCGGCCGCCTTCGACGCCGACCCGGGCCGGTACACCGCCACACACGCCACACACGACGGCGCCCGCGAAAACCGGTGAGCCGGACGTGCGCTCGTGGACGCCGCGGTCAGCTGGCGCGGCGGTAGCGGGCTCGGGCCAACCCGCCGAGGACCGTGGCGAGCAGGCCCAGCACCAGGGCCCCGGCGCCCGCGACCACCCCGTTGCCGGTGCCGGGACCACCATCGGCGGTGGCCAGCACCAGCCCGCCGTTGACCAGGGCGATCAGCCCTGCCGCCAAGGCCACGACGGCCTTCCTCTCCCCGTTGCCCTCTCCGGTACGACGGGCGGAGCGGGTCAGGGCCAGCCTGCCGACGACCACGGCGGCCACCGCCAGCAGCGCGGCCGCGCTGGCCCAGATGCGATCGAAGGTCGGGCCGTAGACGGTGGCGGCGGCGGACTGGACCGAGGTGTGTGCCGACGCCGGTGCGGCGAGCCCGATACCCGCGATGGCGGCGGACGCGGCGGCGGTGGACAGGCGACGAACGGACATGGGAGGTGCTCCTTCTCTTGCTACGACTGGACGCAGTCCGAGCATGTCCGCCGGCCCCGCGCCGGTCGTCCTGCCGCGGCAGGCACTTGGCGCTGCCGCCGACGGCGCACCCGGCTGCCGCGGACGCGGCAGAAGCCGCGAAAGTACTGCGTACGCGGTAGTCGGCCGCTCATCCGTGAGCGGGACTCGCCCCAGGGCGGCATCCGGCTAGGGTGCGCGCATGAACAGAGGACGGTTCGGCCTCCCGGCCGGTGTCGAAGACTGGGCGGTCGCCGTAGGCGTGGCGGCGGCGCTGCTGGTCACCGGGCTGTCCGGGCAGCACTCCGCGACCGGCCTCCACCTGCTCGGGTACGTGCTGCTGGCGGCCGGCGGGCTGGCGCTGGCCGCGCGACGCCGGGCTCCGCTCCCGGTCCTGGCGGTCACCGGGCTGTGCGCGGTGGGTTACCAGGCGGCCGGTTTCGACGTGCCCGTCGTCGCGTACCTGTTCGCGGTGTACGCCGCAGTGCGGGCGGGACACCGCACCCTCACGGTGGCGGCGAGCGTGATCATGCTGGCGGCTCTCCCCCTCGCGGCCCTGGCCTCGGGCCTGCACAGCGCGGGTGAGGCGTTCGCGCAGGCCCGGGGTGCCCTCGAGATCGCCTGGCTGATCGCGGCCGGCGCCGCGGGCGAGGCTCTGCGGCAGGCGGAGCGGCGGGCGGAGGAGGCCGAGCGCACCCGGGAGGAGACCGCGATGCGCCGCGCCGACGAGGAACGGCTGCGCATCGCACGGGAGTTGCACGATTCGCTCACCCACCAGATCTCGGTGATCAAGGTGCAGGCCGAGGTCGCCGTCCACGTCGCCCGCAAGCGCGGCGAACGGGTGCCGGAGGCCCTTCTGGCGATCCAGGAGGCCGGACGTGAGGCGACCCGGGAGCTGCGCGCGACGCTGGAGGCGCTGCGCGACGACGACACGGCCCCGCCGCGCGGGCTCGACCACGTCCCGGAACTGGTGGAGCGGGCCCGTGCCATCGGCCTGGAGGCGACGCTGACGATCGAAGGCCGACGGCACGACGTACCGGCCGCGGTGGAACGCACCGTCTACCGCATCGTTCAGGAATCGCTCACCAACGTCGCCCGTCACGCGGACGCGGCCACGGCGTCGGTCCGGATCGACTGCCGTCCGGACGTCCTCGCCATACGCGTCGATGACGACGGCAAGGCCGCACCGGGCACCTCCCCGGCGCCCGGCGTCGGGCTGCTCGGCATGCGCGAACGCGTCACCGCCCTCGGCGGCCGGCTGCGCGCCGGACCGCGCGGCGAGGGCGGCTTCAGCGTCCAGGCCGAACTTCCCGTGGGTCAGACGTCGTGATCCGTGTCCTGCTGGTCGACGACCAGCCGCTCCTCCGCAGCGGATTCCGGGCGCTCCTCGACCTGGAGGACGACATCGAGGTGGTGGCCGAGGCCGCCGACGGCGACGAAGGGCTGGAGCTCGCCAGGCGGCACGTGCCCGACATCGCGCTCGTCGACATCCAGATGCCGGTCATGGACGGCATCGAGGCGACCCGGCGCATCGCGGCAGACCCGGCCCTGGCCGGGGTGCACGTCGTCATCCTCACCAACTACGGCCTGGACGAATACGTCTTCGACGCCCTGCGCGCCGGCGCCGCCGGATTCCTCGTCAAGGACATCGTGCCGGAGGACTTCCTGCACGCCGTCCGCGTTGCCGCGCGCGGTGACGCCCTGCTGGCGCCCTCGATCACCCGCAAGCTCATCCATCGGTACGTCAGCCGGCCGCTGCCCGCCACCACGGCACCGGCTCCGGGAGGGCTGACCGGCCGCGAACGCGAAGCCGTCGTACTCGTCGCGCAGGGCCTGTCGAACGACGAGATCGCGGACCGCATGGTGATCAGCCCGCTGACCGCGAAAACCCACGTGAACCGGGCCATGGCCAAGCTCCATGCCCGCGACCGTGCCCAGCTCGTGGTCTTCGCCTACGAATCCGGCCTGGTGACCGCGCGCAACGGCTGACGTCCACCCGCCCGAGCCCGGCCGCCGTCCCCGTGGCCGGACGAACGGCCGGGGTGTTCAACTCGATCCCTTATCGTGCCCGCGGACCGCGGAACCTGTCCGCGGGCGCATCCGTCAAGGAGAGACTCACTTGAGCAGCACGCCTTCCCCCGTCTCCGGGTTGCCGGACGAGCTCCACCGGCACCTCGGCGTACCGGACGCGGTGCTGATCGGGCTGGGGTCGATGATCGGCGCCGGGATCTTCGCCTCCCTGGCTCCGGCGGCCCGCGCTGCGGGCTCGGGCCTGCTGCTCGGCCTCGCTCTGGCGGCGGTCGTGGCCTACTGCAACGCCACCTCCTCGGCCCGGCTCGCCGCCCTCTACCCGGCCTCCGGCGGCACCTACGTCTACGGGCGGGAGCGCCTCGGCGAGTTCTGGGGCTACCTGGCCGGCTGGGCGTTCGTGGTGGGCAAGACCGCCTCCTGCGCGGCGATGGCCCTGACCGTCGGCAGCTACATCTGGCCCGGCCAGGCCCACGCGGTCGCGGTCGCCGCCGTGGTGGCCCTGACCGCGGTCAACTACGCCGGCGTCCAGAAGTCCGCCCTGCTCACGCGCATCTTCGTGGCCTTCGTCCTCGCGGTGCTCACCGCGGTCGTGATCGCCTGCCTCACCTCCGGCGCCGTGGATCCGGCCCGTCTGGACATCGGCACGGACGCGACCGCCGGGGGAGTCCTCCAGGCCGCGGGGCTGCTCTTCTTCGCGTTCGCCGGCTACGCCCGCATCGCCACCCTCGGCGAAGAGGTCCGCGACCCCGCCCGCACCATCCCCCGCGCCGTCCCGATCGCGCTCGGCATCACCCTCGTCGTCTACGCCGCCGTCGCCGTGTCCGTCCTGCTGGTCCTCGGCCCGGGCGGCCTCGCCGCGGCCGGGGCCCCGCTCACGGAAGCCGCGCGTGCGGCCGGCGCCGACTGGCTCGTCCCCGTCGTACGCGTCGGCGCCGCCGTCGCCGCCCTGGGCTCCCTGCTCGCCCTCATCCTCGGTGTTTCCCGCACCACCCTGGCCATGGCCCGCGACCACCACCTCCCCCACGCCCTCGCCGCGGTCCACCCGAAGTTCAAGGTCCCCCACCGTGCCGAACTCCTCGTCGGCGCCGTCGTCGCCGTAGCGGCCGCGACCACGGACGTGCGCGGCGCGATCGGCTTCTCCTCCTTCGGAGTCCTGGCGTACTACGCCGTCGCCAACGCCTCGGCATGGACCCTGAGCCCCTCCGAGGGCCGTCCGGCCCGGATCGTCCCCGCCCTCGGCCTCGTCGGCTGCCTCGTCCTGGCCTTCGCCCTGCCGCTGCCCTCCGTGATCACGGGTGCGGCCGTACTGCTCCTCGGCGCCGCCGCATACGGCATCCGCCGCACGACGGCCCTCCGGGATTAGGTACATGCACGCTCCCAGCCGAAGCCGGCCCGCTTCGCCCGCACGGAACGCCCGGCAAGTGAGTGATTGTCGTACCGGGATTCCGTAGCGGAGGAGTGTCCTCCGGCCGTCGTGCCTCACCGCGCCCACAGTCTGTCAGGGCATCAGCGTGAGCAGTGCCGTAACGGACGGAGCGTCATGTCAGCAGGAAACCGGGCCCTCGGGCTGGCCGTGGGGATCGTACTGGCCGCCGTCGGGTCGCCCACCGCCCTTGCCGCCGGGCACGGCGCCGGCCCGGCGGCCGCACACGCCCTGCGGGCCCCGCTGCCCAGCGGTCTGGGGCCGTGCATCCCCGGTACGGGACCCGGCGAAGCCTGTCCGCCGTTCTGGCCGGAACCCAACAACCTCCCCTTCACCGGCCGGGACAACAACATCAACGTCTTCGTCGGCGGCAACATGCTGGTCCGTCGCGGCGCCGCCGAGGCCGAGGGCAAGGTCGTCGTCCTCGGCGACTTCGACATGAACAAGAGCGCCGGCGGCAACGTCTACAACGTCGGCATCGCCGGAGTCGGCTCCCGGGTGCCCCCGTCGAACGGCTCTGACTTCCTGACCGCCGGGAACGACGTACGCGTGGCCTCGGGCCAGCGGCTGCTGGCCGACGGGGGCGTGATCCGCTACGGGGCGGCCCTGACCGGAACCGCGACCGGCACGCTCACCCACGACCCGGACGCGGCCGCCCCCTACACCGTCCTGCGGGACCGCCTCACCGCCGCGAGCGACTGCTACGCCGGCCAGGTGGCGACCGGTACCACCACGTGGACCCCTCAGGAGACCGTCTTCACCGGCAACGGAACCTCCCCGTTGCAGGTCTTCACCGTCTCCCGGGACCTGTCGGGCCCGGGCACGGCCCAGCAGACGATCCGCTTCGAGGGCGTTCCGGCCGGCGCCACCGTCCTCGTGAACGTGCTGGGCTCCTCCCCCACGGTCCGCGTCAACAACGTGCTCCTGCCCGCCGGGCTGCGCGAGCGGCTGCTGTGGAACTTCCCCGGCGCCGACACCGCCGAGATCGCGGGCTCGGCGCAGCTCGGCGGCAGCGTCCTGATCGGCCCCCGGACCTCCGTGGCCACCGTCTCCGTGATCGGCCTCAACGGCCGCTTCCTCACCGCCGGCAGCATGACGCACACCAGCCCGACCGAAACCACGGGTCTCGGAGCGGAATTCCACGCGTACCCCTTCAACGGCGACCTTCCCTCGTGCACGGCGGTGCCGCCCGTCACCGGGAACGTGTCCGTGGTCAAGCACGACGAGGACGGCAGCGCGCTGGCCGGGGCCGTCTTCGAGCTGTGGCGGGAGACGAACGGCACCGAGGGCCTCCAGACCGGCGGCCGGAGCCCCGACACCAAGGTGTCCGACTGCACCACCGGCTCCGACGGCCTGTGCAGCCGCGAGGAGGAGATCGGTACGTACTACTGGCGCGAGACCGCGGCGCCGCCCGGGTACCTGCTCCCCGACGAGCCGGTCCGCCGGCTGGAGCTGACGCGGGAGAACGCCGGAGCCGGGGTGAGCCTCACGGCGGTCAACCGCTGGCAGACGCCGCCGGTCCCCACCGGCGAGGTGGTGCTCACCAAACGGGACGAGGGCACCGGGGCGGTCCTCCCCGGAGCCCGCTTCGAACTGTGGCGGGAGACCAACGACGTGACGGGGCTGCAGAGCACGGGTGGGAACGCCGACACCCGGCTGTCCGCGGTCTGCGTGACCGACGGACGGGGCACCTGCCGGGTCAGCCTGCCGGTGCGGGAGACGTACTACTGGCGCGAGACCGGCCTTCCGGACGGGTACGAACCCTCCGGCAGTCCCGTCACGGTCTTCGAACTCGACGAGGCCGACACAGGACGGGAGAAGGCGGTCACGGTCACCAACCGGAAGCGGGAGTCGGACCGGCCCGGCTCGATCCGCGTCCTGAAGAAGGACGCCAAGAAGGACCGGCCCCTTCCCGGAGCCGTGTTCCGCCTCTGGAGGGAGACGAACGGCACGTCCGGCCTGCAGACCCGGGCCCCCGGCGCCGACACCCCCGTGGGTGACGAGTGCACCACCGACGAGCAGGGCGTCTGCGCATTCACCTCGCTCGACAACGGCCAGTACTACGTGGTCGAGACGCGTGTCCCCGACGGCTACGTCCTTGCGGGCGACCCCGTCACCGGTCCGCTGACGCTGGACGCCGCCACACCCGGCCACCAGGTCGCCGTCACCGTCCACAACCGGCGGGACAAGCACCACAAGGAGCACAAGCCCGACGGACACGTCAAGCCCGGGAAGCCCGGCCACCACGAGGGCCACGAGCCGGGCCACGAGAAGCCTGGGCACTGAACGGCCCCGGGGACGGTGGCGTGCTGCCGGAGCGCCTCCCGCTGGAGACCGGGAGGCGCTCCGGGCGCGCATGCAGGGACGTCGACCCCGGACAAAACGGGCACGAGGCCGGAGGCTATTGACGAACCAGACGGCAGTTCCTACGTTTGGGTGCGCCACGCACGAAATCACACTTTCGGATCGTGGAAACCATGGGGCGGGGCCTGTTCTCGCGGGCTCCGTCGGGTGGGCGACGAAACCGTCGCCCGCCAGGGTCGTCCCAACGCCACCGCGCTCCTCTCGCAGCCCGGTGAGCGCTCCCGGGCCCGAAGCCACCGGCAGGTGACTGGAAGGCCGAGAATGCACAGCCGGAGCGTGTTTCCGGAACCTTGGACGTCCCGACACGTCGCGGCCCGGCGCTCCGCCGCCGCCTGCCCCGACGAGTGGGACCGCGCCGCGTACGAGGACGGCATCGCCCGCACCGAGCACTGCGGGTCTTCCCATGGGCCGGGCCTGCTCCCGCCGCCGCGGCGGGTGGGCGGCGACGCCGTCGCCCTCCGGCACGTCGCGAAGAGGCGCGGTCGATCCGCCCCCGCCGAGCGGCTCCTCGCCTCCCCCTCAGCGGCGCGGCCGCAAACACGTTCACCGCACGTCATATCCGGACATCCGAGTCTCCGAAGCAGTAAGGACACGCCACCATGGCAACAGCAGCATCCGCTCAGCGCACCGTGATCGAGAACTGCGCGATCGCCACCGTCGACGCCCGGGACACCGAGTACGCCTCGGGCCATCTCGTCATCGCGGGCAACAGGATCGAGTCGGTCGGCCCGGGCAAGGCTCCCGAGGGGCTCACGGACGTGGTCCGGCGCATCGACGCCACGGGGCACCTCGTCACCCCGGGCCTGGTCAACACCCACCACCACTTCTACCAGTGGATCACCCGCGGCCTCGCGACCGACCACAACCTCTTCGACTGGCTCGTCGCCCTGTACCCCACCTGGGCGCGCATCGACGAGGCGATGGTGCACGCGGCCGCGCAGGGATCCCTCGCGATGATGGCCCGCGGCGGAGTGACGACCGCCATGGACCACCACTACGTCTTCCCGCAGGGCTCCGGCGACCTGTCCGGCGCCATCATCGGCGCCGCCCGCGACATGGGCGTCCGCTTCACCCTCGCCCGCGGCTCCATGGACCGCAGCGAGAAGGACGGCGGCCTGCCGCCGGACTTCGCGGTCGAGACGCTGGACGGTGCCCTCGCCGCCACCGAGGAGACCGTCAGGAAGCACCACGACGCGTCCTTCGACGCGATGACCCGGATCGCGGTCGCCCCCTGCTCCCCGTTCTCCGTCTCGACCGAACTGCTCAGCCAGGGAGCCGAACTCGCCCGCCGCCTCGGAGTGCGGATGCACACCCACGGTTCGGAGACCGTGGAGGAGGAGAAGTTCTGCCACGAGCTGTTCGGCATGGGCCCCACCGACTACTTCGAATCGACGGGCTGGCTCGGCGAGGACGTGTGGATGGCGCACTGCGTCCACATGAACGACTCCGACATCGAAGCCTTCGCGCGCACTCGGACCGGAGTGGCGCACTGTCCCTCCTCCAACGCGCGCCTCGCCGCCGGCATCGCCCGCGTCCCCGACATGCTCAAGGCCGGCGTGCCGGTCGGCCTCGGTGTCGACGGCACCGCCTCCAACGAGTCGGGCGAACTCCACACCGAGCTGCGCAACGCGCTGCTCATCAACCGCCTCGGCGCCCATCGCGAGGCCGCACTCAACGCGCGCCAGGCCCTGCGCCTCGCCACCTACGGCGGTGCGCAGGTTCTCGGCCGCGCCGACGGCGTCGGCTCCCTGGAGCCGGGCAAGCTCGCCGACCTGGTGCTGTGGAAGCTCGACACCCTCGCACACGCCTCCATCGCCGACCCTGTCATCGCCCTCGTCCTCGGCGCGGCGGCCCTGGTCACCGCGTCGTTCGTCAACGGGCGTCAGATCGTCGAGAACGGGCGGCTGCTGACCGTCGACGAGGACGCGATCGCGCGGTCCACCAGGGACGAGGCCCAGCGCCTCGCCCGCACCGCCGCCGAGGGCTGAACCGCCGTACGGGGCCGTGGACCGGAAGAGTCCACGGCCCCGCGCGGGCCGGCCGCTCCCGCCGGCGCCACGCACGGACTCAGGACGGGCGTCCCGCCCCTCCGGGAAGCGTGGCGGGTGGAGCGGCGGCCAGGACGAAGGAGTGCCCCGCCGGATCGCTGAGGCGGCGTACCGGGCGCGGGCCGTCCTCGACGCTCGTGTCGACCGGACGGGCTCCCAGGGAGACGGCTTCCCGTTCGGCCTGGTCGAGGTCGTCCGCCGCAACCTGGATGCGCAGGTGGGCCTGGAGCGCGTCCTCCGGCCTGGGCCAGCTCGGCGGTGCGTAACCCGCGTCTCGGCGGAAGGCGAGCCTGCTGCCCGACGGGACGAACACCTCCACCTCGTCCGGCGTCGGTCCGGGCCGTACCTCCGCGTCGAGCAGGGCGGCGTAGAACCGGGCGAGCGTCTCGGGTTCGGCGCAGTCCAGGGCCAGTACGGGCGTCTTGTCTACGGTCATGGCGCGCGCATACCCGCGGCGCCGAACCGCACACGGCACGGATCCGGCCAACTGCCGCCGCTGTCAGTGCGCGGCGATCTGCTGGAGCGCCGCACCCTGGTAGCGGGCGCCGGCGTTCCACAGGATGAAGGAGTTCATCCTGTTCGCCGCCGCGGCCTTGATCTGAGCGGCCACTTCCGTCGGCCCGTAGGTGCTGCCCATCGAGAAGTCCTGCAGCCACGGCACGACCTCCGCCTGGGTCCCCTTCACCTGCCGGGCGAAGTCGGCGAGCGAGCGCTGCACGATCGCGTACGGCGCGGTGTCGGGCTGTGCGACGCCGTACTCCCCCGGTCCCCAGTGGGACGGGTAGACCATGGGCGCGATGTAGTCGCTCACCTTCGCCAGCGCCCCGATGTCCTGGGCGATCTCGGTGGGCCGGGTCGCGGCGATGCCGAAGACGGAGACACCCAGGTACGCCGCGTGCGGACGCAGGGCGGTCCGCGTGTCGGCGACGAAGGAGGTGATGGACTGTTCCGGGGTGGCGGACCCGATGCCCGGGAAGCTCATGTGCGACAGCGGTCCGTCGGGCCGGCGCACGTAGTCGTAGAGGATGTCGTCGAAGCCCAGCCGAGCCGCTTCGACGGCGAGGTCCTGGTTGTACTTGCGCACCGTCGGGTCGGCGAAGTTGGTGAAGGACAGGGCTCCGTAGTGCCCGCCGTCGTAGGGCTGTCCCTCCGGGGTCAGCACGAGCTGGTCGCGCTTCCCGTTCTTCCAGGCGGCCGCCGCGAGTTTGGGGTCGCGGAAGGCGACGATGCGGCCGATGACCTGAGCGCCGGCGGCGTGGAGTTCGGCGATGGCCTTGCGGGCGTCGTAGTAGCCCTTGGCGGCGCCGATCTGCCGGGCAAGCGGCACCTGGGAGGCGTATCCGACCTCGCCGTCCTCGTCCTTGACGTCCAGTTCGACGGCGTTGAGCTTGCCGCTGCGCACCAGGGAGAGGACGTTGCCCCGCAGGGTGTCGTCACCCCAGCCGATGGCCGTGATGTGCGCGGCGCGGATCATGGGGCGGCGGCCCCGGGCGGACACGGCCTTGGTGGTGGTGTTCCCCGCGCGGTCGACAGCGGTGATCGTCACCACGCGGGTGCCCTTGGGCACCGTGGCCTTGAAGGTCCCGGATCCGTCGACGGGGACCTTCTTCCCGTCGACGGTCACGCGGGCGTCGGCGGACGCGCTGCCGGTGATGGTCACGGGAGCTCCGGCGTTCGTGACCGCGGGGTCGGCGACCTTCAGGTCGGGTGGTGTGGAGTCCACGGTGAAGCCGACGACTCTGCGGTACGAGGCGAAGGGAACACCCGTGTCCCCCGCCACCACCAGGGTGTGCCGCCCCTCGGTCAGGTGTGGCAGGCCCAGTCGCAGCCGGGCGTCCTGCCCCGCGGTCACGGGAACCGTCGCCCCGTCGAGAGCGACGTGCACCTTCTCCCGCCGGCCGGCGCTCTCGGCGTCGAGGTAGGCGCTGACCTGCGCGGCCTTGCGGGCATCGAGGACGGCGCCGTCGGCGAGACCCTCCACTCCCGGCCCGGACGCGAGGAAGGCCCAGGCCCCGCCCCCCGCCGCGGCCAGGGCGAGCACTCCCGTCGTCGCCATGAAGCCGCGCCGACGGGCCGGCCGGCGCAGACCGGAGGAAGAGGAGTAGGGGGATATGTGCCTCTTGGCCATCATGACGTCCTTAGCGCTGTGACCGGATGATGCTCCATTGATTGCCGTACGGACGCACGGATCCTCGGTTCCGTGTGGATTTCACGCGAACGGCCGGGGCCCGTCCCGGCGTGGCGGCTGCGCCGATCAGGGGACTGTGCGATATGGGAACCCGCGTCGCCGGTAGGTATGGCTCGTCCGGTCCACCTCGGGAGGGGTCCCGCATGCGTCACCCGTTCATTCCGCTCTGCGCCCTGGCCGGCGCCGCCGCCCTGCTCGCCGCAGGCTGCTCCCCGGGCTCCTCACCGCCCGCCGGAAAGCGACAGATGGCGCCGTCGGCTGCGACTTCGGCCACCCACGGCGCCGCGAGATCCGCGGCGGAAGTGGGCGCCGACGAGCTCGGCGACGTGCCCGTTCTGATGTACCACCAGCTCACCGCGAAACCGGCCGGCGTGTACGACCGGAGCCCGGCCGACTTCCGGGCCGAACTGGAGCGCCTGGCCCGGGAGAACTACGTCCCGGTCACCGCGCAGGCCTTCCAGACGGGCCGCATCGACATCCCGGCCGGAACGCACCCGGTGGTCCTCACGTTCGACGATTCGACCAACAGCCAGCTGCGGCTCGGCCCGGACGGCGCACCGGCAGCGGACACCGCTGTCGCCATCCTGACGGAGACGGCGAAGAAGTTCCCCTCGTTCAAGCCGGTCGCGACGTTCTTCGTCAACGCGGACGCCTTCTCGGCAACCGGTTCCGCCAAGGCGCTTACGTGGCTGAGGACGCACCGATACGAGGTGGGGAACCACACAGACCGCCATCAGAACCTGCGCTCCCTGGACGAGGCCGGCGCCGCGCAGGCCATCACCGCCGGCCAGCACGCGATCGAGGCGGCCGCGCCGGGCACGCGGGTCACCTCGCTCGCCCTGCCCTTCGGGGCCATGCCCGAGTCCGACGGGGTCGCCGCACGGGGAGCCGGATACCGCCACGACGGGGTGTACCTCGTGGGGGCGAACCCCTCGGTCTCGCCGTACGCCAAGGCCTTCACCCCCGGCGCGATCCCGCGGATCCGTTCGGCGGGGCCGAAGGACGCGGACGCCGAGTTCGGCTCGTCGCGCTGGCTCGACAAGCTCGCCTCCGGCCCGGGCCGGTACGTCTCCGACGGGGACCCGAACACGGTCGCCTTCCCGCGTGCCTCCCAGGACAAGCTGGCCCCGGCCTTCGCCTCTCGGGCCCGGCCGTACTAGCAGTGCTCTGTCAGGAGGGTTCCGGGCGGCGGCGCCGGTTCGCGGCGGTGCCGACTCCCGTCTGCCGTGCCGGCTGCCGGCGGCGGTGCCGGATCCCGGCGGCCGCGGTTCCCGTCCGGGGCCGCGGCCTGCGCGCTCGCCGGCCCCGGCCGTCCCCGTTCCCCGCCGCGTACCCTCGTGACCGTGCCGTCTTCCCCTCTCCGCCGTGTCGCCGTTCTCGTCCTCGAGGGCGCCAAACCCCTCGATGTCGGGATCCCCGCGCAGGTGTTCACGACCCGCGCCAGCATGCCGTACGAGGTGCGGGTGTGCGGTGCCGGACCCGGCCTCGTGACCGGGGGCGACGGGCTGTCGTACCACGTGACGCACGGGCTGGAGGCGCTGGCGTGGGCCGACATCGTCTTCGTCCCCGGCTACCGTTTTCCCGACCGCGACGACCCGCCGCAGGCCGTGCTCGACGCACTGGTCGCCGCCCACCGGCGGGGCGCGCGGCTCGCCGCCATCTCGACCGGCGCGTTCGCGCTCGCCGCCACCGGCCTGCTCGACGGCAAGCGCGCCACGACCCACTGGCATTACGCCCGGGCGTTCACCGCCCGGTATCCCCTCGTCCGGCTCGACGAGAACGTCCTGTTCGTCGACGAGGGCAGCGTACTGACGTCGGCCGGCGCCGCCTCCGGCATCGACCTGTGCCTGCACATCCTGCGGCACGACCTCGGCGTGTCCGCCTCGAACCACGCCGCCCGGCGGCTGGTCGCGGCCCCGTACCGCAGCGGCGGCCAGGCCCAGTACGTGCCCCGCAGCGTGCCCGAGCCGCTCGGCGAGCGGTTCGCCGCCACCCGCGAGTGGGCCCTGCACCGGCTCGGCGAGCCCCTCACCCTCGAAGCGCTCGCCGAACACGCGGGGGTCTCGGCGCGTACGTTCTCGCGGCGCTTCGCCGAGGACACCGGGTACACGCCGATGCAGTGGGTCATGCGTGCCCGGATCGACGTGGCCCGGGAGCTGCTGGAGCGCTCGGAGCGGAGTGTCGAGCAGATCGCCGCCGATGTCGGCCTCGGAACCGGGTCGAATCTGCGGCTGCACTTCCACCGCATCCTCGGGACCACCCCGACCGACTACCGGCGCACCTTCACCCGAGGTGAATAGGGGAAGCGGCCCCCGCGGACCCCGGCTGGCGGGATCCTTGCGAACCATGGCGATCTCGCCGCTGTCGCGGACGGTCGACGGGCGCGAACCTGGTGGCGAACGAAAGGGACATCGCTCATGACTCGCATCGCCATCAACGGATTCGGCCGCATCGGACGCAACGTGCTGCGCGCGCTGCTCGAACGTGACAGTGACCTCGAAGTCGTCGCCGTCAACGACCTCACCGAGCCCACCACGCTCGCGCGGCTGCTCGCCTACGACACCACCGCCGGCCGGCTCGGGCGCCCCGTGACCGTCGACGGGAACGTCCTCGTCGTCGACGGCCGCCGTATCGCGGTGCTGGCCGAACGCGAACCCGAGCAGCTGCCGTGGGCCGAGCTCGGCGTGGACATCGTGCTGGAGGCGACCGGCCGCTTCACCTCGGCCGAGGCCGCGCGCGGCCACATCAAGGCGGGGGCTCGCAAGGTGCTCGTCAGCGCACCTTCCGACGGCGCCGACGTCACGCTCGCCTACGGGGTCAACACCGACGCCTACGACCCGGCCGCGCACACGATCGTCTCGAACGCCTCGTGCACGACCAACGCGCTGGCCCCGCTGGCCTCCGTACTCGACGACCTCGCCGGCATCGAGCACGGCTTCATGACCACGGTGCACGCCTACACGCAGGAGCAGAACCTGCAGGACGGCCCGCACCGCGATGCCCGGCGGGCGCGCGCCGCAGCCGTCAACATCGTGCCGACCTCGACGGGCGCCGCCAAGGCGATCGGCCTCGTGCTGCCGAACCTCTCGGGCAAGCTGTCGGGCGACTCGATCCGCGTGCCGGTCCCGGTGGGCTCGATCGTCGAGCTCAACACCACCGTCGCCCGCGAGGTGACGCGCGAGGAGGTCCTGGAGGCCTACCGCACTGCGGCGCAGGGACCGCTGGCGGGGGTGCTGGAGTACTCCGAAGACCCTCTCGTCTCCTCCGACATCACGGGCAACCCCGCCTCGTCGATCTTCGACTCGGAGCTGACCCGCGTCGACGGACGCCACGTCAAGGTGGTCGCCTGGTACGACAACGAGTGGGGCTTCTCGAACCGCGTGATCGACACGCTCACCCTCCTCGCCGCCGGCTGAGCAGACCGCAGGGCAGACGGCCGCGTCCCGGGGAGTGACGGCTCCCCGGGACGCGGTCGACGACCCGGGCCCCGACGTGCACGGTTTCCCGCCGGCCATCCGGGGCGAAGCGGCACTCCTCGCCGGCGGATCCGCCCTTTCGGGCCGGGGACCCGCGCTCGGCTGGCTAGCCTTGTCGCAGTCCGGTCCTGGAGGGGGAGTGAAGTGACCCACACGCGTGGCGAGGAGACGGCGCCGGCCGAACAGACGCCCTCGCAGGCAGGCGGCCCGGGGAGCTACCCGGGGAGCAACCCGCCCAGATGGGCCTGGTGGGTCATCGGCATCGTGATACCCGTCCTGGGCATCGGGGCCACGATGTGGACCACCTCCGCCAAGAGTCCGGGCCCCTCCCCTCCCCCGGCCCGGACTCCGGGCGCCGTCCCGCCGGAAACACCGCCGCCCGGCCGGGCGCCGAACGAGGCGTCCCCGGTGTCCTCTTCTCCCACGAGCGCCGTGCCGGCGGTCTTCCTGGGCGTATGGGAGGGATCGATCAGTGACGACACCGGGGAACACCATCGGCGCATGACCATCCGGCAGGGGAAGGTCGGTGACGAGATGGTCACCACACGCACCACCAGTAACGCGACCGGCAGCACGATCCAGTGCAGGGGAACGGGCACCCTCGTGGCCGCCGACTCCACCACGATCGAACTCGACACGATGGTCACCGAGAGCATCCCCACCGGCAGGTGCAAGAGCATCGGCGAGCAGACCCTGACCCTTCTGGACGACCATCGTGTCCGGTACCGGACCGGAGAGGCGACCGGGATCCTCACCCGCCAGCGCTGACCGCGCGGCCAGGTGGCGGTGGGGCCGGCCGTCCCTAGGAATCAGTCGGCGGCCAGCACGCTCGCCAGCCGCCCCAGTGCCGCCTTGACACGGTCCGGCGTCACCCCCTGCGCTCGCTGCTGGAGGAAGACCTCAGGAGCCAGCGGCGCGAGCAGGCTGTCGACCAGGGCCTCCGGGTCCGGGGCGCCGGACTCGCGCAGCAGGGCGAGGACATGGACGCGCCAGAAGCCGTACGCGCCGACGATGAAGCGCTTCCCGCCGGTCTCGGCGCCCAGCACCAAGTGGCCGTGGGTGTCCAGCAGGTCGACCATGGCCGCGTAGAAGGCGGTGAGCCGCTCGCGCGGCGGCGCACCGGGACCCAGCGGCGGCGCACCGCGCAACAGCTCTTCCTGCAGGCGGCGTTCGTGCTCGTCGAGGAGGGCCGCCGCGATGGACGTGACGTCCGGGTAGCGGCGGTAGAGCGTGCCGCGGCCGATGCCGGCCGCCCGGGCGATGTCCTCCATCGTGACCGCCCGCGGATCACCGGCGGCGAACACCTCGGCGGCGGCGGAGAGCACCTTGGCCCGGTTGCGGGCGGCGTCCGCACGTTCACTCGTCCCCATGGGGCCCCAGCCTACCGGAATAACTGGACACCGTGTCCGGTTGAGCCTCTCGTCGGGTATAACTGGACGCCGTGTCCGGTTACTGCTTTCCGTCGATACCGAGGGGTCCCGTCATGAGTACGCTGCTGCACCTCGATGCCAGCGCCCGCCGCCAGTCCTTCAGCCGGGAGGCCGGCGACGCCGTCGCCGGCGCCTGGCGGGCGCGCCACCCGGGTGGCGTCCACATCCACCGCGACCTGGCCCGGACCCCCGTCCCGCAGATCGGCGAGGCATGGACCGAGCTGTGCGACTACGTCCTGGAGCACGAGATCACCGACCCCGCCCGCTACCGGGAGGCCGTACGCACTGCGGCGCAGGAGGCGGCCTGGGCCGTCGTCGAGCCGCTGCTGTCCGAACTCGTCGCCGCCGACGTCGTGTTGATCGCCACGCCGATGTACAACTACTCGGTCCCGGCGTCCCTGAAGGCCTGGATCGACCAGGTCACCTTCCCGCGCATGTCCCTGGCCGGACGGCGGTTCGTCGTGACGTACGCACGCGGCGGAGCGTACGGCCCGGGCACCCCGCGCCACCCTTACGACCACCAGGAGCGCTACCTGCGCGACTTCTTCGCCGGACACTTCGCCGTACCGGAGGAGGCCATGACCTTCCTCGGCACCGAGCTGGTCAACTCCCGCACCGATCCCGCCCTCGCGGGCCGGCGCGCGGCGCACGACGCGTCCCGCGCGGCCGCACTGGAAGCCGCGCGCACGGCAGGAGCGTCTCTGTGAGCTGGCTCCTCCTCATCACCGCCGGCCTGGTGGAGGTCGCCTGGTCGCAGAGCATCAAACCGACGGCCGGGTTCACCCGCCCGCTGCCCACGCTGCTCTGCTTCGCGCTCGCCGCCGTCGCGGTCTATCTGCTGTCCATGGCGATGAAGGGCCTGCCGGTCGGCACGGCGTACGCCGTCTTCACCGGGATCGGCGCGGCCGGCGCCATCACACTGGGCGTCGTGGTCCACAAGGACCCGCTGACCCCGGGCCGCCTCCTCGCCCTCGCCCTGATCATCGGCGGCGTGGCACTGTCCCACGCCACCTCCCAGGCCGAGTAGGCGTCCGTCGTTCTCGCTTGACCGTTCACAAGCCGGGTAGGCGCCGACCGTGTCCGGCGGCTGTCCGGGCGCGGATACAAGGAGGACTTCCATGCTTCTCGTCCTCGGACTCATCATCCTGATCGCCGCTGCCGTCGTCGGACTCGTCGGAGTGTTCGGGAACACCGGTCCCGCGCACGGTCTCGGGGCCGGCGGTGACTTCTCGATCTTCGGCTATCACGCCACCGGTTCGACCGGAGCCCTGTTTCTGACCGGAATCATCGTGGGGGCCGCAGCTCTCCTGGGCCTGGCCCTGACCATGATCGGCGCCCGCCGCTCGGCCCGCCGTTCGGCCCGGGCCCGGCGGGACCTGGACGCGGCCCGCAACCAGGCAGCCATCGACCGTGACCGGGAGCCGCAGGGCGACGGACCGACCGGACAACCCGACGACACTCCGGCCGCCGACACCCCCCGCCGTCGAGGCCGCTGGTTCGGCCACGGCCACCGGACCGCGCCCCACTGACCAGGCGGCCCCGCCCCGCGAGCCTCTAGGACCCCCACGGTGAACGCACCCGCTACGGACGTACTCGTACTCGAGCGACACGTCGCCGCGCGCCCCAGGACGGTGTTCTCCTTCCTCACCGAGGACGACAAGTGGCTCGCGTGGATGGGCAAGAACGGGGAGTTCCGCTTCGCGCCCGGCGGCGGCTACCGGACGAACGTCCGGGGCGACGACGTCGCCGCGGGCCGGTTCATCGAGATCGACCCACCCGTGCGGATCGTGTTCACCTGGGGCTGGGTCCAGGGCGATCCAGCCGTGCCTCCCGGCTCCAGCACGGTGGACATCACCCTCGAACCGGTCGAGGACGGCACCCTGCTTCGGCTCACACACCGCGGCCTCCCCTCCCCCGCCGCCTGCACGGCCCACGCCGAGGGCTGGACGCACTACCTGCGCCGCCTGGTGATCTGGGCAGAAGGCGGCGACCCCGGCCCCGACGACTGGAGGTGACCCCGGCGCCGGCTGCCCTGCCGTGCTGCCCTACCGGTGCTGCCCTGCCGTGCCGCCCTGATGGCAACCGGCCGTACGCACCCGGTCGCGGGCGCCGCTACTTCAGGCCGATCTCCTCGCACGCGGCCCTCAGCCTGTCGGTGCAGATCTCCGCGACCGTGTACACGTCGTCCTGGATCACCGTGGCCCTGATGTTGCCCCTGTTCAGCGCGATGCCGGGGACGAGCACCGACGGCACCCGCTTGGTCGTCGGGCTGTCGACGATCTGGTTGATGATGCCGTCGATCCTCTCGCCCTTGGCGAGGGCGACGGCCAACTCCGCCGCGGCCGAGGCTTCGGGGGCGTACGGCTTGTACACGGTCATGAGCTGCTCGCCCATGACGACCCGCTGCACGGCGGGGAGTTCGGCGTCCTGGCCGGTCACCGGCGGCAGCGGGGACACCCCGGCGGCCCTCAGGGCGGCGATGGCGCCGCCCGCCACGCCGTCGTTGGCCGAGTAGATCCCCACGATCTTGCTTTTGCCGAGGGCCGAGATCGCGGCCGTCATGTTGGCGGTGGCGTTCTCCGGCTTCCAGTCGACCGTGTCGTACTCCTTGCCGATGTTCACCTCGCCGTCGAGGACGGAGTGCGCGCTCTGCTTGAACTGCCGCGCGTTCGGGTCGGTGACCGAGCCGTTCATCATGACGACCTGGCCGGACCTGGCCTTGTCGCCCAGCGCATCGAGCAGCGCCTTTGCCTGGACCCTGCCGATGTCGTGGTTGTCGAAGGAGGTGTAGGCGTCGATCGGGCCCTCGGCCAGGCGGTCGTAGGCAACCACCGGGATGCCGGCGTCCTTGGCCTTCTTGACCGAGCCGGCGATGCTCTTGGAGTCCACCGGGTCAATGATCAGGACGTCCACCTTCTTGCCGATCATCGCCTCGACCTGCGCATTCTGAACAGCCGCGTCCTGCCTGGCATTGACGTAGAGCACTTCGCCCTTGCCGCGGGTGAATCTGCCGACCTCCTTTTCGATGAGCGGTTTGTCGAACTTCTCGTAGCGCACGGTCTCGTCCTCGGGAAGCAGGAGACCGACTCTGATCGTGTCGCTTTTGGCGGCACTCCCGGGTCTTCCGTCGCCTTCGTCCGCGGATCCGCAAGCGGCGAGCGAGACGGTGATCGCGGAAGCGGCCACGGCAACGGCGGCCCGCCCCAGATGTGCGTTCACTACGTAAACCTCCCTGACGAGGCCGTATTCGTCCGGCCGAGGTAGGCGAAGTCAACTCGCCGCCGTCACCACCGTCAAGGAGTGAATTCTTAACGAGATGGCAACGTTCCAAGTAGGCCGCATTCACTGAAAATGCTTCTCTATCGGGGCATTTCCTCACAGCCGTGCGGTGATTCGCACTTCAACTTGTAAAGGCGTGCTTCGCTCCGAGCGTCGTCGTGCCCGCCCGAAACGGATGGCGGCCGGTCGCGGTCTTTACGTGCCGCATGGCATCGCGGTTACGTGGAGGGCACCGGCACGAGCCACGGGGGCGGGCATGACGCGTTGGCATGGAGGATGGGGACGCGGGCTCGCGCGCACCGCGACGGCGCTGGCCGTGCCGCCGCTGGCCGCGGCCCTGGCGTTCGGGGTGGCCCGGGAGTCGGCGTACGGGTCGCTGAGCGACTGGGAGTTCCTCGTCGGCGGGCTGCTGCTCCCGTTGGTCCTGCTCGGCTTGCACGCCGCCCTCGCCGCACGGCGCGGGGCCTCGGTCATCGCGCTGTCCGCCCTCCCAGCCTGCCTCGGCGCCCTCCTCGCGCTCGCGTCCGTCGGGCACAGCGTGCTGGAGGACAGGGGCGTCGAAATCAGCTGCGTCGTCCTGAAGGTCACCGAGCACACCGAGACGGAGTCCTCCATGGACGCCGAGGGCCACTGGACCTCCACGACCCGGACCTCGTACGACCACCGCCTGGACTGCCCCGCAGGCGGCCCGAAGCACCTGGACACCTCCTCGCGGCTCGCGAAGGAGGGCGAGTCCCTCGCTGTGGTGCACGACCCCCGGGGCAAGGTCTCCCCGCGGGCCGCCGGGGACGTCCACGGCTGGGGGATGCGCGCCGCGGCCGAGGTCATGGTCGGGATGGCAATGCTCGTGGGGCTCGCCGGCGGAATCCGGGAGGCCTACGAGAAACGGCGCCGGTGAAGAGCCAAAACCTCCACTGCCGAACGGCGCCGCGCGTCGGCAGCGCCCGGCCGCCCGGCCGCCCGGCCGCCCGGCCGCCGCAAACGTGCGGGAAACTCACCTCGGGCCCGGCCCGGAGGGCCCCGCCCGCGCCTTCGGCGGGGCCGACTAGCACCTGGCCGGCCACGCCGACGTTCATCGACGTCACCCTCACCACGGAGGGCGGCATTCGCGTCGCGGACAACGGACGGGGTCTGGCCGTCCAGGTCGAGCCGTCTCATGGTCGAGGTCCACCGGGACGGCCACCGCTGGACCCAGGAGTACGAGAAGGCACCCCGATCACCGCCTTGACGAGGAACGAGGCGACGGACCGGCACGGCACGACGATCGCGTTCCTGCCGGACCCCGAGGTCTGCACACCGACGGCCCTTCGGGCCTTCGTGGCCCGGCTCAACCCCTGTCCTCCGAGTCTCGTCCACTCCCAGGCCCTCGGTTTCGAGTCGGAGAACGAGAGCAGGACGACGAGGACATGACCGCCGAGGCCGTTCTCAGCGGCCTGACCGCGGTCGTCTCCGTGAAGCTCGCCCACCCCGTCTTCGAGGGCGCCACCAGGACCTGCCGCGTCGGCTCAGCCCGTTGTGGAGTTCACGAAGGCCGCGCCCCGGGCGGCGCGAAAGCACGCCCCGTGGGCGGGGGCACGCCGGTCGCCTGGTCCCCGCAGCCGATGTCGCGGACGCGTCCGCCGCAGGGCCGGACACGGCACGCATATAATCTGGTGCAGCGTCGCGTGCCGGTGGCGGACAGATCGTCAGGCATGGAGGCGTCGTACCGGAAGGTGGCTACGGCCATTCCCGTCTCGATTTCACAGAAGATCCCGCTTCCCTCCTCCGGGGATCACTTCCCCGGCCCCCGACCGCGACGGGAGGGTGATCGTGAAGCCTGATCGCCTCACCGCCTGGAGCGGGGAACTGCAGCGGGTCCACGGCAAGCTGCGCACCGCGCTGGCGCTGGCGCGGGCACGACTGGACGGGGGCGACCCCGCCGACATCGGCACCGACCTGTTGTTGTTCTGCCACGGGTTCTGCGCAGCCCTCTCCGGCCATCACCGCGCCGAGGACGGTTCGCTGTTCCCGCAAGTGCTGCGGGCACGACCCGACCTGGCGCCGGTGGTCGCGAAACTGACACAGGACCACAACATGATCGAGCACCTCATCGGTGCCCTGCGGAAGGCGGTGGCCGACTCGGCCGACCCGGAGGTGGCACACCTCCACCTCGACGGAATCGAGGCGGTCATGGAGACCCACTTCACGTACGAGGAGAGGCAACTCGGCCCGGTGCTGGACGGCATGGACGCCGACTTCGACCGCACCGAGGTCTTCGGACCGATCAGCTGAGCCGGCCGCGTCCCGCTCCGGACGTCGGCGGGAGCGGCGGTGCGGTGGTGTGCTCAGGGGCAGGTGCGTACGCCGTCCAGCCAGGCCGGGCCCTTGATGTAGATGTTGGTGATCCACGCCCCGTACTCGGGCAGGTAGGACCAGGCGTCGTTGGTGTAGCCCTCGGCCGTCACGGGCTCGGCGTGCTTCTGGCAGTCGATGCGCACGGTGGTCGGGCCGGGGAACCGGTGCGCCCGCGGGCTCCCCGTGGACGGTTCCGTGTGGGTCCAGACGTCCGTGCCCCACGTGCTGAACGTACCGGGCGCCGGCGTCGCCGACGCGGCGATACGGACCGCTCCCGCGTAGTCGCCGCCCAGCCGCACGTCGCTGACGGTGATCCGGGTGCCGGATTCGCGGGCCTCGACCATCTTGCCCGCGCCCAGGTAGATCGCGATGTGGTGGATGGAGCCCCCTGACCCCCAGGCCAGGAGGTCCCCCGGCAGCAGCGGCCCGGTTCCCTCGGCCGCCGCGAACCGCTGCTGCACCTGGGGCGAGTTGAACTGGTGGTAGGCGTTGCCGGCCAGCGGGTCGCCGCCGGCCGCGCGGGCATAGGCGTACCGGACCAGCCCCGAGCAGTCGAAGCCCAGCCGCTCCGGGTCGTGCGCGCTGTCCGGGTCGGTCGGGTCGACCTGACCGTACGTCGGCCCCGGCTGCGGCCCGTGGCCACCGCCCCAGGTGTACCAGACGCCGATCTGTTCGCACGCGGCCCGTACCGCCCTCTCCGCCACCGCCGAGGCGCCGGTGGCCAGCACGTCGCACGACCCCGCCGCCTTCGGCGCGGGTGCCGCGGCCGCCGGGGTGAGGTGAGGCCCCGCCCCCGACGCCAGGAGGGCCGCCGCTGCCACTGCCGCCCCCACCGTCGTACGCATCGCCATGTCCGTTCCCCGTCCGTTCCCCGTTTCCGCCGCGGTGTCCCGCGGGTGGTGGTGCCCGTCGTCTTCGCACCGGCCGACTGTCGCCGGGCACTCCGAGACTGTGCCCCCTCACCCCTCCGCGTCGAGGAGGCGCGCGTAGCCCAACACAACGGGAAACGGGAAACGCCTGGGAAACCCCTTCCCATCAGGGTTTTTGAAAGACCGTCAAGACACCGCCGCTCAGCGGCCGGGTGCCGTGGCCCGGCGTCGGGTAGACCCGCTCCGCGGGGAACAGCCGCTGTGCCTTGGCGGCATGCCCCGTCTTGATCAGCTCCGCCGCCTTGCGGACCCGGGGGGTGAGGTCGGTGAGGCTGACGGTCCAGTCCTCGGCGAAGGTACGGATCAGAGTGCGGCCGATGCCGACCTGGATGCTGTAGTGGTTGAGCGCCGCTCCGCGCAGCGAGCGTTCCGGGTCCCACTGGACGTGCACGGCGGCTCGGGCCACCGCAGCCGGGTCGCCGGTCGTGAGGGCCGCCTGCGACAGGGCTTCCTCCCAGCCCTGCCGGGTCATCCGCACGGCGAGAACCCGCTCCTGCCCGGGTTTGCGGGCCCAGTTGCTGCGGTGCATCAGCCACAGGAAGGAGGGCTTGATCCACGTCATCCGGTGGAACGAGAACGGCGCGACGAAGCGGCCCGCTCGCAGTGCGGCGTCGGCGATGGCGGGTGGGTACGCCTGGTAGACCACGATCGTGTGGGCGTCGTAGTCGGCGCGGATCTCGTACTGGGCTGCCATGCGCCGCACCCTGCCATCCGCTCCGCCCGCCTCGCGAGGCGTTTTCCCGGCAGCTCGGCCGACCTCGTCCGGTCCGCCGACGGCCGCCTCCGGCGCGAGCGGTTCCACTGCGGCCGGGCGCTGGTCGACCCGGCCGGCCGGCGTCCGGGCCGCCCTCCGGTCAGGACGGCTTGCCGGCGGAGAAGGCGCTGACCGTCACCTTGTTGTCGCATTCGGCGAAGACGCCGCCGTCGGTCATGGCGATCTGGTGCGAGCCCGCGCCGGGCACACCGATGACGAGCGTCGGGAAGCTTGCGGGAGTGGCGCCCGAGACGCAGTACCCGTCCGCCTCGCCCTGGACGTTGACGAAGGTCAGCTTCGTCCAGGCGCGGGCTCCGGGAGCCAGCGTCACTGTCGACGCCGTACCGCTGTGGGTGGCGGCCAGCGGCAGGTTCTTGTCGGGCGAGCCGTTGCCCGCACCGGCCACCGTCGGGTATCCGGTGAGCGTGCAGGCGTGCTTCGCGGTGTTGGCGACCGAGAGCACCGCGGCGCCGGTCCCGGTGCCCGGCGGCCGCACCGCGGCCTGCTGGGCGTCGGAGACCTTGACCTCGTCGGCGGTGCAGGGCTTCGTCCCGCCGCCCGGGGCGGACGCCGAGGGGATGGGCGCGGTCCCGCCGGAGCCTCCGGTGGAGGAGGAGCCGGGCGTGGGCGTCGGGGCGGCCGGCACGGAGGCGGCCGGGGTGGCCGGCGGCGTGCCCGCCGCCCCGTCGTCGGCCGGGCCGCAGCCGGACATCAGGGCGGTGGCGGCGGCCGCCGCCACGAGCGCCGCCGTCGAGCGGCGGAGGCCTGCTGAGTACTGCATGGGATGCTCCTCGGTGTCTCCCGGCCGGCCCCGCACCGGCACGTGCAGGGACACGGCACCACGGCCCGCCCGAGTTCCCGTGCTGCGCCGTTGTGGCAGTCCTGTCACGCGACCATGACGTACGGCCCTGGCCCCGGCCCGCGCGGGGCTGCCCCGTACGGTACGCCGTGCCGAGGCGGCGCGGCCGGAGGCGGCCGTGCCCCGAGGGGCGAGGGGCCGGCGGGTGTGGTGAGCCTCCGGCCTTCGTGCACGGAACGGACCTGCCCGGCAGCACGCCGTCACCACGCCGCTTCCTGCACGTCCGGAGGCCTGAACTCCCCACGTCCGCACTAGTCTTACGATCATGGCCTTGCGACCCGATGAGTTCTACGACCACGCACGTGCGGCTGCGGATGATGAGCTTCGGCTTCCGCTCGCACGGATGACCGGATGGGACGTCAGTCCCTTCGAGGCGGAGGGCCTGCGTGTCTCCGCGCTCCGCCCGCCCGTTCTCCCCGAGGCGCCGCGGCACGGGGAGGACCCGGCGGACTGCCACGAGTGCCGCTCCCGCGACGAGGGCATCTGGCTCAACGACCGCTGGCGGCTCGCCCGGATACCAGGCGTCGGCGTGCCGCTGGTCCTGATGCTCTACCCGCGCGACCACTACGACATGGCCGACCTGCCCGACGAACTGGCCGCCGAGCTCGGCGTGCTCACCACCCACATCGTCCGCCACGTGCAAGCAGTGCCCCACATCAGCCGGGCCCACGTCTACCGCATCGGCGACGGGGCCGCGCACCTGCACGTGTGGTTCTTCGCCCGGCCCGAGGGACAGGCCCAGCTGTACGGATCGTGGCTGCCCGTCTGGGACGACCTCCTGCCCGAGTACCCGGCCGATGTGGCGGACGCGGACGCAACTGCCGTTGCCGAAGCCCTGATTGCCTCCTACGGAGGCCGTCGCACGACGTGACGACGTGACGACGTGCACGTCCCGCCCCGCTCCCGGCTCTACCGGGAACGGGACAGACGGTCAGGGGGTCAGAGGCACTTCGCGGTGATCATGTCGATAAGGCCATGGGCGGTGTTGTGCTCGGAGTCGATCCCGGGGACCACCCCGCCTTCGAAGACGGTGGGCTCGGAGCTGCGGGGGAACATGGCCTGCTCGTACTCGGTGAGCGCGGTCTCGACGTCGTCGGGGTGCGCGGCGAGGGCCCTGCCGAGTTCGGCGCCGTCGTACATGGCCAGGTTGGCGCCTTCACCGTTCGGGGCCGCGAGGTGGGCGGCGTCGCCGAGCAGGGTGACCCCTGGCACCCGGTCCCACCGGTGCCCGGCCGGCAGAGCGTAGTGGGGCCGCAGGACCGGCGGTGTGTCGCCGTCGGTGATCAGCGCGGTGAGTTCGGGGGCCCAGCCGTCGAACTCGGCGGCGATCCGCGCGGTGGCGGTGGCGGCATCGGTGAAGTCGATGGCTGCGAACCAGTCCTGCGGCCTGCTCAGCGCCACGTAGGCGTGCAGGGTGTCGCCGCTTTCGCGGTGAGCGAAGATCTCCCGGCCCGGCGCGGGCGCGATCAGCATTCCGCCGCCGACCGCCTTCGCGGCGGCCGGGTGCCGGGTGTCGGCGTGGAACAGGTACGTCTCGACGAACGACGTGCCGACGTACTCGGGGGTGGCGCTGGACAGCAGCGGCCGTACGCGGGACCAGGCGCCGTCCGCGCCGACCAGCAGGCCGGTGACGACGGTGCCGCCGTCGGCGAACATCACCTCGTGGCGGCCCGGCCCGACGGTGCGGGTGGCGCTGACCTTGTGGCCCCAACGGACCGTACCGGCCGGAAGCGAGTCGAGCAGGATCTGCCGTAACGCGCCGCGGTACACCTCGGGGCGGCCGCCCGCGCCGTCGTCGGCCTTGTCGAGCAGGACGGTGCCGTCCTTGTCGAGGACCCGTATCGCCTGGTGACCCTCCAGGATGATGGCGTGGAACTCGTCCGTCAGACCCGCCTCCTTGAGAGCGAGCTGTCCGTCGTGGTCGTGGATGTCGAGTAGTCCGCCCTGCGTGCGCGCCGTCGGGGAGGGCTCCGCCTCGTAGACCGTGGCCGGGATTCCGTGGACGTGCAGGACGCGGGCCAGCGTGAGCCCGCCGAGTCCGGCGCCGATGATCGTGACGGGTACGTGCATGGTGACTCCTGGGGTCGGGGCCGCCCGGCGCTCTCTGGACGGGCGTTCGCGGGAAACGCTCCCGCGCCTCGCCGACAGGCCACCGACACCGGACCGGCCGACGCCGACGGATGACCGACAGCGCATGTCGGTCGTTCACGCAGCGTGGAGCTGCGTACCTCGCACCGTGCGGGACCGGATCCGGGCCGAAGCACCCCCCTGCCGGGCCGCCGACGCCAGGCGTGCGCGTCGGCGGCCCGGCAGTCAGTCACGGCCGGCGAGGAGGGTGTCCTCGGTGTTCCGGCAGAACCGGCGGTCTCGCTCCGCCATCCGTGTGCGCGGACCGGCTGAGCGGAGGACGACCTCCAGGGCCCGGTCGGGGTCCGCGGCGTAGCTGTTGCTGAACCAGGCCATGTTCGCCTCGACCACCGCCCACCGGTCGGCGGCGCCGGCCTCGGGCGTGGTCAGGAGCCCGATGTCCATCACCACCGCGCTGGGCAGGCCGTCGCCGCACGCGGCCAGGAGATCATCCGCGAACTCCAGGGCAGCGCCTTCACAGCGGTGCCCTGCCAGCGGCACGGCGTCGAGGCGGCCGAAGGTGGCGTACTGCGAACCCGTGCGGACCTCGCCGTCGAGGACGTACAGGCGGAACTCGGCCGCCCAGGTCACCACGTCGCCGACCTGTACCGGCACCTCCGGTGACAGCTCCGGCCCCTTCGGGAGGCGGCTGCCGTCCGCGTAGACGGCGGCCGGGAAGCTCTTGTCGGTCGGCGGCTTGACGAAGGCCGGACGCGACAGAGCGCGCGCCTCGCCCAGGGTCGTCAGGGCGATGTGCCGTCGGGTGTACTCGTACGGCAGCGTGGTCAGCCAGTCGTCGGTCGGCTCCAGGAGCGCGATCTCGAGGGCGTCCACGACGCGTGCTCCGAAAGCGGGGCCGCCGTAGTAGTGGGCACCGTGCCTGCCCGCGGCGGCAGCCGTACCGTCGTGGGCGGGGAGTACTGCCACCTCCATCCCCCGCCTGCGCGCCGACGTCGCCAACAGTTCGGCCGTGGTGGTGTATTGCGGCGCCAGCGCCAGGAAACCGTGCTTCGTCACGATCGCTGACGATGCCACCGCTCCGGCCGGAGCGTCCACAGGATTCGCGCCCGGACGGACGCACCCCGGCGGTGCCGATCCTGCGCGAGGACGTCTACGCCTGGCCGCGGCTCGGGATGGGAGCGGCTCGCCGGGGTGGTCGCGGGCGTGGTGCTGAGCACCGTCCTGCCGCACTGAGTGACGGACCCCGCGTGGTCCTTCCAGCGGGGCTGCTACTGAGGGGGATCCCGCCCGGCCGGAGCGGGGCGCGGCGGCCCCGGAGGGCGCGGCGGCCGTCGCTCCGGCCGCTCTGCCGGAGCGGGCGCGCCCCATGGCTGCGCCCGCAGGCCTGCCGGGACGCCTCCGACCGCGCGGCCGCCGGCCGGCCCCTCTGGTGCGCCGCCGGCCCGGACGCTCGCCGGAGGGGCTCGACGGCCGCCTGGTCCTGGCCGGACGGACGGTACCGACTCTCCAGTACTTCAGTTCCGCCGGGCCCGCGCGGCCCGCCGCGGACGGTCCGTACGACCCCGCCCCGCACGCCCTCGTACCCCTGGCACGCGCGCGGGGCGCCACCGCGTCACCGCTGGGGCGGCTGGTTCTGCCCCTGGTCCCCGCCCAGTTGTTCCTTGAGCTTCTCCTGGGCCGTGTCGACCTGACTGCTGTATTTGCCCTGGGTCCTGTCGTCCACGAAGTCACCGGCCTTGTCGACGCCCTGCGCCGCCTGGTCCTCGTGACCCTTCAGCATCTGCTTGAGCTTGTCCAACACGGACATAGTGGCCTCCTCGCCATGGGTTCAAAACCTCCTCCAGGGTCAGGTCTCCTCGCACAAACCGCATCCGCTGAGTCCTGAGCTGCGGATACGGAGGAGGCCACGCATCGGTGTCAGGCGTTGAGCGCCGACCAGAGCCACTGGCCGCCGACCCGGACGTAGAGCCGCTTGTTGACGGAGTCCACGGCCATGGTGCCGTCGAGGGGCTGACGGGTGAAGGAGGCGTCGGTGACCGGGCCGGGCACGAGGCGCAGGGGCGGGTTCGGCGCGTTCTTGACGGGGATGGTTCCGGTCGCCTGGGCGCCGAGGGTGCCGTAGCTGTTCTCCACCCGGAAGTCACCGGTCGAGGACTGCTCGTAGTAGATGTGGGTGCCGGTGGGGGCGGTGGCGTAGAGACCGACGACGTTGCGCAGCACCGCGGTGGAGTTCGGGCCGGAGTAGAGCGCGACGCCCGCGTTGACGGTGGCCTTGTCCCGGTTGGCGATGACCACGTTCTCCAGCGCGCTGGCGCTCGCCGCCCAGCTGATGATGTTCCGCGCGGTGGCCGGGGTGCCCGCCGCGAAGTCACCGGCGTAGCAGTAGATGTTGGTGGCGTAGATGTGCCGGCAGCCCGCGTCGGTCTTCAGGTGAGGGCCGCCCTGCATGCGGGAGGTCTCGAACTTGCAGTCGGTGATGTAGACGCCGTTGGGGTTGTTGGTGGTGACGGCGCCCTGGCCGATCCACAGCGCGCCGGTGCCGAAGGCCTCCAGGCGGCAGCCGATGAAGTGGATCTGGTTGATGTTGTCCTTGCTGTGGCCCCAGGCGCCGTCGGTGGCGGAGGAGGCGTTGCGCAGCCAGATGTTGGGCTGGGTCGTGCTGCCGGTGGTGCCGGTGCAGTCCTCGATGACCAGGTTGTAGAACCGGGAGTCCCAGAACTCCACGGCGTCGATGCACATGTCCTTGTTCGAGGTCATGAAGACGTCGCGGAAGTAGGAGTTGTTGTTGTAGTAGAGCTCCAGCAGGAGGCCGGTCCTGCCGTTGCCGTTGAAGCCGAGGTTCTCTACGGAGCAGTAGCGGCGGTGGGTGGCCCCGGTGGAGTAGGCCGCTCCCGTGCCGGACATCCGGAGCAGGATGCCGTCGGCGCCCTTGATCAGCATGGAGGCCTTCGCCCCGGCGCCGGCCAGGCGGATGCCGTCGGCCCTGACGGCGAGCGCGGGGGTCCCGGCTGCGGGCTTGACCAGGTACTTCCCCGCGGGGAAGTACACGGTGCCGCCGCCCGCCGCGGCGGCGGCGTCGAGTGCGCGCTGGATGGCGGCGGTGTCGTCGGCCGACCCGTCGCCGACGGCGCCGTGGGCCTTGACGTCGAACCAGTCCGGCGTACCGGCGGCCGTGGTCGCCGCGGCGGCCGTACCGGCTCCGGATATGAGCGCGGTCCCGGTGAGCCCGGCCACGGCTCCGGTCAGCAGGGCGCGGCGGGCGGTCTTCGGCTGTTCGGTCATGGTCTCCCCCTGGTGATGACGGACTACACAGATGATCTTGCCACCCGCCTCCGACAGGGCGATGCCGGAAGTCCCCGCGAAATCCCCTTGCTCAATGGTCAAGAAACGTTGACCATTGTGTCCATGCCAACCGATGATCTTCCCGGGACGTTCCACGTCACCACTGACGAGCAGCTGCGCGCCGTCTCCAACCTCACGCGTCACCGGATCATGGCGGTACTCCGCTTCGAGCCCGCGACCATCACCCAGATCGCCGAGCGGGTGGGCCTCGCGAAAGGCAGTTCCAGCTATCACGTACGGCTGCTCGAGCGGGCCGGCCTCGTGAAGGTGGTGCGCACGCGGAAGGTGCGCGGCGTCAACGAGCGGTACTACGCGATGGCCGCGGGGACGATCGTGATGCCGGATCCGGGCGAGGGAGGGCCGGACCTGCTGATGCGGCACGCGGTCGCGGACCTGGAGGCGGCGCCGGCGGACGGTGAGCGCCACGTGCGGATGGCGCATCTGCGGCTCACCGATGAGCAGTTCGCGGAGCTCGGTGCTCGGCTGGACGCCCTGGCGGACGAGTACCGGGCACTGTCCGATCCGTCGCTGCCGGACGCGTCGTTCGTCTTCGCGCTGTTCCACCCGGCAGCGGGCGAGCGGGGCAAGCAACACGAACAGCACGAGCAGCACGAGGGGGAAACCAAGTGATGACGGACGACGTCCGTAAGCTGCCGACCGGGTTCGGGCGGCTGTGGACCGCGCAGACCGTGTCCTCGCTCGGCGACGGGGTGTCGCACGCCGCGCTGCCCCTGCTCGCCCTGACGTTGACACGGGATCCGATGGCGCTCGCCGTCGTCACGGCCGCCGGAACGCTGCCGTGGCTGCTCTTCGGGGTGCTCGGCGGTGCGCTGGTGGACCGCTGGGACCGCCGGCGCACGATGTGGATCACGGACGCGGCGCGCGCGGCGCTGCTCGCGGTACCGGCGGCAGCGGCCGCGCTCGACGTGCTGAGCATTCCGCTGCTCGCGGCCGTCGCCTTCCTGCTCGGCCTCGGCGGACTCTTCTTCGACACGGCCGCCACGGCCTACCTGCCGGACCTGCTCGGCCGCGAGCCCGCACTCCTGGAACGCGCCAACTCCCGCCTGCGCGGCGCCCAGACCGCCATGTCCGGCTTCGCCGGCCCGCCTGCGGGCAGTGCCCTGCTCGCGCTCGGACGGGCCTTCCCACTGCTCGCCGACGCGCTGTCGTTCCTGCTCTCCGCACTGCTCGTCCGGTCGCTGCCCGCCACGCCCCGGCCCGTGCCGGAGGCCCGCGAGTCGCTGCTGCGGCAGGCCCGGGCCGGCGCCTCGTACGTGTTCCGCGACCGGCTGCTCCTCGGGCTCGCACTGCGCCCGGCGGTCGGGAACATCGCCTTCATCGCCGTGGAGACCGTGCTCGCCCTCTTCGCGCACGAGCGTCTCGGCATCGGCGCCCTCGGCTTCGGCCTGCTCCTCACGGCGGAGGCCTCCGGCGGTCTGCTCGGCGCGGGCATCGCGTCCTTCCTCGGCCGGCGGCTCGGCACCGGCACCGCACTGACCTGCACGGCCGCAGTCGAGGGGCTCGCCGTCCTCGGCCTTGCCGCCGCCCCGAATCCGTACGTGGCCGGCCTCGCGCTCGCCGTCTGCGGCGCGGGCATGGGCGCCACGATGGTGCTCGCGCCCTCGCTCCGGCAGTCGATCGTCCCCGCGCACCTGATGGGCCGGGTCGCGTCCACCTCCCGCATGCTCGCCATGTGCGCCGCCCCGTTCGGCGCCTTCGTCGGCGGGTGGCTGGCCACCGCGTACGGCGTGCGCGCCCCGCTGTACGCCGCCGCCGGTCTCCTGCTCGCCATGACGGCCGTCACGGCGACGATGACCAGCAACCGCCGGGTCGAGGCGGCGCTGCGGGCCGCCGCCCCGGCTCCCGCCTTTTCGTCCCCTTGACGATATACGCCCTTCCGGTTATCGTCACGATGACGAAAGCAAGGGGGTTCTCACCATGGCCGACATCACCCGGCGCTTCGGCTGGCGTCATCTGCGATCCGCGCCCACCACCCACATACGCCACCACAAGCGCGGCCGTCTCGTCCATGACGGCCGGGGGCTCAGCTTCTGGTACCGGTCACTGTCGGCGGCGCTGTCCGAAGTGCCCGTCGACGACCGGGAGCTGGCCATGGCGTTCCACGCCCGTACGGCCGACTTCCAGGACGTCACCGTGCAGGCCACCGTCACCTACCGGATCAGCGACCCGGCCGCGGCGGCGGACCGGCTCGACTTCTCCGTGGACCCGGACAGCGGCAGTTGGCGCGGCGCGCCCCTGGAGCAGATCTCCACCCTCCTCACCGAGACCGCACAGCAGCACACGCTGGACGTGCTGGCCCGGACCCCGCTGGCCGTCGCCCTGGTGGACGGTGTCGCCTCCGTACGGCAGAGCGTCGCCGCCGGTCTCGCCGCCGAACCGCGGCTCCCGGACACCGGTATCGACGTGGTGGCCGTGCGCGTCGTCGCGATCCGGCCCGAGGCCGAGGTGGAGCGCGCCCTGCGCACCCCGGCCCGCGAGCAGATCCAGCAGGAGGCGGACCGGGCCACCTACGAACGGCGGGCCGTCGCCGTCGAGCGGGAGCGGACGATCGCCGAGAACGAGCTGGCCAGTCAGATCGAACTGGCGCGGCGCGAGGAACAGCTGATCGAGCAGCGGGGCGTCAACTCCCGCCGGGAGGCCGAGGAGAAGGCGGCGGCCGACAGCGTACGGACCGAGGCCGAGGCGGCGCGCAAGGTACGCCTGGCCCGGGCGGACGCCGCAGCGGCGCGCGAGACCGGAGCGGCGCGGGCCGAGGCCCAGGCTTCCTGGCTGCGGGTGCACGACGAGGCCGGCGCGGGCACGCTGTACGCCCTGGCGGCGACCCGGCTGGCGGAGAACCTGCCGCGCGTCGAGAGCATCACGCTCACCCCGGACGTCCTCACCGGGCTCCTCAGCAGGCTCGGGCGTCCGGACGCCGGTTCCGAGGCGTGAGCCTGGCCCCTCGGGCGGTGCTCGTGCACCGCAGGACCGAGTACGAGGAACTGATCGACCGTCACGGGACGCACGGGCAGGCCGCGTTCTTCCTCTCCAGCCGTGGCCGCTCGATCGACGACGTGGTGGACCGCCACAACCGGACCCGGCAGGCCCTGCGCGAAGTGGCGGCGGCGGTACCGCTCACCTGGCGCAGCTCCCAGGTGGAGCGGGCGGACCTGGACCGCTTCCTGTTCGCGCCGGAGGACGTGGTGGTCGTGGTGGGGCAGGACGGCCTGGTCGCCAACACCGCCAAGTACCTCTCCGGACAGCCGGTGGTCGGCATCGACACCGACCCGGGCCGTAACCCCGGGGTCCTGGTCCGTCACCGATGCACCGACACGGCCGCCCTCCTGCGCGCCGCGGCCGGCGGGGGGCCGACGGAAGACCTGACCATGGTCGAGGCCGTCGCCGACGACACCCAGCGCCTTCTCGCCCTGAACGAGATCTACCTGGGCTCACCCGGCCACCAGACGGCCCGCTACCGCCTGAGCCCCGACGGCGAGGCTGGGCCGGGCGAGGCCCAGGCGTCGTCCGGTGTGCTCGTCGGCACCGGCACCGGCGCCACCGGCTGGCTGCGCTCCCTGTGGCTGGAACGCGGCAGCACCGCACAGCTGCCCGCACCGTCGGACCGCCGGCTGCTGTGGTTCGTCCGCGAGGCCTGGCCGTCGCCCGCGACCGGAACCTCCAGGGTCTGCGGCCATCTGGACCAGCGCGAGGGCCTGCGGCTGACGGTGGAGTCGGACCGGATCGTGGTGTTCGGCGACGGCATGGAGGCCGACGCCCTGCAGCTGACCTGGGGTCAGAGCGTACGACTGGGCATCGCGGCGACGGCGCTGCGCCTGCTGACGTGAGCACCCCGCCCGGCGGTGCGGGAAGCAGACGGGTCTCGGCAACTGCAGCGAAACGATGGGAACTTGCCTCACTCGTCAGTAACATCCGACCCGCAAGTGACACATCGTCAGAGACGTCGCCTCCGAAAGGGTCTCCTGCATGCGCCGGACCTCCCGCTTGGCCCCCGTCGCCCTCGCCGTGGCAGCCCTCCTGCTCGGCGTCCTCCCCGCGCAGGCCCAGGCCCGCCCCGACCGCCCCGACCGTGTCACCGTCGGCGACCGCACCTTCATCGCGGACGGCCAGGGCCGCGCGCTGCAGTGGCGCGGCTTCAACCTCGCCGACAAGAGCGGACGGGGCGCCGACGCGTTCGCCGACATCCACGAGAGCGACCTCAGGGACATGGCCGCCAGGGGGTTCAACCTCGCGCGCCTGGCGTTCTTCTGGGACGACCTCGAACCGGCCCCGGGGCAGTACGACCGCGGCTACCTCGCCAAGATGCGCCGCATCCTCGACTGGGCCGCCCGCTACCACGTCAAGGTCGTCCTGGACGCCCACCAGGACGTGTACGGCCCGCACTTCGGCTCCCGCGGCGTACCCGCCTGGGCCACGCGCGACGAGGGGCTGCCGTTCTGGCCGATCCCCGAGGACTGGTTCTCCGAGTACTTCGAACCGTCCGTACAGGCCGCCTTCGACCACCTGTACAAGGACGCCGATCTCCGCACCGCGCACGCCCGCATGTGGACGACGGTCGCCGCCTCCCTGGGCGGGCACCCGGCACTGCTCGGCTACGACCTGATGAACGAGCCGTTCGCCCGGTTCCTCGAGGGCGAGGACCTGCCCGCCGCCGCGGCCCGCTTCGAGGCCGGCGAGCTCACCGAGATGTGGAACCGCCTCGCGCGGGCAGTCCGCCTGGTGGACCGGAAGTCGTGGGTGTTCGTCGAACCCACCGTCATCGTCGGCCTCGGCGTCCCCACCCGGATGGGGACCGTCGACGACCCGCACGCCGGGTACGCGCCGCACTTCTACGAGACCGCGATGGAGACCGGCGGCGACTACGACCCCGACGGCACCTTCATCCCCGCCTACGAAGCCGCGATCAGCGACTACCCGGCCCGTCACCGCATGCCGGTGGTCGTCGGCGAGTGGGGCGGCAACCCCTACGTTCCGCACGCGAGCCGGTTCGTCACCGACATGACGGCCTCCCTGGACCGCTTCTCCAGCGGCTGGACGTGGTGGCAGTGGTGCCGGGGCGGCGGCTACTGCTTCCTCGACCAGACGGGCGCGCCGAAGCCCAACGCCCGGCTGCTCGTCCAGCCCTACGCGCGGGCCGTCGCGGGTGACCCGCTCGGCTTCGCGTACGACCCCGCCACCCGCACCTACACCCTCACCTTCCGCACCCGCGACAACGCGGAGGGACCCACCGAGATCACCGTGCCGAAGGACACCTACCCGGACGGCTACCGGGTCACGGTCCGGGGCCGCGGCGCCACATGGGAGGGCCACGGCCAGACCGTCACCGTGAACACCCGCGGGAGGAGCGGGAGCACGTACGAGGTCACGGTCGGCCCGCGGTAGCCCACCCGCGCGGTCACGGCGGGCCCGGTTCCGTCGCCAGCGCCTCCACCACCGCTGCGGTGACGTGCTGTTGACCGGCCGGGGTGAGGTGGACGCCGTCCTCCTCCCAGTGGCCGTGCGCGGCGGCCCGGGTGTCGACCGTGACCTCGGGCTCGGCGAGCAGGAGTTCCGCGACGGCGTCGAGGTCGGGCCCGGCCCAGCCGAGACCGGCCCGCCGGAAGTGGACGTACTGCGCGACCCGCCCGGGATCGACGCCGGTCGGGGTGAGCCAGACCCACCGGGCCCCGGTCCGCCGGACCGTCAGGTCGCGCAGGGCCCTCAGGGTGCGGCGGGTCTCGGCGGCGGAGACCAGCGGGACCCCGTCCAGCCGCTGGACGTCGTTCGCCCCCAGCATGCACAGCACCCAGTCGGGCCGTTGGAACGCGAGGAGCGGGAGGTTCGCCAGGGCCTGGGTCGTCGTACTGCCGGACACGGCCATGTTGGTGCAGCGCACGCCTTCCGGAAGCAGGTGCCGAAGGATCTCGAACCAGGACAGCCGGTCGGCGGTGGTGCTCTCCCCGACGGCCACGACGTGTTCGCCCGGCCGGAACGGCAGAACGGCCAGGCCTGCGGCCGCTCCCGGTTCGGCCGCGAGGGCGGCGGCGGCCGCCCGGTTCCGCGCCTCGAACCGGTCCAGGCGCGTCCGGTAGCCGGCCGGTTCGAGCCCGAACAGGGCCCCGAGCGCGGCCTCGTCGGAGGCGGGGCCGAGATGACGCAGGACCTTCTCGGGCTGGTGGAAGCGGAGCATCCGTTCCGCGGGGTCGGGTGCGGGGGCGGTGGTGGAGCTCGTCATGGCGGTCAGCCCTCCGTACGGACGCGGCGGCGCGGCAGCAGGAACCCGGCCGCGATCAGCCACAGCAGACCGGCGAACCGGGCGACCGGAAGCAGCAGGGCGGCCCCGTCGGCCAGCAGAACCAGCGTGGACAGTTCGGCGACCGCCGCGACGGCCAGTCCCGCCACGGCGAGGGCGCGCGGGAGCAGCCCGGCGAGCAGCCCCGGTACGGCGATCCCGGCGACCAGCAGCCCCAGCAGGACGACGTGGCCGGGCCCGCCGAGCCCGAAGGCCAGGTACTGCAGGGCCCTTACGACGTCGTCGTGCCCCGCGACCTCGGGCCGGGAGAGCACCCAGGTGACCAGTCCGGAGCAGGCGAGGAAGGCCGAGGCGAGGGCGCCTCCGGCGAGCGCGATGGTGGCGCCGGGGGCACGTACGCCGAGCTTGTGCAGCCGCGCCGAGACGGTCGCGGCGTAGATCGCGAGCGGCACCGAGGCCGCGAACTGCAGGGCTCCGGAAAGGCGGGCCGCGTCGGCGTGGTCACGGAACCAGGCGGTCACCGTGTCGGTGGAGCCGAAGGGCGAGGGAAAGGTGTCCCCGCCGGCGAGGACGGTGCTGAGCACGAGCCCGGCGAGGAAGAGGGCGGTGAAGACCACGGCGAGGATGCCGGGCGGCGGTCCGGCCTGCGGGTCCCGGCGGTTGTGCGGCTCCCGGGCGGCAGCGGTCGATGAGGTGGCGGTCACGGCAGAATCCGTTCTCTGAGGTTAATCGTTCACCGAGGAGAATCATTTTGCGTGGCTTACGATAGGCGGGTGAACAGTTCCCGGCAACCGCATACGACGGGCTCCGCCCCGGCCACCGGGCCGCGCGGGGCCGCGTTCCTCCTCGCCCAGATCGGCGCGCACGCCGCCGGACGCTTCGCGGAACGCGTCGGCCACCTCGGGCTGACCCCGGCGGACGTCGGACTGCTGCGCATGGTCGCCGGGCAGCCGGGGCGCAGCCAGCGGGCCCTCGCCGAGGAGCTGGGCGTCGTACCGAGCCGTGTCGTCACGCTGATCGACGGCCTGGAGGGCAAGGACCTCGTCGAACGGCGGCGCAGCGCCGAGGACCGCCGCAACTACGAACTCCACCTCACGGCGGAGGGCAGACGCACCCTCGGCGCGGTCTCCCGGGCGGCCGCGGCCCATGAGGACGCCCTGCTCGCCGCCCTCGACCCGGAGCAGCGCACCCACCTCCTGGGCCTGCTCGAACGCGTCGCGGCCGAACAGGAACTGACTCCCGGGGTCCACCCCGGCTACCGCACCCGCGGCTGACGCCCGGCCGGCGTCCGGACGGCCTTGGCGGGAGCAGGCGTGGAATCGCGGATGGGCGGCGAGCCCGGAGGCGATACTTGATCCGCATCCGCACCGCTGTCGGCGGCGGCGCGAGTCCGGTTCGGCGGATCACGAGGGAGCCCTTCATGACCACGGCGCAAGACCTGTTCATCATCGCCCTGGAGGCGCCGCCGGAGCGCCCTGTGGGACAGGGCGACCTGTCCCTGGCCCTCGCCGGCGCCGAGCTGATCGATCTCATCACGGCGGAGACCGTCGCCCTGGACGACGACCTCGTCCTGCCGGGCCCGCAGCCGGTGCTGGACGAGCGGTTGCTCGGGGCGGCGGCGTCGGCGCTCGTGCGGCAGGAGCCGTACGAGCGCGTCGAGGACTGGCTGTGGCGCAGGGGCCGCGACCTGTCCGCGGCCTACCAGGGCGTGTTCGAGGAGGACGGCCTGCTGTCCCCGGCGCGGCGCGGCCGCCTGTCGTGGGGGGCCAAGCACCTGGAACTCGCCGACACGCCGGCCCGGCAGCGGGCGCGGAGGCGCTGGGAGGAGGGCGAACCCGTCCTCCAGGCCCTCGCCGTGGCCGTCGGCATCCGCCGCGGGCCGTCCGAGGACGCTCCCGGCCCGGACGGCGAAGCGGTGACGACCGTGCTGGCCGCCGTCAACGACGCCGTGATGGAACTGGAGGCGGTGCGCCAGCGGCGGACCATCGAGAACGCGGCCTTCGCCAACGTCTGGCGGGCCCCCTGAGTGCTGCCCGCGGGCCGGCGGGAGCCGGACTGCTCCGGTACGCGATCGGGGCCGTCACCCGCGCCTGAGGGGCCGGGGCCCAGCGCGTTCGACCGTGGACAGGACCCGTACCAGTGCCGGCGCCGCGGGAGCCGATCCGAAGCCGAAGCGCACCGGAGGGACGACGGGAGCCAGAGGGCCGAGGTCGATCCCGTCGAAGGACGCGTCGGCGGCGACGATCGGCCACAGGTCACCGGCCGCGTACCACTGCCGGTACCCGGGGCGGGAACTCCCCCGGGTCCGTACGCCGGCCATCAGGCGGGCGGGGACGTCGGCGACGGCCGCCCACAGCGGCCGCCGGACGAGCGGCCGCGGGACGGCCCGCAGGGCGTAGCCGAGAGTCCCGCGACGGCCCACGGTGAAGTCCAGGACCAGGGACGACCCCGCCACGACCTCCCACACGCGGCCGCGCGTGCGCACCCTCACCGGGGTCGTCCGGACCTCGTCGAAGTGATAGACACCCGCGACGTACTCCGCGGTGGGCGCGGTGGGCGCCAGCAGCACGCGCCGGCCGTCGGCCCGTTCCACCATCACGTCACTGAACGGCCCGAAGGGCGAGCGGGGCCAGTGACCGACGACCACGCGCGTGCCGGAGCCCGTTCCGACGGCGGCGATCCAGCCGTCGAAGGTCAGCCGTTCACGTCGCACTCCAGGTCTGTACCCCTGGCCGTGGCCCCGTATGCTTGGCCGCCCGCCCCCGGCCCCCGGCGGGTCAGTGCGGTGCTCTGATGCCGTCGATGATGCGGGTCCAGTTGTCGCCGCCGTGTCCGTCCTTGATCGCGCGCCGGTAGTGGGTCTGCACCGCCAGTGGGAGCGCGAGGTCGAGGCCGAGTGACGCGCTCGTCTCGACGATGTGGTCCGACGTCGCGCCCATCATGGTGACCGTGCTGAGCTCGCCGGGGTGCTCCCCCGCATCGAGCGCGGTGCCCGGGTTCGCCTCCCCCGCCCTCAGGATGGCGCCGATGGAGTCCGCGGCGGAGAGCAGCTCGGGGAGCGCGTCCTTGGCCGGCATGCCCGCGGTGCCCAGCATCGCGGTCGCGTGCATCAGTGCGGACAGGGTGGTGAGGAACACCGCGAGCTGGGCTTGGTACATCATCTGGGCGAGGCCCGGGTCCTCACCGAGGTACTTCGGTGTTCCGAGGAGGGTCAGGGCGGGCAGGTGGCTCTCCAACGCCTCGGCGCGGCCGCTGTAGTAGGCGTAGGCCGCCGGCGTGCCGACCATCGGCGCGGGGACCATGACACCTCCGGTGAGGAAGGTGGCGCCGTGGCCCGCCGCCCAGGCTTCCGCTTCCCGTGTGCGTTCGGGGGTGTCGGAGCTGAGGTTGACCAGGGTCCGGCCGGTGAGGGATCCGGTGGCGCTGTGGAGGACGTCGTACATCGCCTGGTAGTCGGTGAGGCTGAGGATCACGAGGTCACTGGCTTCGACCGCCTCGCGGGGTGTCGCGGCGAGGCGTGCTCCGTCGGTGAGGAGGTCGTCGGCCCGGCTCGCGGTGCGGTTCCACACGGTGACCGGGTGACCGGCGGTGAGGAGGGTGCGTGTCATCGCCCGGCCCATCGGGCCGAGCCCGATCACGGTCACGGGGCTGTTCCGGCTGGTGGCGTGTTCCTGTCGTTCGTTCACCTCTCCATCCTCGGAGAGTCACGCTAATCTCGTAAGTACCCACTATTTTCTGCGGTACTTACCTTTTAGTAAGGGGGACGGGGATGGCGAGGGCGCCGAGGAGCGGGCCCTACATCTGCGGCATCGATGCCGCGCTCGATGTGGTGAGCGGGAAGTGGAAGGGCCTGATCCTCTGGGAGTTGGAGGCGCGCGGTGTACTCCGCTTCGCGGAGCTCCGCCGCGGGCTGCCGGGAGTGAGCGAGAAGATGCTGACCCAGCACCTGCGGGAGATGGAGGCGGACGGCCTCGTGCACCGGGAGGTCTATGCCGAAGTGCCGCCGCGGGTGGAGTACTCCCTGACCGAGCACGGCCGCACGCTCAACCAAGCGCTCGGTCCGCTCGGCGCGTGGGGGGTCGAGCGGATACGCCGCGAGGGCTCGGAAAAGGTCGTGGTCGAGGAGACCGCACGGGTCTGAGCGGCGTGCGGGAGGCACGGGGCCGGGCAACGGAAGACCGCGGCACCGGCAACCGTGTGAGGCGCGTCCGGGGCCTGGTCAGGCCGTGTCACCCAGGTACTGCGTCTGCCACGTACCTGCGGCCGCCCGGGCGGCGACGTCGATGAGCCGGTCGCGCAGGTACAGCGGGATCATCCGCAGCCCGGCGACCTTGTCGAGCGGGACCCACTCGACGCCGGTGTGGGTCGGATCGGGGATGAGCCCGCCCAGCGTGGACGGCTCCGACACGACCTCGCACCAGAACAGCGCGTCGACCCGGTGGTTGCGGTCGTACGCGATGGGCCCGTCCTCGTGGTTGGCGGGGATGTGTTCGCGCAGGAACAGCAGCTGTCCGGCGCGAACGGTCACCCCGGTCTCCTCCAGCACCTCCCGCTCCACGGCGCGGTGCAGAGGCTCGCCCGGCTCCTGCCCACCGCCGGGCGGCAGCCACGTGCCGGGCTGGGGCCAGTTCCCCCTGACGAGCAGGACGTGGCCGTCACGGACGACCAGGCCGGTGGCGGCGGTGCGGATGCGGTTCATGTGGGCAACCCCTCCTGCAGGTACACGGCCCGGCCGGTCAGGGCTGCGGAATGGAGCGCGGTGAGCGTCCGAGCCTGCGCCGCGAGGGGATCCGGAAGGTCGTGGGGCTGGTGGTAGGCGTGCCGGTCGTGTTCGGAGCTGAGCCGGATCCGCTGGCCGGCGGCGAGCCGCGCGGCGAAGAAGTAGTCCACCACCGGGCCGGTGCCGAGGACGTCGGCCCTGTGGTCGACGCCGATGAGGCGGGCTTGCGGACCCAGCGCGACGCCGGTCTCCTCGCCCATCTCCCGGCGGGCCGCCGGCCACGGGTTCTCTCCGCCGTCGACCATGCCGCCCGGCAGCCACCACGTCCCGCTGGCCTGCTCCTGGCCGGGGCCGTACCGGAGCAGCAGCATCCGGTCCTGGTCGTCCAGCAGCATGACGCACGACGCCACGAGCGCCTGCGGCTGCGTCTTCACCCACTCCTCGCGGGGGATCCAGTCACCCACTCACGCCTCCGTCTCAGTGGCCTGCCCCGCCCGGCCGGACGGGCGGGTCAGCGCAGTCCGGCGAAGAGGTCGTTCTCGGGAACCGCCGCTCCGGTGGTGTCCTTGACCCGTACGAAGGTCTCCATACCCATCAGTTCACCGAACCTCTCCTTGCCCATCCTGAGGAAGAAGATGTTCTCCCCCTGACTGGCGTGCGCGGCCAGCGCGTCGAACTTCTGACCGCTGAACGCGGTGGTGTCCACCCACGTGGTGATCTCGTCATCGGGGAGGCCGATCTCGGCCAGCGCGGCGGCCTCGGCCGGGTCCGGCTCCGGCATGTCCGCGTGGAACTCGCGCATGATCTCCCCGAACCGCCGCATCGCCGAGCGGGGCACCGTCGTCCAGTACACCTTCGGCGTCAGCGTGGTCATCTCCAGTGCCGCCATCGTGATGCGGTGGGCCTGGATGTGATCGGGGTGGCCGTAGAAGCCGTTCTCGTCGTAGGTGACGACCACATCGGGCCGGTAGTGCCTCATGAGTTCGGCGAGTCGGGCGGCGCCCTCCTCGACGGGGGTCCGCCAGAAGGATCCCGGGGCGTCGTTGCTCGGCCAGCCCATCATCCCGGAGTCGGCGTAGTCCAGCACCTCCAGATCGCCGATCTTCAGGACCTCACAGCTCGCCTCCAGTTCCTGACGGCGCATCGAGGCCACGGTCGCCGGATCGTGCCCGGGATCGCCCGGCTTGACACCGCCCGGCCCGTCACCACAGCGGCCGTCGGTACACGTCACGAGTACCGTGCGCATGCCTTCCGCCGCGTAGCGCGCGAGGACGCCCCCGGTCCCGGTCGCCTCGTCGTCGGGGTGGGCGTGCACCGCCATGAGCGTCAAAGGCCGGTCAGTCATGCAGTCCTCCTGTAGGCATACGTCCTGCTCCTCGGTCGGTCCAACTCGCCGGACGGACCGGCTGTTCCCGGCACTCGGAGGACGTCCGTGACCGGGCGGTGTGCCGCTGCGGTGGTGCGGGGACGCGTCAGGAGGGCTTCCCCGGTGCCGCTGCGACGCCTGTGGGGCCGTCGCCCACGGCCACCGTGTCCGTCACGCGGGCTGTCGGGGCGTCGATGACCGACAGGCTGTCCGAGTCGAAGTTGCTGACGTGGACCAGGGAGCCGTCGGGGCTGACGGCGAGTCCGTTGGGGCCGTGGCCCACGGCGACGGTGTCCGTGACGGCACGGCGTCGGGTGCTGATCACGGACACGGTGTCGGACCCGATGTCGGCGACGTACACCCGGCGGCCGTCCGGTCGGACCCCGATCCCCGCGGGCCGGTCCCCCACCGGGATGCGCGCGGCTTCCGTGCCGGTGCGGACGTCGACCACCGACACGTCGTCCGACGTCAGGTTGGTGACGTACAGCTCACGGCCGTCGGGGGTGAGCACCAGGGCGGTCGGGCCGCTGCCGACGGGGATGGTTCGGGTGACGGTGCCGCTCGCGGTGCGGACCACCGCGACGGTGCCGGAGGCGGCGTTGGCGACGTACAGGGTGCATCCGTCGGGCGTCACCGCCAGGCCCAGCGGTGCGTCGCCCACCGCGATGGTGTCGGTCACGGTGCGGGTGCGGGTGCTGATCACCGACACGTCGTCCGATGCGACGTTGGCGACGTAGACGTTCCGGTTGTCCGGGGAGACCGTCACCCTGCTCGGTTCGTCCCCGACGGCGACGGTGTCGATGACCTTCCTGGTCCGGGCGTCGATCACCGACACGGTGTCCGCCGCGGAATTGGTGACGTAGAGACGGGATCCGTCCGGGCTGACCGCCACGCTGTCGGGCCCGTCACCGACCGGAACGCTGTCCACGACGGTGCCGGTGCCGGTGTCGACGACCGATACCGTGTCGGAGTGGAGGTCGGCGACGTATACGAACGCGTCGGGCCGCGGGGACGGCGGTCCGGCCGGCCGCGGCGCGGCAGATGCGCCGGCCGGGTTGCCCGGCCCCACGAGCGCCGCCGTCACGCAGAACACCGCGGCCGCTCGCAGCCTCCTGTACTGGTTCCTCGTCATGGGGTTCCTCGTCATGGGGCCACGCTAGGCCGCCGGAACGGAACGGCCCGTGAGGCTCGCGCGCAGCCTGACCGCAGGCGCACCCCGCGCCGGTCGAGCCTGCCCGCGGTCCCGAGGAGGACTGTCAGTGCTGTCTGCGAGCGCCGGCCTGAGGGGCTCGCGCGGCCGGCTCGTCGTGCAGGAGAGGGGTCGGCGGGCGGTTCTGGGGGAAGCCTGCTCGCGATCGCCGCCGTCGTCCTCGGCGGCGCGGTCGTCGAGGGAGAACGCTGACGTGCGCACTTTGACCTTCGTCGTCGGTACGGGCCGTAGCGGTTCGACCGCGCTGTCGGGCATCCTCAACGCGCACCCGGAGGTGCTCAGCCTGAACGAGCTCCTGTCGTCCGTGCAGAGCCGGGGCTTCCCCGAGGGCCTCTTGGGCGGTGGGGAGTTCTGGCGGCTGCTCGCCGATCCCAATCCGCTGTTCGAGCGGATGATCCGCAACGGCGTGCCCATGCCGGAGTTCGTCTACACGCGCCGTCCCGGACGCTTCGCGACCGACACCACCGGCATCCCCGCGCTGTCCCTGATGGTGCTCCCGCACCTGAGCGACGACCCGGACGGCCTGTTCGACGAGCTGGAGAAGCAGGTGTCCGGCTGGCCCCACCGCACCGCCGCCGGCCACTACGAGGCCCTGTTCGGCATGCTGTGCGCGCGATTCGGGCGCACAGCGGTGGTCGAGCGGTCGGGCTATTCGCTGGAGCGGGTGCCGCTGCTGCGCAGGGTCTTCCCCGAGGCGCGCTTCGTGCACCTGTTCAGGGACGGGCCGGACTGTGCGCTGTCCATGAGCCGGCACACGGGCTACCGGTTGATCTTCCTGCTGCGGGACATCCTCGCCCGGACCGGCGCCGACCGTGTCGAGGAGCTGACCGAGGACCAGATCCGCTCGCTTCCGCCCGAACTGTCGCCGCTGCTCGGTGAACGGTTCGATCCCGGCCTCGTGCTGGACCGGGACCTGCCCCTGACCGGCTTCGCGGCACTGTGGTCGCAGCTCGTCGTCCAGGGTGTGGCTCATCTCGACACGGTGCCCGCACCGGCACGCACCACCCTCGCCTACGAGGACCTGCTCGACGATCCCCGGGAGGAGCTGACCCGGCTGGCCGGCTTCATCGGCGTCGAGCCGCTCCCGCACTGGCTCGACGCCGGGGCCGCACGCCTGGACGGCAGCCGCCGGGGCGCCTCGCGGCGGCTGCCGGCGGCGGAACTCGCCGCGCTGCGGGAGTCCTGTGCCCCCGGTGCACGGGCCCTGGCGGACCGCCACGGGCGGCGGACGCCGTGAGGCTCCACCGCCGCGGACGCGGCCGATGCCCGGTGGGGCGCAGGCCCCGGATCCGGCGCCACCGGGCCGCCACCGCCCCCGCCACCGCCCCAGCCCCCGGCCGTGGTCCCGTTCGTCCGTCGGGTCGGTGATCCTTGGAGGATGCGTGCCGCCCGTCTGATCCGTATGGCCCTCCTGATCCAGTCGAACCCCGGCCTGACCGCGTCCGCGCTCGCCCGTGAGCTGGAGATCTCCGAGCGGACCGTGATCCGCGACGTCCAGGCGCTGCAGGAGGCCGGTGTCCCCGTCCGGTCGGAGCGGGGGCGGGTGGGCGGCTACTTCCTCGCCGCGGGATACCGGACCCGGCTCACCACGCTCCATCCGAGCGAGGCGGAGACGCTCTTCCTGTCCGGTCTGCCCTCGGCCCTGCGGGATCTGGGGCTGTCGGACGCGGCGCAGACCGCCCGGCTGAAGCTGAGCGCGACCCTGCTCCCGTCGGTACGCCAGGCAGCCGAGTCGTCGGTGCGCCGCTTCCACCTCGACGCCCCGGCCTGGTTCCGTGAACCCGCCACCCCGGAACTGCTGCCGGAGCTTGCCCGCGCGGTGTGGGCGGACCGGGCCGTCCAACTGTCGTACGCGCGGCCGGGGCGGGGCGGTGCACCGTCCGCCGTCGTGGTGCGGGTGGTCGAGCCGTACGGGCTCGTGCTGAAGGCAGGCAGCTGGTACGCCGTCGTCCGCATCCCCGGTGCGCAGGGGGAAGAAGCGGAACACGACGGCGGCTGGCGTACCTACCGCGTCGACCGGATCACCGCTCTCGGTCCCGCTGCCGGGGCGGAGGAGCCGTTCGCGCGCGACCCGGACTTCGACCTGGCCGCGCACTGGGATGCCCGCTCGGCGGCCTTCGCCCGCTCCCTGCTGCGCACCACCGTCACGATCCGGCTGACCGGGCGGGGGCTGCGGCGGCTGCCCGCTGTCGTCGACGGGGCCGCCGTCGCGGACGCCCTCGCCTCCGCGGGCGCCCCGGACCCCGCCGGCCTGGTCACCCTCGACCTGCCGGCGGAGTCCGAGGACGTCGCCTTCGACCAGTTGTCCCGGCTCGGGGCGGACGCCGAGGTCCTGGCCCCGGCCGGCCTGCGCGCCCGCTTCCGTGAGCACGCCGGGGCCCTGGCCGCTCTCTACCGGGCCGACTCCCCGTAGCGCTGCCCGAGGAACGCGGCGAGCGGGTCGAGGGTCAGCGGTAGTCCTCCGGGGAGCCTTCCTTGCCGCCGAAGGTGACGTCCTCGAAGTACGCCCAGGCGTCCGGCCGGCTGCCGTCCACGTCCGTCACCCCGTACGCCCTGGCCAGTTCCGCGCTGGAGGTGGACTTGCCGTTCCACCTCTGGGCGCGGTCCGGGTCGGCGGCCAGGGCCGCGACCGCTCGGGCCAGGTAGTACGGGGACTCCGCGATCGCGAACGCCGGCTCCTGGGCGATCGCGTCACGCCAGTTCTCCTCGCTCACACCGAAGTGGGCGAGCATCTGCTCCGAGCGCAGGAAGCCCGGGGAGACCGCGACCGCCGTGCCCCCGTACTCGGCGAGTTCCTGTCCCAGCCCGAACGCGAGGCGGATCGGGGCGTTCTTCGCCAGGTCGTAGTACATGTTCTCCCGGTAACGGCGGTTGGAGTGCGCGGTCCCGTCGGTGACCTCGACGTGCAGCGGCGCGTCGGAGCGGATCAGCAGCGGAAGCAGCAGCGCCGCCGTGATCACGTGCGAGCGCACGCCGAGCTCCAGGATCCGCAGGCCGTCCGCGAGCGGCGTCTCCCAGCTCTTCTTCCCGAACACCGAGGTGGCCAGGAGGTGCTCGCCGCCCCACAGGTCGTTGACGAGGATGTCGAGCCGCCCCTGCTCCCGGTCGATCCGCTCGGCGAGGGCGCGTACGCGGGCTTCGTCGAGGTGGTCGGTGGGGATCGCGATCCCCGTGCCGCCCGCCGCGGTGACCAGTTCGGCGGTCTCCTCGATGGTCTCGGTCGTCCGGCCGACCTCGCTGGCCCGGGCCCGGGTGGTACGGCCGGTGACGTACACGGTCGCACCGGCCCGGCCGAGCTCCACGGCCTGGGCCCGTCCCGCTCCGCGGGTGGCCCCCGCGACGAGGGCGACCCGGTCGGCCGGCGGCGCGGCGGGGTGGTGGGTGGTCCGGGCGTTCTCGATGGTCCGGGTGGTGTTGTCCTCGATGCTCATGTGATCCATCGTTCCTGCCAAAACTGACAGAACGCGTCACCTTTTACCGGAGGGAGGACGAACTCGCCGAGCTCCGACAGCATCTCGGGCTCGGCCCCGAGCCCGGGATCCTCCGGATCGTGACCGGGTTCCCGTTTGGGCGAGGCCTGGAAGGTGGGGGGCGAGCTCGTCTCGACCCTGCTTCGCCGGGAACACGGCGCGCGCGGCGTATGGGCCCTGACCAGTCGGCAGGAGATCCACCCCGACCAGTTCGACCTCACCGGTGAACTGCTCCGCCGGCTCGCGGCCAGGACCGACGACCGCCACCGGCACTCCGACGGCAGCGTGGAGCTGGGGTGGACACGGTTCCATGAATCCAGCCGCACGGAGCCGCTGGTCGTGCGTGACGGCGCGGTCATCCGGCCGTCGTAGTCAGCCCCGCACGGCAGCCGCGTGCCGGGGTGGCTCGCGATAACCCGTTCGCGTCGTGTGCGCCCGGCCGCGTACGTTCCGGGTATGACGAGGACGACGCCGGCCAGGCCGGTCGCGGTGGAGGCCGTGTTCCCGGAGCTGGCGGCGTACCGGGGGCGGACCACGCGCCTGCATCCGCGGCCGGGGGCGCCCGGGCGGCACGACAGCCATGTCGGCGGGCCCTTGCTGTGGCCGGGCGACGAGCCGTGGCCGGTCTGCCACGAGCCGCACGAGACCGAGACCGAGGGGTACGCGCCGGACGACATCCGCGCCGCCCGGGCCGCGGGCGTATGGCCGCGGAGCCGCCCGTGGCCCGACGCCTGCAGCCCCGGGAAGGACGGGCCGGTGCCGTTCATGGCGCTCGCCCAGTTCTTCGGCCGGGACGTCCCCGGCCTGGCCGCGGGTCCCGGCGGCGCCGACCTGGTGCAGCTCTTCCGCTGCCCGTTCACCCACGGCCCGCACCTGGAGCGCCGGTATCTCCTGCGGTGGCGGAAGGCCGCGGAAACCGAACGTGCGAGCCGATTCCTCGACGCCGCGCCCGAAGTGCCGTTCGTCGGTTGGGAGCACGAACTCCCCGAACCCTGCGTCGTGCATCCGGAGGAGGTGGACACCTATCCGTGGGCCGAGGACGACACGCTGCCCGCGGCCCTGATCGCGCGCATCGACGCCTGGGACGACGCCCGGACGGCGGAAGACGGCAGCGACGCCTCGGACTACCAGGGCGCGCTCTCGATCCCGCCCGGCTGGCGGGTCGGCGGCTTTCCCAGCTGGGCGTCGACGGGCCCGATGGACATCACGTGCGCGTCCTGTGCGACCCCGATGCGACTCCTGCTGACCGCCGGGGGCGAGGAGATGGACCGCGGCTCGCACAGCTGGATGCCGCTCGAAGACCGCGATCCTTCCCTGCGGGGGATGGGCTCGATCCGGGGCGGCCGGTCGGTGGCCCAGCCCACCCGCCTCCGCTTCGGCCGCGACCGGGACCTCCACGTCTTCACCTGCCCGGCCGACCCGGGACACCCGCCCCAATGGGTGCTGTCCTGAGGTCCTTCGGGCGCATTTGATGATCGACTTCGGGATGACGTCGGGGTCGCCGGACGTTGTCGCGGCAGTGGTAGGCGCGAGGAGGGGGACCAGGAGTGCAGACGGTGTTCGACGAGTCCGAGCGGCGGGCGGGGGCGGGGCAGGCCGATGCCTACGCCGCGAGTTTCGCCAAGCTCTGCGCGTATCCGGTGCCTGAGCTCCTCGACGCCGCGGGGGTCGGCGAGGGTGTACGGGTCCTCGATGTGGGGACGGGTACGGGCGGCGCGGCCGCGGCCGCCTGTGCTCGGGGGGCGAAGGTGTCGGCGGTGGACGCCGAGCCCGGCATGGTGGCCCGGGCGGCACTGACGGCCCCGGAGGCCGACGTCCGGCTTGCCGCTCTGCCCCGCCTGCCGTTCGCCGACGACGAGTTCGATGCCGTGGTCGGCAACTTCGTCCTCAATCATGTCGGGCGGCCCCGGCAAGCCCTGAGAGAGCTGCGGCGTGTGACGCGGCCCGGCGGCCGGTTGGCCGTCACCGTCTGGGCGGTTCCCACGGCTCCGGGGCAGGCGTTGCTGGGCAGGGCGATCCAGGCCGCGGGCGCCACGCGGCCGGCCCACCTGCCGGCTCTTGCCCCCGAAGACGACTTCCCCCGTACGGAAGAGGGCTTCGCCGCGTTGCTCGGTGAGGCCGGTCTCAAGGACGTCGTATGCGACACCGTGGCATGGGACCACCTGACGACGCTTGAGGAATGGTGGAGCGGACCGGCCGCCGGTGTGGCGACGATCGGCCAGATCGTCACGAGTCAGGAGCCGGCGGTGATCGCCGGGATCAGGAGCCACTTGGAGGTGCTGTCCTCGGAGTTCGCCGGGCCTGACGGCGTCCTGCGGTTGCCTCACACCGCGTTGCTGGCCCGCGCCCGGGCATGAGGCGTCCCTCCGGACCGGCCGCCGGTTCACGGCAGGCTGGTGAGCGGCCACGGGTTCGGGGCGTTGCGGCGGATCGCCGCGGCTATGTGGACCATGGCCAGGACGGCGCTCATGTCCGTCTTGCCCTCCGTGTACCGGACGTGGTCCTGACAGAACCAGAGGGCGTTCTCCGGATGCCCCTCGTGTCCGAGCGGTGGCTCCACCGCCCGGAAGTACACGAGCGTGAAGGTCTCGTAGTCACGGTTTCTGGAGGACGCGCGGCAGACCGCGCAGCTCGGGGGCATCACGGCCGGTCGCTCCACTCCGCCGGAGGAATCATGATCGCAAGCCTACGCTCGCCGTCGGCGTCGGCGGGCGTCTGTCACAGACTCCGTGCCGCCCCGCGCTCCGGCGCCTTCCGCAGTCTCACCCCGCCTGCGATGAGCGCCGTCCCCACGGCGAGGATGCCCAGGTACGCGGGGGACGGAAGGTCGACGATCTTGTGGATCCAGCCCCACTCCGTGCCGAAGAAGGTCTGCGAGGCGAAGCCGACGAGCCCCTGGGCTCCTACGACGTAGCCGAGGCTCTCGATGGTGTATCCGATGGTTGTCCGCACGGATCGATCTTCCCGCGGCGGGGCCTCACGATCGTCCTCCGCAGGGCCGAGATCACGGTAGGCCGAAGGATGCAGTGACGATGCACCACGCGTCGCCGACGCGTCGGAAAAGTTTGACGCGTCGGAGATTTCCGACGCATACTTCCCTCATGCCTACGGATGTGTTCGGCGTGCTGGCCAATCCGGTGCGCCGCAGACTGCTCGAGAGCCTGCGCGAAGGTCCCCGCTCCACCGGTGAGCTGGCCGGAATGTTCGAGCTCGGGAGGCCCGCCGTGTCCGAGCACCTGGCGGTGCTGCGCACCGCCGGACTGGTACGGGAGGAGCCGCGCGGCAGACACCGCTTCTACCACCTCGAACCGGCCCCACTGGCCGAGGTGAGCGCATGGCTGCATCCGTTCGAGCACTACTGGAAGCAGCGCCTGGAGGCGCTGTCCGATCTCCTGGACGAGGAAAACGGGACATGACCGTCGAGAACGACACGATCACCTGCGAGAAGTTCCTGCCCCACCCCCCGGCCGCCGTGTGGAAGGCCCTGACGGACCCCGTGCTCCACGCCCGCTGGTGGGCCGCCGGCGACATCAAGCCCGTCGTCGGGCACCGCTTCACCCTGGACATGGGCAACAACTTCGGCCTTCAGCCCTGCGAGGTGACCGAGGTGGACGAGGAGCGCCTGCTGGCCTACCGGTTCGCCGAGGGCACCCTCGACACCACCATCACCTGGACCCTGCACCCGCAGGACGGCGGCACCCGCCTCGTCCTCACCCACGCCGACTTCGACCTCGACTCCCCTATGGGGCGACAGGCCATCGCCGGCATGGGCAAGGGCTGGCCCCATGTCCTGGACAACCTGGCCACGACCCTGGCCGCGGCCTGAGTCCTCCCGGCGGATCCCGGCCGCACGCGGCGGGCGGGATCCGGCCGATGCCGTCCGGGGGGCGGCGCATCGCGGGTGGGCGCGCTACCCTCCCCGCCATGATTGACATGGACACGACTTACGGAGGTGCCGCCTTCGGGCGTCCCGGCACCTCAGCGGCCCGCAGAACCGGCCTCCGCCTCCTGGTGTGCCTCTTCCTGCTGACGCTGCTCGGCGCGTCGGGCACCGCCGCGGCCATGCCGCCGCCCCGCTCCCCCGCCGCCGCCTCGGCCCCCGCCTCCGCCCCCGCACGGGCGGCCGAGGCCGCCGCGCGCTGGGGCGACCGCCGCCTCGACGAGGTCTCCTTCCTGACCACCCACAACGCCTTCACCAACTACGAGGACTCCCGCTGGAGTTCGGTGAACCAGTCCGAGTCGGTGCGCGCCCAGCTCGACAACGGCGTCCGCGGCCTGAGCCTCGACACGCACTGGTACGAGCACAGCACCTGGCTCTGCGTCATCAGCTTCGGCAGCGACTGCTACCCGAGCGACGTGTACCTGTGCCACGGCGACTGCAAGACCTTCGCCGGCGCGACGTACGCGCTGCCGAGGCAGTCCTTCGCGGGCACCATGCAGACCGTGGTGGACTTCCTGGCCTCCCACCCGCAGGAGGTGGTGACCGTCTTCCTCGAGGACTACGTCAGCGCCGAGCAGCTGGGGCAGTCCCTCGGCAGGGTGCGCGGGCTCGACGAGCTGCTGTTCCGGGCGGACCAGTGGGGCGTCCGGCAGAAGGGCTGGCCGAAGATGGCCGACCTGGTCAACGCCGGCAAGCGCCTGCTGGTCTTCTCGGACAGGTCCGACCGCGAGCAGCTGGGCGTCATGTACGACAGGTCCTGGACGGTGAGCAACTACTGGAGCCTCGGCGACCTGGGCAACGACCTCGGGTGCGTCACCCGCTGGCCCGACGTGCCGCTGGACCGGCAGGAGCCAGGCTTCCGGAGGCTGTTCACGATGAGCCACCACCGCAACGTGCCCACGGTCCTCACGGCGGCCCTGGACAACGGCGCCAAGCTCCGGAACCGCATAGCGGACCAGTGCCGGACCGCGACCGGGGGCCGCAGTCCGAACTTCGTCTCCGTCGACTTCCACCGCCTGTCCGACGGCAGCGGACACACCCCGGCCTCGGTCGTGGCGGAACTCAACGCGGGGCCCTGAGCCAAAGCCCCGCCCCGGCCCCGGCCCCGCCCCCGGCCCCCGCGGCGGCCCGGCGCACTGCCTCACATGTGCGGCATTCCGCCGTAGTAGCCGCCGATCTGGTGCCGGTAGTCCTGGTCCTGCAGGTGCTGGTCCCGCACGAACTCGGGCGCGTTCTTGATCTGTTCCTTGGTCAGCCCCACGTGGATCTTCTCGTCCTCGGTGTCGATGCCGACGACGGTGCTCGCCGGGAGGAGGACCTCCTTGCCGAAGATCCACGGCCCGGTGTCCACGACCAGGTAGGCGGATCCGGCCTCGTCGGAGTGCTTGTCGACCTTCCCGATGCTGCCGTCGGTCGCCTCCACCTTGTAGCCCGACAGGTCCGCACCCGCGATGCGGCCGACGGTCGCCCGGTAGCCCCAGACGTCTTCAGTCATGGCGAACAGCTCCTTCGTCGTTGCCGTGTGCGTTCATCGCCCGCCTGCCCGGACTGACCGGGGATACGCACACGGCGGCTCGACGGAGTCAGCGGGCGCGTTCGACGAGGGTGACCTGGAGCTCGCCCACCTGGGTGGTCTCGACCGGCTTGTAGCGGTCCTTCAGCGCCTTCTCCCGGTCGGGCGGGAACTGGCTGAACGGATCCGGGGTTCCGCTCCCGGTGACCAGCCATATCCTCCGGGTTCCCTCCAGGCACGGCTCGGGCCGGGCGCACTCCACCGGGAAGAGGTCGGCGTTGGCCACAGCCGCACGCTCGACGAAGACGTCCTTCGGCCGCACGCGCCGGGGCAGGTAGTACTCGACGATCGCATCGACCATGTAGACCCGGCTGGCCGCCACCGCGATGCCGTCACCCGGTGCGTAGTGCGCGGCGATGACGGCGGCGACCTGCTTGCCGTCCGGCCCTCCCTTGGCGTACTCGGTACGCAGCTGCCGCTGGTCGGTGGCGCCGAGCAGGGCGAGGAGCACCAGGCCCGCCGCGCCCAGCGGCCGTGGACGCAGCGCGCCGAGGCCCGCGGCGGCCAGGACCACCCAGGCGGGCAGCGTGAAGAGCAGGTAGCGGTCGAGGAAGTACGAGGTCGTGCCCTGCGAGAGCAGCCAGGCCAGCGGGATCGGCAGCGCGGCCACGACGCCGATCTCCACGGCCGGCCGCCGGCCCCGGGGCCAGGCGAGCGGCAGCGCGGCCGCGGCGAGCAGGGGCAGGGAGAGCAGCAGTGATGCGCTCAGGGTGGTCCACAGGCCGGCCAGGTCGCGCAGGTGGGGGACGGCGAGCCAGCTGATCTGCCGGCCCACCTGGCGCCTGCCGAGCACGAGCAGCGGGATCACCGGCAGCAGGGCGGCCAGGACGGTGACGGCGTACGACACCAGCAGCCGCCGGGAGCGCGAGTCCCGCAGGCGCCCGAGCACGATCACGCCGTGCGGCACCAGGAAGAGCAACGACACGACGTGGAAGAGCCCGGCGGCGGTGACGGCCAGCGCGTACGGCAGCCAGCGGCGCGCGGTCGGCCTTTCCAGCGCGCGCAGCAGCAGCCAGGTGGCCGCCGCGGCGGCCAGCACCACGAAGGCGTAGGACCGGGCCTCCTGGCCGTACTTGGACACGGCGGGCACCAGGGCGAAGAGCACTCCGGCGAAGACGGCGGTCCGGCGGTCGAAGAGCCTGCGCGCGGCGAGCACGACGAACGCGGCCGCACCGGACATGGCCAGCGCCGAGGGCATGCGCAGCGCGGCCGGTGAGTCGCCGAGGACGGAGACCCACCCGTGCAGCAGCAGGTAGTAGGCACCGGATACGGCGTCGACGTTGCCGAGCATCGCCAGGAGGTCGCCGGTGCCGCGTTCGGCGGCCCTCCAGCTGGCGAGTTCGTCCCGCCAGGGCCGGGCGCGGCCGATGCCCGTGCAGGTGACGGCGAACGTCAGCAGGGCGGCCAGGAGCGGGTCGAACCGGGCGGGCAGCCTGCGGGCCGGGGCGCTGCCGGGGCCCTCTGCCGCCGGGATCGCGGGGGTCGGCCGGCGCGGTGGCGCGGAGCTCCTCACCTGCGGGGTCCGCAGGCTCGGTCCGCCGGACGGGAATCGTCCGTCTTCGACGTCGTGGCCGGGCCCTCGTCCGAGGGCTGCGCGAGCGTGGCCGGCCGCGGACGGGAGGCGGACCGGCGGAGCTTCCACGGCATGACGACGGACTCCAGCTGCACCGCCAGGTTCATCTTGGACTCGCCGATGGTCCGGTCCTCGAAGTGGATCGGGACCTCCATCACCCGCACCTCGCGCCGCAGGGCCGCGTACTTCATCTCCACCTGGAAGCTGTAGCCGGCGCTGCCGACCGACGCGAGGTCGATCGCGCGCAGGACCTCCGCGCTCCACAGGTTGAACCCGCCGGTGATGTCCCGGAGGCGGCTGCCCAGGACGGTGCTCGCGTAGGCGTTGGCCCATCGCGAGAGGAGTCTGCGGTGGACGCCCCAGGCGTCGGACAGGGTGCCGCCGGGGACGTAGCGGCTGCCGACGACCAGGCCCGCGCCGGTGGACAGGGCCACGCCCAGCATTCCCGCGATCCTGTCCGCCGGGTGCGAGCCGTCGGCGTCCATCTGGAGCACGTACTGCGCGCCGTCCTCGACCGCCCTGCTCATGCCCGCGGCGTAGGCCCGGCCCAGCCCGTCCTTCGTGGCACGGTGCATCACCGAGATCCGGGCGCTGCCGTCCTCGGCCCGGAACTTCTCCGCGAGCTCCTCGGCGATCCGTCCGGTGCCGTCCGGGGAGGAGTCGTCGACGACGAGCAGGCGCAGGCCGGGCAGGCCCAGGTTCATCAGCAGGTCGGCCATGACCGGCAGATTGCCCGCCTCGTTGTACGTGGGCATGACGACGACCAGAGGGGCACGCGCCCAGTCCTCGGGGAGCGCTCCGGGCACCACGTCGTACGCGCCCTGCGCGCTTCGCTCGGCTATCACTTGTTTCCTTCCACGAGGACGGCGTCTTCAGGCGGAACGGGCCGTGCGGAGAGGGGCCCCACCGACGGGTGGGCTCTCAGCGAACCCCGGGGCACACCGTCGGGAGACAGCGGGCCGGCCACGGGTGTTCGCGGTGGTGGCCGGCGGTGGCCGGCTCGCACGCATGGTGCGGCCGCCCACGTCAACGGCCTCTCGCCGGCGACCAGAACCTGTGGGCCTGGGGCTGACGGGACGCCTTCTCGCGCGACGTGATCGCTCCGGGTGTTCTATTACACATCACGCACCGGGGCCCCCGGTGTGCGGGGCGTGCACGAAGACGACGCAGGCCCTGCACGGAGTGGACCGCTCCGCTGGTCAGGGGGCTGCGGCGCCCGGCGGGCCGTCGGCGAGGAGGCGCCACGCAGTCAGGGCGAGCCCGGCCCGGGCCGCTCCGGCGGGCGCGGTGAGGTCCATGCCGAGGCTTCGGCCGATGTGTTCGAGGCGGCGGGAGACGCTGCTGTGGTGGAGGTGGAGGAGCTCGGCGGCGCGCCGCAGCGAGCCCGTGGCGCAGTAGGCGTCCAGGGTTTCCAGGTCGTGCCCGTCGGTGGCGAGCCGGGCGACGGCGGCCACGTCCGGGTTGTCCCGTACGGCCTCCTCAGGGATCTCCGCCAACAGGGCGAACGCGCCCAAGTCGGCGTAGCGGACGACGGGTTCGCGCGGGCCGGTGAAACGCAGGGCCGCGCGGGCCTGGCGCCAGGAGCGGGCGGGGCCGCCGTCGCTCCCGATGCCCGCGCGGGCGTCCGCCGGGAGCCGGGCCGGGTCGACGCCGGTGGCCAGGATGACGCCCACGTCGCCGATGAGCGCCGCCTTGACGGGGCCCGCCGGGCACACCAGCGCGCCGATCCGGTCGAGCGGCAGCGGCGAGCGGACGGCGAGGACCCGGACCGGCACCCCCGCCGCGAAGCCGAGCAGCCGTAACGCGCGGGCGCGGTCCGCCTCGTCGGCGTCGGCGCTGACGACCAGTTCGACGAGGGCCGGGTCGGCCATGGTGGTCCGGGCCGGACCGTAGCGCTCGACGACTCCGGCGGCGGCGAGGGCCAACCGGTCGAGGAGCAGTTCGTCGAGCGGGCCGGCGGGGCCGGGGCGCTCCAGCCACACCGTGCCGATCTCCTCGTCGTCGAGCGTGATCGGGACGGTGGTGGACGCGGGCGCGGGAAGGGCGGGGGCGGGCCGGCCGTCGGGGGTCGCGCGGACGACGCCGCCCGTGCCGTGGAGCCGCAGCCCCACGACGCATTCGGCGAACGCGGCCGAGGCCCGGCCGAGGGCCGGCAGGTCCACCCGGCGGCGCATGAGCGTGTCGTAGAAGGCCACGATGCGTATCGCGCCGTCCACGTACGGATCCAGTCCTGACAGTCGTACGGCCAATGCCTCCATGCGTGAAGGATAGGAGGAGGGGCCGCGCCGTTCGGTGCGCGCGCGGGGTGCGATGCGCGACGGTCGGCGGGCGACGCCGCGGGGCGCGGCCGCCAGGATGGTCGCCATGGACCCCGAACTCGAAGCTTTCGTACCGCTGTTCCCGCTCAGCGACTGGACCGATCCGGTCGCCGACCGCAAGATCTACGCGGACATGGCGGCCGCACGGCCGGCCGTGGACCCCTCCGGCCTGCTCGTCGAGGACCGCCTGGTGCCCGCCGACCCGCCCGTGCCGGTCCGCCTCTACCGACCGCAGCGGCCGCAGGGCGCCGTCGTGTGGATGCACGGCGGCGGGCACATCGTCGGCGACCTGGACACCGAGGACAAGTGGGCCGTCCGGATCGCCGTGGCCACCGGTGCGGTGGTGGTCTCGGTGGGCTACCGGCTTTCGCCCGAACACCCCTATCCGGCCGCCCTGGACGACGTCTGGGCGGTCCTCGGCTGGACCGCGGACCAGGCGGCGGACCTCGGCGTCGACCCGGCGCGGATCGCCGTCGGGGGCCACAGCGCCGGTGCGAACCTCGCGGCGGGGGTGGCCCTGCGGGCCCGCGACGAACAGGGCCCGGCGGTCCGCTTCCAGCTGCTGAACGAACCGGGGCTGGACGACCGCCAGGAGACCTGGTCGCAGCGGCGGTTCACCGACACCCCCTGGCTGAACCGGGCCAAGCTGAGCGCCTCGTGGCGGCACTACCTGGGTGCGGAGCCCGCGACCGCGTACGCCGCGCCCGCCCGCGCCGCCGACCTGTCCGGGCTGCCTCCGGCGTACATCGCCACCGCCGAGCTCGACCCGAACCGTGACGAGGGGATCGAGTACGCGCTGCGCCTGCTGCGGGCGGGCGTGTCGGTCGAGCTCCACCAGTGGCCCGGCACCTTCCACGGCTCCCAGGCGATCCTGTCCGCCGAGGTGTCGCAGCGTCAGATCACTGATGTCGGCGCGGCCCTGCGGCGCGCCCTGGCCCCGTGACCGGAGAAGGGAGGAAGAGCATGACGAGGACCAGGAGGATCCGGCTCACGGTGTGCGCGGGTGCGGCGGCGGCCGCACTGGGCGTGACCGCGAGCGCGGGCACGGTCGCGGCGGCCCCGGAGCCCGGCGGCGGTCCGGCGGGGGTGGCGGCCGCGCTCGGCAGCGCCCTGGACGGCGTCCACCGGGCGGGTGTGCCGGGCGTGTTCGCGCAGGTCCGCGACGGCGGCCTGACGTGGCGCGGTGCCTCGGGGGTCGCCGACACCGCGACCGGGCGCCCCGTCACTCCGGGCATGCGCCATCGCGTCGGCAGCGTCACCAAGACGTTCACGGCGGCGGCGGTCATGCAGCAGGCCGAGCAGGGCCGGATCCGCCTGGACGCACCGGTCGGCGACTACCTGCCGCAGCTGGTGCCGGGGGACCGCGGCCGCAGGATCACCGTACGGATGCTGCTGAACAACACCAGCGGCATCCCGGACTACATCCCGTACGCGTTCCCGTCCCTCCAGGGGTTCCCCTCCCTGCCCGACATGTCCTCCCGGAGTCTCGACGAGAACCGTTTCCGGCAGTTCGACCCCGACGAGCTGATCGGGCTGGGGCTGTCCGCACCTCCCGCCGGCGAGCCCGGGGCCGTTCCCGGCGTGTATTCCAACACCAACTACCTGCTGCTGGGGCGGCTGCTGGAGCGGGTGACGGGCACCACGGCCGAGGAGTACATCACGCGCAACGTCATCGAGCGGGCCGGGCTGCGCGACACGTCCTTCCCGGCCGGGCCGTGGATCGAGGGTCCGCACGCGCGGATGTACGAGTCGTTCCACGGCCTGCTCGACCCGCCGCGCGACTACAGCGTCTACAACATGTCCTGGACGTGGACCGGCGCCGCCCTCGTGTCGACCATGGACGACCTCAACCGCTTCTACGCCGCGCTGCTCGACGGCGGGATCGTCAGCCCGTCGTCGCTGGCCCGGATGCAGCAGACGGTGCCGGTCCGGGCCCTGGACGGCTCCACCATCCAGTACGGCCTCGGGCTGCAGCGGGTCGAGACCCGCTGCGGCACCTTCTGGGGCCACGGCGGCACGGTGTGGGGCGCCGGGACGATCTCGCTGACCCGGGCCGACGGCCGCCGCCAGATGTCGGTCGCCGTCAACCTCCAGCGGTGGAACGTCATCGACGCCTCGGGCGTCCCGCGGCCCCACCCGATCGACGGGGCCCTTTCGGCCCTGTACGACCGGGCGATGTGCGGCGGTTCACAGGATGACATGATCAGCAGGTGATCAGTGAACCCCGCCCGTCCGGTGCGACGAGGTACGTCCTGTTCGATGTCGACGGCACGTTGATCGACGCCCTGGACAATCAGCGCCTGGTCTGGCGGACCTGGGCGGAGCGGTACGGCCTGGACCCCGACGAGGTCTACCGGGTGGCGCTGCGGACCCGGCCGGTGGAGACCTTCGCGCAGGTCGCCCCGGACCGGGACGGTCAGGAGTGCCTCGCCGCACTGCACGAGCTGGAGGACGAGGACGCCCGCACCGGCGCCTACGGGGCCTTCGACGGCGGCCCGGAACTGCTCGGTGCGCTGCGGCCCGGCACCTGGGCGCTGGTGACGTCGAACTACGAGCACCGGGTGCGCGGCCGTTTCGCGCGGACGGGCCTGCCGCTGCCGGAGGTCGTGGTGGACGCGGCCGCCGTGGAGGAGGGCAAGCCGTCGCCGGTGCCGTACCTGCAGGCGGCCGCACGCCTCGGCGCCCGGCCGGAGGACTGCCTGGTCATCGAGGACGCCCCGTCCGGGGTGCAGGCGGGGCTGCGTGCCGGGATGACGGTGTGGGGCGTCAACACCGTCGCGGCGGTGGACGGTGTGCACCGCCATTTCCGCACCTTGCGCGAAGCGGTCGGCGAGATCCTCGCCTTCGCCTCGGGCTCCCTCCCCGACAGGCCGGCCGGGGCGGCCGCAGCGGAATGATCTCGCTGCGGCCGGATCCGTCGCGGGACGGCCCTCAGGAGGCGGCGAGGGTGGCCGCCAGGGCGGGGCTCAGGCCCGTCACCACCGCCTCCGGGGACAGGGCCGTCACCCCGGGGAGTCTCAGCAGGTAGCGGGTCAGAGCCAGGCCCAGGAGCTGGGCCGCGACCAGGCCCGCCGCCCGCGCGGCCCGCTCCGGGCCGAGGGCCGCCGCCAGTGCCGGGGCCACCTGCGCCGCGAACACCTCACGCATCCGGGCCGCCGCCTGCTCGTTCGTCACCGCGGAGCGCAGCAGCACCAGCAGTGCGTCGTCCGCCGGGTCCCCCTCCCACCGCTCCACGAAGTGCCTCACCAGCGCCGCCGGCAGCTCCTGCGGCGGCACGGCGGCCAGATCCGGCAGCCGCAGGTCGATGGCCAGGCTGGCGCCGAAGAGCTGCTCCTTGCTGCCGAAGTACCGCATGACCATGGAGGGGTCGATCCCGGCGTCCGCGGCGATGCCCCGGATGGTGGTGCGCTCGTATCCCTGGACGGCGAACCGCTCGCGCGCGGCCCGCAGGATCGCCGCCTTGGTGTGATCGGAGGTGCGTCGTGCCGTCATGCCAACAACTGTAGGCCAACGACTGTTGACACACCAGGACGCCTGGGCGCATCGTGGAGTCAACAGCCGTTGGCCAACACGCGTTGACCTACTGGAGGAGGCTCGTCATGACCGGCACCGCCCCGCTCCCGCTCCCCGCCACCACCGACGTCGCCGTCGTCGGCGCCGGCCCCACCGGCCTCGCGCTCGCCGTGACCCTGGCCGAGGCCGGCATCGACTTCGTACTCCTCGACCGGCAGGCGGAGGGCGCCAACAGCTCCCGCGCCGCCGTCGTCCACGCCCGCACCCTCGAGGTCCTCGACGAACTCGACGCCACCGGCGCACTCTCCGCCGAGCTGATCGGCCTCGGCATCACCGTCGGCACGTTCCGGATCCGCGACGGCGCCCGCCCGCTCGCCGCGGTCACCTTCGACGGCCTGCCCACCGCCCACCCCTATGCGCTGATGGTCCCGCAGGACCGGACCGAGGCCGTGCTCCTCGCCCGCCTGCGCGCCCTCGGCCGCGACGTCCACCGTCCGTACGAGGTCACCTCGATCACCCAGGACGCGGACGGCGTCACCCTCACCACCGCCACCGGCGAGACCCTGCGCGCCGGCCACGCCGTCGGCGCCGACGGGATGCACAGCATCGTCCGGGAGGCCGCCGGGATCGACTTCACCGGCAGTGCGTACGAGGAGTCCTTCGTGCTGGCGGACGTCGTCATGGACTGGGCCCCCGGCGCCGGCGAGGTCTCCCTCACGCTCGGCCGGGCGGGGCTGACCGTGGTCGCCCCGCTGCCCGGCGGGCGCTTCCGGGTGGTCGCGAGCGTCGCGGAGGCCCCTGCGGAGCCGGACCTCGCCTTCGTACAGGGGCTGCTGGACGAGCGCGCGCCCGGCCGGGCCGCCGTCCGCGAGCTGGCCTGGTCCTCCCGGTTCCGGATCCACCACCGTGTCGCCGACCGCTACCGGGCCGGCCGGCTGCTCCTGGCCGGGGACGCGGCCCACGTCCACAGCCCCGCGGGCGGCCAGGGCATGAACACCGGCATCCAGGACGCGTACGCCCTCGGCCGTGCCTTCGCCGAGGGGGACCTCGACCGCTACGAAGCCCGACGCCGGCCCGTCGCCCAGCGGGTGGTGGCCCTCACCGACCGGATGACCCGCATGGCGACCACCCGCAACCCGGTCCTGCGCACGGCGCGCAACACGGTGCTTCCCGTCGCCTCCCGGATCCCCGCCCTGCGCCGCCGTCTCGCCACCGAACTCGCCGAGCTGAACTACCGCGGCTGAGGCGGCCGCTCGCCCCCGGGGCGGGCGGCGTCCTCCTCCGCGCGCGGCCAGTACCGGCCTTCGAGGGCCTCGGCGCTGCGGTTGAGCCGGACCAGGACGTCCTCCAGCTCGCGGATCTCCTCGGGCGACCAGTCGGCGACCACCTGGGCCAGGCAGGAACGGTTGGCCTCGCGGTCCCCGGCGAGCCTGCGCCCGCCTTCGGCGGTGATGCGCAGCTTGCGGGCCATGCCGCCGTCCGGGTCCGCGACGCGCTCGGCCAGGCCGCAGCGCAGAAGTGCGGCCGTCTGGCGGTTCACGGTCGAGGTGTCGAGTCCGAAGGCCTCGGCCAGCTGTCCGATGGACATGGGGCCCTGGGTGTCGATCCGGCTGAGCAGCAGGTACGCCGACCGCTCCAGGCGTTCGGGGTCGCGCTCGCGCCGGGCCAGCACCTGGTGCCGCGAGAGCAGCATCAGCTCCCGCTCCAGTTTCTCCAGCACCGCGCCTCCCGCTCCGTCCGGCGCCCATTATCGCGGACCCGGGGCCGCCGGCCGCGATATGCATGATACATAACATGTGTACTATGCACTCCACGCTGTCGTCCTGACGAGCCACGAGTCACAGCCCCCACCCGGAGGTCCCGCATGACCGTCACCACGTCCACCGCCTCCCGCGCGGCCGAGATCCTCTCCCGGCCCGTCACGCTGAACGGCCTGACCGTCCCCAACCGCATCGCGATGGCGCCGATGACGCGGATGTTCTCCCCCGGCGGCGTGCCCGGCGAGGACGTCCGGGCGTACTACTCCAGCAGGGCCGCCGCGGGCGTGGGCCTGATCGTCACCGAGGGCACCTACGTCGGCCACGCGTCCGCCGGCCAGAGCGACCGGGTGCCGCGGTTCCACGGCGAGGACCAGCTGGCGGGGTGGGCGAAGGTCGCCGCGGCCGTGCACGAGGCGGGCGGCACGATCGTGCCGCAGCTGTGGCACATCGGCATGGTCCGCAAGCAGGGCGAGCCGCCGTACGCGGACGCGCCCGCCGTCGGCCCCTCCGGCATCCGCGTCGACGGAACCGAGGGCGCCGGCAAGGCGATGACCCGCGCCGACCTCGACGACGTGATCGGCGCGTTCGCCGACGCCGCCGCGGACGCCGAGCGGATCGGCTTCGACGGCGTGGAACTGCACGGCGCGCACGGCTACCTGCTCGACCAGTTCCTGTGGGAGCGGACCAACCGCCGCACCGACGGGTACGGGGGCGACGCGGTGGCCCGTACGAAGTTCGCCGCGGAGATCGTGGCCGCGGTCCGCGAGCGGGTCTCGGCCGGGTTCCCGGTGATCTTCCGCTACTCGCAGTGGAAGCAGGAGGCCTACGACGCACGGCTCGCGCAGACCCCGCAGGAGCTGGAGGCGATCCTCGCCCCGCTGGCGGCGGCGGGCGTCGACGCCTTCCACGCCTCCACCCGGCGCTACTGGCTCCCGGAGTTCGAGGGCTCGGACCTGAACCTGGCGGGCTGGACCAAGAAGCTCACCGGCCGGCCGGCCATCACCGTCGGCTCGGTCGGCCTCGACGGCGACTTCATCCGCGCCTTCGCCGGTGAGGGCGCGGCGCTCGGCGACATCGACAACCTCCTGGACCGCATGGAACGCGAGGAGTTCGACATGGTCGCCGTCGGCCGGGCCCTGCTGCAGGACCCCCAGTGGGCGGCGAAGGTCCTCGGCGACCGCTTCGACGAACTGAAGCCGTACGACCCGGCGGCGCTCACCTCCCTCAGCCGGTAACGGCGGCGGCCGTCCGGGGATCGCGGCCCGTTCGGGTCGTCCCGATCGCGGGGCGGGTGCGCCGGTCGAGGACGATCGTCCCGATTCCCGCCCGCCCCACCGGGTGCGCCGGCACCGGACCGGCCGGGCCGGCGCCGCCGGCTCTCAGCCGGTCGGGCGGGTGCGTCGGCCGAGTTCGTCGGAGATCCCGTACGCGGCCCTCAGCAGCGGTTCGCGCAGCCCGCGCGCACGGTCCGCGCTGCGCATGGTGATCACGATCCCCAGAGCGGCACCGACCGGCCCGCTCCGGCCGATCCGTACCGGTGCGGCGACCGCGACCGTGCTCTCCGAGAGCTGCCGGTCGCTGACGAAGACCTGCTCGCGGCGGATGCGGTCCAGCTGCGCGCGGAGCGTCCTGGGGTCGGTGACGGTGTGCGGGGTCCAGGCCCGCAGCGGGGATTCGAGCACCTCGTCCTGGATGTCCGACGGCGCGTGGGCCAGCAGCACGCGCCCCATCCCGGTGGAGCCGATCGGGAACCGGGTGCCCACCATCGTCAGCAGCTCCACCGACCGGTGCCCGGCGATCCGCTCGACGAACACGAGCTCCGTGCCCTCGCGCACCGCCAGCTGGACGTTCTCGTGGGTCGCCTCGTAGAGGTCCTGCATGAACGGCAGCGCCACGTCGCGCAGGATCTGGGTGCGCGGACACCCCGAGGCGATCTCCCAGAGCCGCAGCCCGACGTGCCACGACCCGTCCTCCGCGCGCTCCAGCGCCCCCCAGTCCGCCAGTTCCGCCACGACCCGGTGCGCCGTGCTCAGGGCCAGGCCGGTGCGCTGAGCGATCTCCGACAGTGTCTGCGAGGGGTGCTCGCGGTCGAAGGCCGAAAGAACCTCGAGGACCTTTCCGGCTGCCGTGCTGCGGGTTGTGCTCACGCGGTCAGTCTCGCAGACCCGCGCCGAGGCCCCACGGCGAGCGCCGTACGATCCGCCGCACACCCGCCGGGCGTCGTCAACGCCGGGCCCGCGCCTCGTCCGGTTCCCTGCTGGGCGCCGCCGCCCCGGTTCCCCGTCCGGGCCGGGTGCGCGTGCCCCAGCGTGCGAGCGGGGGGCCGGCCGCGCCCACGGCGGCGAAGAACGCGCCGAGGAGCAGCCAGCCGGCCGTACCGGCTCCGAGCACGATGGTGGTGAGGATGGCGGGGGCGAGTGCCTGGCCCGCGCTGAAGCCGAGCCCGAGGAGCCCCTGGTACTCGCCCTGGGCGTGGTCCGGTGCCAGGCCGAAGCCGAGGGCGAAGCCGGCCGAGGACTCCCAGATCTCGCCCAGACTGTGCACGAAGATCGCCACGACCGCGAGGCCCACGGCCGCCCACCCCGGGGTGTGCGCGGTCAGCGCCATCATCGGGCAGCTGAGGAGGAAGAGGAGTCCCGCCGTGCGCAACGCCCTGCCGCCGTCGCGCGGGGTTTCGATGCGCGACCCGATCCTGGTCTGCAGGAGGACGCAGACCCCGGAATTGATCGCGGACACCGCGGCCACGGTCCAGCGCGGCGCGTTCGTGTGCTCGGAGATCCAGATGGGCAGGAGCAGGGACACCGTCGCGTACTGCAGCCCCATCGCGCCGTAGAGGACCGTGAAGGTCACGTACGGACGGTCGGCGAGGGCCGTCCGGCGTCGCTCCTGCGCCGGCGGCGCCGAGGGCTTGTAATCGGGCAGCAGCAACAGCAGCAGGGAGCAGAGCGCGAAGCTGGCCGCGTTGCCGAGGATCAGAACCAGGTAGGCGGTACGGCTGTTCGCCGCGACCGCGAATCCGGCGCCCGCGGTTCCCAGGACGACGCCGAGGTTGACGTACGTACGGAGCTTCGCCCGGAACAGCGCCGGCCGGTCGGTGCCGACCCGGCTGACGAGGGCTCCCCAGGCCGCGCCGCCGACGGCCGCGGCGAGCTGGTCGAGGGTGGCGACGACCGTGAGGCCGGACCAGCTCTCGACCAGCACGAGGGCGGACATCGCCAGCGCCTGGACCGCCAGGGCGAGCATCATGACCGTGCGCGGGCCGCGTCGGTCGGCCAGGCGGCCGCCCGGTATCCCCGCGAGCAGGCCGACCAGGCCGGCGACGGTGAGGGCGGCGCCCACCTGGGCCGCCGGGAGCCCCACGACCAGGGTGAAGTAGAGCGCCGACGCCGTGTTGAAGAGTCCGTTGCCGACGCGGTTCACGAAGCTGGCCAGGATCAGGACGCGCTCTGCCCCGTTGCTCCCCGCCATGGCGGCCATCCGGCCCGGCGATCTCCCCCTGGTCATGGCCGCAGACTAGCAGTGGCCCTTACGGCGTCCGACTGGGCCCGCTCCGGCACCCTTTAGGCTGTCCCCCGGTATTCGATCAAGGAGCGGGGCGAAGGTGCGGATAGAGCGTCACCAGGTGGGCGGGGCCGCCGTGTCGGCGGCGCGGGAGGACTTCGCGAACCGGATCGGGGGTCAGGTGCGGTCCATGTCGAGGGGTGGCCGGATGGCCACCTACGAGTGGCAGGCGATCGCGGACGAGTTCCTCGACTACCTGGGCGCGCTCTCCGTCGAGACGCCCGGCCTGGACACCCCGGAGGCCGCCGCCGCCCTCAAGGACGCCTCCGAGGCCGCCGCGGGCGCGGTCGCCTATGCGGCGTACCACCCGCACTGCAGCTTCCAGGTCTTCCTGGAGTACGTGAACTTCGGCATGAGCTACGACCCCGGTGACGACGAGCCCGAGGAGAGCGTCACGCCCGGCGAGTGGACCGACGCGCTCTGCCTGGCGGTGCTCCGGGACAAGGCCAAGTGGCACGGCGAGGCCTTCCACTTCGCCCGCGACAAGTTCGCCTCGCGGACGCGGGGAACGCCCGTCGGGGAGCTCGTCACCGGGCTGATGGCCGTGGTCCTGGACGACACCGGCGACGACGAGGAGTACCCGCCGAGCGCGCGGGCCAAGCTCGCCGCCGTCGACGCGGCCCTGGACCGGATCCGGGGCCGCGCCGAGGAGACCGGCGAACCCCTCCTGGACCGGCCGGACAGCGCCGCGCTGCAGACCCTCCGCGCCCTGGCCGCCGAGGACCGGGACGCCTTCGAAGCCTCGCTGGCCGGCCTCCTCACCCGGCACGCCGCCCTGCACGGCTCGACGACCTCCCCTCGCACCCTTCTCCCGCTCGTCCCGATCGCGCTGGCCGCGCTCGCGTACCGGACGCTGGGCTGGGCGCCGGCCGTCAGCAGCGACTACCTCCCGCACGCGCTGGTCACCGGCTTCGAGACGCGGCCCCCGCGGGTCGGGGGGTTCGGCCGGGACCGGCGGCCGGACGCGGTCGCCGAACTGGCGGCGGGCCCGCTGGTGGTGGACCGGCCGGACTGCGAGCGGGCGGTGAACCCGCAGAGGGAGGCCCGGTACGCGGCATACCTCGAGGAGGCCTTCACTCCCGTCGACGGCGAACCCCTGCAGGTCTGGCGGCTCGAGAGCGTCATGGAGGACCAGGAGCGCCTCTTCAAGTGGCGGGCGCGGGTCCCCGGTGGTATCACGGACGCCCAGCTCGCGGCCCTCGGGCTGGTCTCCCAGATGGGTGCGGCCCTCTTCCGCATCGCGCTCGCGGAACCGGGCACCGAGACCGAGGTGACCGTCGACGGCCGCAGCCTGCGCTACCCGGCCGCGCGGAAGAAGGGGGCCGGAGCCGGCACCTGGCAGACCGCCGTCGCCTTCGCCCTGATCACGGGCGCCCGCGAGGACCTCGCCCCGCTGGTCCTCACCGGCCCCGCCTTCGCCGGCCCCGACGGATCCGCCTTCGGCCCGTACCGCGAGGCCCTCCACGCCTACCTGAAGGGCGACGACCCGGAAGCCGCCGCGCAGCGGGCGCTGGAGCAGGCCGAGAAGGCCAGGGACTGGGGCTTCGCCATGCCGCCGGCCGTGCTGCTGTCGCAGCTCGTCGAGGGTGACGAGGAGAGCTTCAACCTGGCCCTGGCAGACGCGCTCGAAGCCCACCGCGCCCACTACCAGGTCGCCGACCGCGCCGACGATCCGGATGCCGCCGTCAACATCGACATCCTCGCCCTGGCCTGCCACGCCCGCCGGCGCGGCTGGGCGATCCGGGTCGAGTCCCCCTACCTGCCACAGGAGATCCTGCGGGCCGCCGAGCCCTTCTAGGGGGTATTGCGACCGGAAAGGTTTGCCGGGGGCTGCGGACCCCGGCGGCCGGCTCCCCCGCGCCCGGCGGCGAAGGTATGTTGGACAGGTGATCGATTTCCTCCGGGGCGCCCCGGTCGCGGGCAGTCTCGACGTCGTCTGGCACGCGGGCTGGCCCTCCCCGAAGCACGACCCGGCCCCGGAGATCCAGGTCCACGCCTACTCCGAGCACACCGTGATCCTGCGCCAGAACAAATCCGTGCACTACGAAGCCCCGTTCCTCTTCCTCCTCTTCGGCAATGAGCGGGCGCTGCTCCTCGACACGGGAGCGTCCGCCGACCCGGCCCATTTCCCGCTGCGGGAGACGGTCGACCGGCTCGTCGCGGACTGGCTGGAGCGGCATCCGAGGGCCGCGTACCCGCTGCTCGTGGCCCACACGCACGGCCACGGCGACCACGTCGCGGCGGACGGCCAGTTCGCGGACCGGCCGCACACCACCGTCGTGGGGCCCGGGCTGGACGAGGTCAGGGCCGCTTTCGGCCTCGCCGACTGGCCGGACCGGACCGGCGAACTGGACCTGGGCGGCCGGATCCTCGACCTGATCCCCGGCCCCGGCCACCAGCGGGCCGCCCTGGTCTTCCACGACCGTCACACCGGCCTCCTGCTGACCGGTGACTCCGTCTACCCCGGGCGGCTCTACATCGAGGACCGGACGGCCTACTCGGCCACCGTCGACCGCCTGCTGGACTTCTGCGCCACCCGGCCGGTCCGCCATGTCCTCGGCTGCCACATCGAGATGACCACGACGCCGGGCGAGGACTACCCCCGCGGCACCACGCACCAGCCGGACGAGCCGCCGCTCCAGCTCACCACGGCCCACCTGCGGGCCCTTCGCGCGGCCCTCGACGAGACGGCGGACCTCCACGGCACACACCCCTACGGGGAGTTCGTCCTCGTGTACCGGGACTGACGGCGGTCCGGCAGGATCCACGCCGAGGCCCCGCACGGGGATCCGCGGACGTGACCCGCCACGGCCACGATCGGCCGGTTCCCGCGAATCCGGGGCGGGCTGCGGTAGTAGGTGGGGCTACATCCGTACCCCGTCCGAAGGGAACCATCGTGTCCGCTGAGCTCAGCAACCGGCTCAAGGAGCTGCTCGACAGCCCCGTCTTCGTCACCATCGCCACCATCCAGCCCGACGGAAGCCCCCAGGTGTCACCGGTCTGGGTGAAGCGCGACGGCGACGACGTGCTGATCTCGACGACCGTCGGCCGGCGCAAGGAGAAGAACATGCGCCGCGACCCGCGCGTCACCGTCCTGCTGCAGCCCTTCGATTCCCCGTACGAGTACGCGGAGATCCGCGGCACCGCCCAGCTCAGCACCGAAGGCGGCCAGGAGCTGATCAACGAGCTCTCGCTGAAGTACACCGGCAAGGAGTACCGCGACTTCAACCCGGCGTCCGTCGACGACGCCCCGCGCGTGGTCGTCCGCGTCTCCGCCCGGAAGGTCGTCGGGGCGCTCTGACCCCCGGTCACCACCACATCCCGTTCCCCCGCGGCCCTCAAGGGCCGCGGGGTCCCGGAGCCCGTGGGGCGCCGGCACTAGGGGGTGAACTCGTCGGCGAGCATGCCCATGATGACCAGGTCACGGTGTCCGCCGGCGGCGAAGACGCGATCGCGGAGGCGGCCCTCCTCCACGAAGCCGAGCCGGTGGTGAAGCGCCAGCGATGCCTCGTTGTGGGCGAAGATCCGCGCTTCGCACTTGTGGTAGCGCCGCTCTTCGAACATGAAACGCAGCAGCATCACGACGGCTTCCGCCGCATACCCTCTGCGCCGGTGGTCAGCGCCGATCGTGACGCCGTACTCGAACCAGCCGGCCCGCGGATCGGCCTGCGCCACGCCGACGGCACCGACCATCTCCCCCGTGTCGACGGCTTCGACCGCCAACCCGAAGCAGTCGCCATCGGACGTGGCCGCGGCCTGCTCCTTCGCCCGGCTACGGAAGGCCTCGGCGGAACGGGGCGGGTGCAGCAGATCGCCCATCCGCTCCTCGTCCACGGACAAGCGCATGAACGCGGTCCAGTCGTCGGGCTCGATGCCGCGCAGGCGTATCCGTTTGCCGATCCAGAACGATGTCATCCCCTATTCGATCACGATCGAGCCCACCGGTACAGACGCTTTTCCATGGGGCGGGAGCTATACGACACCGGGGATCTGCCGGGCCGCGAAGGCGGCCCGCACGGCGTCCGCCTCGGGGGTGCCGTACATCCGGCGTGCCGTCTCGATGGTCGTCAGGGCCGCGTCCTCGAAGCTGGTGTCGGGCGCGAAGCCGAACTGCGCGTTCACGATGATCCGGTCGGCGACGCGGGCGCCCAGAGCGTTCCGGATGTCGAACAGTGCCCGCGACCAGATCTCCCCGTCGGCGTGCACTTCGCCCTCCAGGTCCCCGTACACCTTGTCGCCGTCCACCCGGCGCAGGCAGTGCGGGGCGGTGGTGTAGGAGACCGCGTCCCAGTCCGCGACGCACGCCAGGTCCGCCCGGCGCGGCCAGCCGTGCGCCTGCACCGCGTTCTCCCCCACCTCGACGGCCAGGTAGTCCCCGAAGGCCTCGCCGATCGCCCCCGCTTCGGGGGAGGACCCGAAGCCGGGCACCTGCGCCTGGTGCACCGCGTGGCCGTACTCGTGGACGATCACCTCGGCGTCCTCGGCGTCGTCCACGCCGCCCTTGCCGAAGCGGATCTCGCCCCTGCGGTCGGTGAAGAAGGAGTTGTCCCGGCCCCACTGGTTGATCCGCACCGCCTGCCGGCGGTCGTTGGCTCCCGGCAGTTCGCTGCCGAAGCCCAGGCCCTGCAGGTAGTCCTGCGCCTCGTTGATCCAGAAGTACGCCATCACCTGCTCGAACTGGTCGTCGCCGCGGTCGTACGTGGCCGCCGCCGGGACCGAGGCCGGGGCGCCGGTCTCCGAGCGGATGTACGCCCACCTCCCTGTGAGCCGCCCGCTCGTGTCGAGGTTGCGCAACTCGGCCAGGGCGTAGGCGGAGTCCGGGACGGCGGTGGCGGAGTCCCGCCGGTCGGTGAGGCTCTGGTCGCCCGTCGACTGGACGGGGTTGACCATGAAGATCCGCGCCTGGGGAAGGGCCGCGGCACCCTCCGTGGGTGCGGCACCGACCGGTGCGGCCGGTACGAGCATCGCGACGCCGGCGGTGGCGGCGGCGACGAGACCGCGAACGGGGGTGCGGCGGGCCATCGACATCCTCCTGGGTGGGTGCTCGGCACGAGGGCGGGCTCACCGTACGCATGGGCGTTCGTGCGGCGACCGCGTGGACGATCGAAACACGCGGCCCGGGGATGACCAAGGAACGCGGCGGGTGAAGTCCCCCGCTCCGACGGCCGGATGGCCGTACGGCGGGCGGGCGGGCCCTACGCGGTGGCCGCGGGGTGCGCGGATAGGTCGATGGTGAAGACCACCCGGTCGAGTCCGGGGCCGTCGTAGTCCACCCGTACGGCCGAGGCCGTGAAGCCGAGCCGGGTGTGGAACGCACGTGAGGCGGTGTTCTCCGGGCTCGTGACGCAGTGCACGTGACGACGGCCGTGCGAGCGGGCGAGCGTGAAGAAGGCCCGGTACAGGGCGCGCCCGACGCCCTGGCCGCGCAGCGCCGGGTCCACACCGACGAAGTGCACGTACGCGGTTCCCGGTTCCGTCTGCGACAGGAATCCGACGAGGAAGGCCGCGACCTCGCCGTCGCCGTGTTCGACCAGGAAGCTGGTGGTGGTGAAGTGCTGGAAGTACAGCCGGGGCAGGAGCAGCGCCCGCTCCCTCGCCCCCGCCTCCCCCTTGAGCCCGCCCCACCACGCGTCCAGTACGGCGAGCACGCGCGGATGGTCCGCACCGCCGGGGCGACGGGCCCTCAGGCCGACGGGAAGATCATCGATCACTCAGGCAGTGTGCCATCCCCCGCCCGGCGCGGGTACGGCCGTGCCCTGCCGGGCGGACGCCGTTGCCCCGGCAGGGCACCGGTACCGGAACGCACCGGCACCGGAACCGGCCCGTGCTACCGCTTCGTGTAGTCCTCGCGGAGCGCGTCGAGGATGTGTGCCGCCTCCGTGAGTCCGGCCGCGCGGCAGCGGGCGGCGGCCGCGGTCAGGCGGGCGACCGCCTCCTTGAAGCGGGCGAGGCCGTTGCCCTCAATGAGGGCCGCGATCCGGACCGCTTCGGCGCGCGGCACCTCGCCCTGTTCCCCGCCCTCCTCGTGGGCGGCGACGGCGGCCTCCGCTTCGGCGAGGGCCTGTTCGAAGCGTTCGGCCTCCGCGAGGACGCGTGCGCGGCGGTAGTGCACGCTGCCTCGCTGGTACCAGGCGGCGAAGTCCTCGATGTCCGGCGGCAGGGCGGCCAGGAGTGCGTCGGCCCGCGTCAGGTGCGCGAGGGCCTCGTCCAGCGCTTCCGGTCCCCTGGCCTGGACGGTGAGCCGGGCGAACTCGCAGATCATATGGTTGATCAGGGGCGGGTTGGGTGCGTCGGCGTGCGCGGCGAGGGCCCTCTCGTACGCCGTGGCCGCGGCGTCCCACCGGTCGGCCAGTGCCAGCGTGGTGGCCGCCTCCGCCGCCACCAGGGTGAGGGTCTGCCGGTCCTGCTCCTCCCAGGCGGCGACGGCGTCCGCCAGCCTGAGGAACTCCTCGGCCGCGGGCAGGTACTCCCCCAGTTCCCGCAGTCCGCGCGCCAGTGTGAGGCGGGCCTGGGCGAGCGCCCGTTCGTCGCACGAGGCCACGCCGTCGCCGGCGAGGACGGATTCCAGGACGGCGACCGCGTCCGCCGGCCGGCCGCCCCGGGCCAGTACGTCCGCGAGCTGGAACCGTGCGTCCGTGGCCTCATCGTGCGCGCCGTCCTGGTCGAACCGGGCGGCCGCCTCCGACAGGTGGCGCACCGCGCCGCCCAGATCGTCGAGGTGCGAGGCCGCGTGCCCGAGGAGCACGTACGTCGGAGCCACCGCGAAGTCCGTGTCGTCGTACCGGGCTGCGTCGGCCAGCGCCCGGTGCAGGAGCTCCACTGCCTCCGCGGGCTCGCCCTTGCCGAGCATCACCTGGGCGAGCATGGCCCGCGGGCGCGCGCCGCGCCAGGGCCGGTCGGAGGCGTCCACGGCGGCGAGAGCGGCCCGCAGGTGCTCCTCGCCGCGTGCGATGTCACCGCTGCGGCCGGCCAGGTCCGCGGAGAACTGGAGCGCGTTGGCCACCTGGTGGGGCACCGACAGGCGCTCGGCCTCCGCCTGCAGTGTACCGGCGCGCTCCTCGAAGCGCCGCATGGCGGGGACCGCCGGTTCCGGCAAGGTCCGCGCCGCGTCCTGGTAGGCGGCGAAGGTGGCCGCGTAGAGCACGATGAGGTACTCCAGCTCGGTGTCCGACGGCCCGTCGGGCGCGGTGGCAGTTCGCAACGGGACTTCGACCGCCAGCTGTCCAGCCTCGGCCAGGAGGGCGTCGAGGCCGGTCCGGATGGCCTCGTGGTCGGCGTCGTCGGAGGTGCTGAGCCACGCCAGACCGCGGGCGCGTGCGGAGAGCGCGTGCCAGGGCATGCCCAGGCCCTCGTACAGCCCGGCGGCCCGCTCCAGCTCGGCGGCGCTCTCCTCGTGGCGGTCCTCCCGGGACAGCCGGTAGGAGCGCTGCTCGGCGCGTTCCGCCGTCAGCAGTTCCTCAGGACCGAGCGCGTCGTCGTACGCTCCGCTGCCGTCGGTGAGGCGCTCCTCGACGCGGGTCCAGAGCCGGGTGGCGCCCGGGTGCCCCGTGAGGTCCAGGCGGCGTGCCTCCCGCACCAGGGCGACAAAGTCCTCGGGGACGTCCGGCGCCGTGGAGGGGACGGGGGCCGCGTTCGCCGCGGCGGGGCGGGCCAGGGACGTACGCAGTCCGAGGGGCAGCGGCTCGGCGAGCAGCGGGCGCTGTTCGAGACGCCTGCGGCGCGTGTCGCCCACCGTGGTGGTGGCGTTGCGGGTGTCGAAGGCCGTGGTGAGCCGGTCCGCCTCCGCGCGGACGTGGGCGAGGAGTTCGCCGGCGGTCCAGTTGCGTCCGGGCGGGCCCGCGACGGCCGTGTCGCCGTGCCCGTCCTCGGCCAGGCGGGCCAGCAGGACCTCGGCGCCTGTGAGGAAGCCGAGGCGGGCCAGGGGTGCGCCGGTGGCCTCGAACAGCGGCCTGTTCTCCGCGAGGATCTCCAGCCCGCGCCCCTCGTTGCGGGAGAGTGTGCAGAACTCGAGATGGAGGCCGACCTCGTCCTGCATTCCGGTGTTGCCCCGGACCAGGCGGTAGCCGGTGAGGTGGTGGGAGCGGGCCTCGTCGGTGCGGCCGGCGCGCAGCAGCGGCAGCAGGGCGCGGGCCTGGCTCATCTGCGGCTCGTCGCTGCAGCTCGTGGCCCCGCCGAGGACCGGCTCCCAGGTGTCCAGCGCTCCCGCGTCGTCGCCCGAGGTGACCCGGTGCACGGCGAGGGTCCGGATCTCGCAGGCCTCGCAGTCGCTCAGTCCGGTACGGGGTCGGGTGGCCCAGAGGTCGTAGGCGTCGGCGAGGCCGTCACCGGTGTGGTGGGCGAGGTGGTAGCGCATCGCCGCGACCGGTTGCATGTCGTGGTCGGCGTCCGCGTAGCGGGTTCGCATCTGCTCGATCCACCCCCGGATGGCGGTCAGGGGCATCTCGGGCACCTGGAGCAGGGAGGTCGTGACCCACTTGAAGCGCCAGAAGACCTGGTGGGCCTCCCATCGGTTGAAGGATTCGGGCGCGGTGTCCCAGAGCTTCAGCACCCGGGCGAAGACCACGGGCGACTTGCGGTGCTCTCCGGTGTGCTCGTACGCCTCCATCAGTTCCAGGAGGGCGGTGACGAGCACGTCCGGCTTGTCGAACGCTTCGGCCGCCTCGACGAGTTCTTCGGCGGTGATGGTGCGCTGCAGGCCGTGGGGGCGGTCGTTGTTCTCGCGGAGCGCTTCGACGACGGCCTCGGGAGTGTCCAGCATCTAGAGTTCCTTCCGGGGCTCGGAGCCCGGTGCCGCCGTACCGGGGTGGTGCATGGCGTGGGTGAGCAGGCCGATGAAGGCCCGGTTCAGCAGCGCGCTCTCACTGGCCCGCAGGGGGCGTCGGCTGAGGAGGAGGGCCTGGCCGTAGAGGGACTCGGCGGTCGTGACGGCCAGTCCGCGCTCCGTGATGGTGATGGCCTGGCGGATCAGCGGGTTGAGGTGGTTCAGGACGAGCTGGGCCCGCGGCGTCTCGTGGCGCAGCGAGCCGAGGATGTCGGCCCAGAGGCCGTCGCTCTCGGCTGCGAGGCTGGACCGGGTCCGCTCGTGGCGGGCGTCCCGGTTGTCGAGGAGCAGGGCGGGGGCGGTGACGGGCTGGAAGTCGCGCAGGACGACGTCGCAGTCGTGGACGCCGATGGTCTCGCGTGCGACGGCGAGGAACGCGGCCGCGCGCAGCTCGGCGGACGGGTCGACGGCGTCGAGGTGTGCCGTGACGGTGGCGGGGTCGAGGTCGGTGACGGACGTGCCGGGGCGGACCTCCGGCAGCCGGTGCACGAGGTCGCGGTCGTAGGTGTAGCCGCCGTTGACGACGCCGAGGCCGGCGGCCGAGGCGATGGGCGCGACCTGGCGGAACTCCTCGACGCTACGGGTGACCAGCAGCGCCCGGTGCGTCCGCGCGAACTCCTCCAGCGTGACGTTGCCGTCCGTGGTCTCGAACGGCAGCCACGGCAGCACGATGCGCAGCAGCTCGTCGTCGTAGCGGGCGAGGGCCTTCACGGCGAGGTGGTGCGTGTCGATGAAGCGGTGCAGCAGCGACGGGTCGCTGGCGGCGAGTCCGGTGAGCCAGTCGCGGATCCGGTCGCCGAGGGCGTCCCGTACGGCGGACAGGGTGCCGTCCTCGTACAGGGCCTCGCGGGAGGCGGTGGGCCGCAGGCTGGTGGTGTCGACGACGCAGCGTACGAAGAACGCCCACTCCGGAAGCAGTTCGGGCGCCTGGTCGGTGAGGAGCATGCCCTTGAGGTGGACGCGGTGGCCGGCGCGCTGTGCCGGGCTCATGGCCGTGGGCAGTACGTACGCGACGCCGCGCAGCCCGGCGGCCGGCAGGTCGAGCTCGATCGTGTCGAGGGGGGTGAAGTCGAAGACGGTGCGGCAGTAGGCGGTCATCGCCTCGCGGCGGGCCAGCGGAGAGCGGTGGGCGAGTTCCCACGGGGGTGCTTCGTTGATCCGGTGGGTCTCGCCGCGCGGGTCGACGACGGTGACCTCGTGGCGCAGCAGTCCGCCGTAGTGGCGGGCCAGGGAGACGACCTGCTGTGGGGCGGTCCACTCGGCGTTGTCGGCGCGCGGGGTGAGGCGGACGGTCGTACCGGGCTCGGGCACGGTGGAGGCGGGCAGGCTGCGGATGGTGTAGCGGCCGTCGGAGTGGCCCCGCCATTCGACGGCCGGTGCCGAGGGGTCGGCGGCGGACCGGCTGACCACGGTGATCTCGTCGGCGACGACGAAGCAGGCGAGCAGGCCGATGCCGAACTGGCCGATGAAATCACCGCGGGCGGCGTCGAGGCCGGCGCCGTCCAGGACGCCGTCGGGGGTCCGCTTGGAGCTGCGGCCGATGGTGGCGAGGAACCGGTGGACGTCGGCCTCGGTCAGTCCGACGCCCGTGTCGGTGACGGTGAGGGTGTCGCCGGTGCGCACCGTGATGGCGGCGGGCGCGGAGGGGTCGGCGGCCTGCCGGGCGGTGATGGCGTCCACGGCGTTCTGCAGCAGCTCGCGCAGGTAGACGCGGGGGCTGGAGTAGAGGTGGTGGGAGAGCAGGTCGACCAGGCCGCGCAGGTCGACCTGGAAGGTGTGGGCGGTCTCTGAGTTGGGCACCTGACGGAGCCTTTCGGTGGTCACGCGGCCCGGCGGGGCCGGGCGGAGGCGTACGGGAGTCGGGGCGGCTGCCCGGGGTTGGGGGCGGGTGCGGGGACGGATGCGGATGCGGATGCGGGTGTCGGCGCGGGTGCGGTTGTTCGGGAACGGGGGTGGGTGCGGGGGTTCCTGCGGATGCGAGGAGCGGCCGGGTACGGGGGCGGGTGCGGCGGTTCCGACGCAGGGTGCGGCCGGGTGCAGGGGCGCCGGCGCCGACGCCGGGCAACGACCCTCGGAGCCGGAACGGGCTGCCGTGGGGCGATGGCCCGAGGGGCCTCGCAACCCCCCGTTCCGCCGGGCCCCCCGTGGCCCTACGGTTCCCCACGCGGCCCCCGATTCCGCGCGGTCCCCGGCCATTCGTGGTCCGCCGAGCCCTTGCGGTCCCCGGTCCCTCGTCGGTTCCCGGTCCCTCGTCGGTCCCTGGTCCCTCGCGGCCCCAGCCCCTCGTTGGCCAGCATCACGCTGGTCCCCAGCCCTCGTGGTCCCCGGCCCCAATGGTTCCCGGTCCCTCGCGGACCCCGGTCCCTCGCGGCCCCCGCGGCACGCCGGCTCACGCGGAACCAGGGCCCGCGCCCCCGCGCTTCAGCCGCCGGTTGCCGAGCGCCGCTCGCGGTAGGCCGCGGCCGGGTCGGAGCCGTTCAGGTAGTACCAGGGGAACTTCGTCACGCGGCCGTCGGTGATGCGGAAGCACTCCCGCGCGGCGTCACGGTCCCCAGCCAGTGAGAAGGCCATCGCGAAGGTGTTGAGGACCTGGAGCCCCCCGCCGGCGACGGTGAAGTCCGGGTGGCGGAAGGAGTGGTCGGCAGCCTCCCGCAGGGATGCGGCGACCTCGGGCCGGCGCATGTAGGCGGCGTCCGCTCCGGAGTCGAGGGAGAGCCAGTGTTCGAGGTGGGCGATGGCGACGAGCTGGCCCAGCCGGCTGCCGGCGGGCGCGCCGAACGCGGACGCCCGGGCGAACGCGTGCATCTCCTCGTGCGACCCGCCCCACTTTTCGCAGAGCTGCTGCAACTGCTGCTGGTGCGCTCCCAGGTGGACCGGGTCGCGCCGCACCGTCGCCTCGAAGCGGCGGCGTGCGACCGTCTGCCCGACCTCGAGGCCGCGGCCGGTGATCTGGAGGCCGTACCAGGGCGAGGTCCACCGCGGTTCGCGCTCCGCCACCGCGTAGAGGTGCTCCTCGGCGGTGCGCAGCCGCGCGTGGAATACCTCGAACTGCTCGCGCGAGACGTCCTTGGCCCGTGCTCCGGTCCGCGCCTCCCAGCCCCAGCTGATGTGACGGATCCCCGCGACGAGCCGGGGCAGGGCCGCCTCGGGATCCGCTTCGAGGACCCGGGCGATCCACCGCTCCACCCCCGCTGTGTCGGCAACGGCCCACAGCAGCTCGGTCCGGTCCTCGCTCTCGGGGCGTCCTTCGAGTACCTGGCGCACGGCGGCCCAGTCCGCTGCCGCGGCGGCGTCCCGGACGCGCCGTACGTCGGGATCGCCCGAGTCCTCCTGGACCCGCGCCACGGGCTTACCAGCCCATTTCCCCAGCGTGAGTCCCCATTGACGGAGCAATGCCATGCCCCCACCCCTAGTTGCGTTCGAACGGGGAGGGCACTGATCACCTCCCGTGGGTTAGTGACTATCACGCCGAACCGACAATCACACAACCGTTTCCCAGGGGCCTCGCCGGGACCCGGTCCGGGTCAGGGGAGAGCACCCCCACCCCCGCTCTGACCTCGCCTTATCGTATGGGGGCCGAGGTATTGCGTGGAGTGATCGCTTCGGGGATCATTCCCCGCCGTGACCTTCTTCCTCGCCGTCCTGCTCGGCGTGCTCCCCATCGCCCTCTACCGTGTCCTCCTCAGTACCGGCCGTGCCGACGCCTGGGTCGGCAAGCACTTCGTGGCGCCCGCCTACGGCCTTCCACCCCGTGACGTGCTCGACAACCGGCGCGCCGGTCCGCCCCCGTCGGCCCACCGGCTGGAGGAGCGGCAGGCCGTCGCCGACGCTGCGTGGGACGGGGACTGGAAGGCCGCCGAGCGGTACGTCGGGGCGGCGGGCGAGGACTGGGACGAGCGCTGGGCCCGGCTGGAGTTTCTCCAGCACGTCGCCCGGAGGGACGACGCCTGGCTCGGCGCGTGGCGTGCGGCTGAGCCCGGGAACTGCGACGCGGCGACCCTTCTCGCGAGCCTGATGGTCCACCGCGCCTGGGAGATCCGGGGAAGCGGCTACGCCCACCAGGTCATGACCTCGGACATGAACCGCTTCCGTGCGATGCTCCCGGCCGCGATCGAGGAGGCCCGGAAGGCGGCGCTGCTCGATCCCGCGAACCCGGGGCCCTGGGTCGTCATGATCACGGCGGCCCGCGGAGCGAAGTACTCCCGCTCGCAGTTCAGGCCGCTCTGGAAAGAGCTCGTCACCCGGGCGCCCCACCACTACGAGGGCCACTGGCAAGCGCTCCAGTACTGGTGCGCCAAGTGGTTCGGCAGCAACCGGCTGATGATGCGGTTCGCCCGGCAGGCGGTCCGCAAGGCCCCGGCCGGCAGCCCGCTCGCCGGGATCTACCTGCACGCGCTGGACGAGCTCGCCGAACGGTCCACTTCCGTCCCGCCGGCCGTGACGCCCATGAACCGGCGTCGGCTGAAGCGGATCGCCGCCTCGTTCGACCAGGTGGCACCCGATGACGAACGTCTGCCGGTCCTGCGTCACCTGCTGGCCCACCGCATGGTCGAGTCGATGCTGTACACGGCCGCTCTGGAGCAGTTCCGCCGGATCGGACCGTGGTGCGGGGCGGAGCCCTGGCGCTCGGCCGGGAACCCGGTGATGGCGTTCGAAACGGCCCGCGGCAGGGCCGCGAAGCTGTCCCGGACCCGCCCCGCCCCGACGCAGCAGGTCTACGGGATGGCGCGCTAGCCTGCGGCCGTCATCCGGCCGCGACGACCTCGCCGGCCGTGACCTCGGGAGGGTTGGGGAGGAGTGACGCCAGGCTCTCGCGTACGAACGCGGCCGCCCTGGTGATCGATTCCTCGGCCCCGGCACGGTCCTCGTAGACGCTGGTGGAGACCATCACGCCGTCCCCCGCGTCGATCCAGTAGTAGGCCACGAATCCGGGGACCCGGCGCAGGAGGGGCACGAAGCCCTCGTCCACCCGGCGTCCCGCCTCGGCGGGGTCGGTCACCCCTTCGTACCGTCGGACCACTGCGTACACGGCTGATCTCCTCACGTCCCGGGGCGGTCTCGCGCGGAACGACATACCCGCGCCGGTCGCCGCCCGCCCGCAGGGCGCCCGGATGGCACCCGGACAGACGCACGCTGACCGGCCGCGACCGGCCGCGCACCCCGGGTGCGGGGTCCGCGGTGTCCTGGAGCGTTGCCGGGTCATCGAACATACGATGGGCGGGAACCGGCGCGGACGGCTCCCGCTGCCGGCCGCCCAGAGCACTCGGGGTGGAGACGTATGGCACAGGCTGCCGATGCAGGCAGGACCGTCATCCTGACGGTGGACGACGACCCGGGGGTTTCCCGTGCCGTCGCGCGGGACCTGCGGCGTCGGTACGGCGCCGGGTACCGGATCGTGCGCGCCGAGTCCGGGGAGTCCGCGCTGGAGGCCCTGCGCGAGCTGAAGCTGCGGGGCGACCTGGTGGCGGTGATCCTGGCCGACTACCGGATGCCGCAGATGAACGGCATCGAGTTCCTCGAACAGGCCCTGCAGGTGTACCCGGGCGCGCGGCGCGTGCTGCTCACCGCCTACGCCGACACCAACGCGGCGATCGACGCCATCAACGTCGTCGACCTCGACCACTACCTCCTCAAGCCGTGGGACCCGCCGGAGGAGAAGCTCTACCCCGTCGTGGACGATCTGCTCGCCGCCTGGCGGTCCAGCGACCACCGGCCGGTGCCCGCCACCAAGGTGGTCGGGCACCGCTGGTCGGCGCGTTCCTCGTACGTGCGGGAGTTCCTGGCCCGCAACCAGGTGCCGTACCGCTGGTACTCGTCCGACGAGCCGGAGGGACGGCGGCTGCTGGAGGCGGCCGGGGCCGACGGACAGCGGCTGCCCGTGGTGGTCACCCCGGAGGGCGCCGTGCTGGTCGAGCCGGACGCCCCCGAACTGGCCGCCCGCGTCGGGCTCGCGACCACCCCGACCGCCGACTTCTACGACCTCGTCGTGATCGGCGGCGGTCCGGCCGGGCTCGGGGCGGCCGTGTACGGGGCTTCCGAGGGGCTGCGCACCGTACTGGTCGAGCGGTCGGCGACCGGCGGGCAGGCCGGGCAGAGCTCGCGCATCGAGAACTACCTCGGCTTCCCGGACGGCGTGTCGGGCGCACAGCTCACGGAGCGGGCCCGCCGCCAGGCCGGCCGGTTCGGCGCCGAGATCCTCACCGCGCGCGAGGTCACGGGGCTGGAGGTGAACGGCGCGGCGCGCGTGGTCCGCTTCTCGGACGGGTCGGCGGTGGCCGCACAGAGCGTCATCCTGGCGACGGGCGTGTCCTACCGGCAGCTCCAGGCGCCGGGCTGCGAGGAGCTGACCGGCTGCGGGGTGTACTACGGCTCCTCGCTGACCGAGGCGGCCTCCTGCCAGGGCCATGACGTGTACATCGTGGGCGGCGCCAACTCCGCGGGCCAGGCCGCGATGTACCTGGCGCGGGGTGCCAAGTCGGTGACGCTGCTGGTGCGCGGGGAGTCCCTGACGGCCTCCATGTCGTACTACCTGATCCAGCAGATCGAGGAGGCGCCGAACATCACGGTGCGGACCCGTACCGTCGTCGAGTCGGTGCACGGCGACGGGCACCTGGAGCGGCTGACGCTGCGCGACGTGGACAGCGGTGCGACCGAACTCGTCGACGCCCAGTGGATGTTCGTGTTCATCGGCGCGGCCCCGCGGACCGACTGGCTGGACGGTACGGTGCTGCGCGACGAGCACGGGTTCATCCTGGCCGGGCCGGACCTCACACCGGACGGGCGACCGCCGGCCGAGTGGGAGCTGGACCGGCCGCCCTATCACCTGGAGACCAGCATTCCCGGCGTGTTCGTGGCGGGCGACGCACGTGCCCGGTCCGCGAAGCGCGTCGCGTCCGCCGTCGGAGAGGGAGCCATGGCCGTGATGCTCGTCCACCGGTACCTGGAGCAGTCATGAGCGGGCAGGTCATGCCGTGCAGCCCGCAGGAGATCACCTCGCTGTTCCTGTTCGAGAAGCTCTCCCCGGAGCAGCTCGGGTGGCTGTGCCGCGAGGGGCGGGTGGAGCGGTTCGAGGCGGGCCCGGTCTACACCGAGGGCGACCCGGCCACCTGCTTCTACGTGATGATCGAGGGCACCGTCGTCCTCTACCGCCGGGTCGGGGGCGACGACGTCGAGGTGAGCCGCACCTCGCAGCGCGGCGTGTACGCGGGAGCCATGCAGGCCTACCTCGGCGACCGCGTGCCCCAGACGTACAACAACTCGATGCGGGTGACCGAGCCGACGCGGTTCTTCGTCCTGCCCGCGCAGTCGTTCGCGGACATGATGCGGGAATGGTTCCCGATGGCCGCACACCTGCTGGAGGGGCTCTTCTTCGGTTCGAAGCAGACCCAGCGGGCCATCGGGCAGCGCGAACGGCTGCTGGCGCTCGGATCGTTGTCCGCCGGGCTCACCCACGAGCTCAACAACCCGGCCGCGGCGGCCGTCCGGGCCACCGCGACGCTGCGGGAACGGGTGGGCAAGATGCGGCACAAGCTGGCCCACATCTCCCAGGGCCAGTACTCGCGCGAGGCAATCGCCGACCTCATCGAGATCCAGGAGCGGACCGTCGAGCGCGTCGCGAAGGCGTCGGCGCTCAGCCCGCTGGAGGCCTCCGACCGGGAGGACGAGCTCGCCGACTGGCTCGACGACCACGGCATCCCGGAGGGCTGGCGGATCGCGCCGACCTTCGTACAGGCCGGTCTGGACACGGACTGGCTGGAGCACGTCGCGGCGACCGTGTCGGAGGAGATCCTCCCGGCGGCCGTCGGCTGGCTCAACTACACGGTCGAGACCGAGTTGTTGATGGACGAGATCGACGACTCCACCGCCCGCATCTCCCACCTCGTGGACGCGGCCAAGCAGTACTCGCAGCTCGACCGCGCCCCGCACCGCGTCGTCGACGTCCACGAACTCCTCGACAGCACCCTGCTGATGCTGTCCGGGAAGATCGGTCCCCAGGTGCGGGTGGTCAAGGCCTACGACCGCTCCGTGCCGGACGTGCCCGCCTACCCGGCGGAGCTGAACCAGGTGTGGACCAACCTCGTCGACAACGCCGTCTTCGCTATCGGGAGCACCGGCGGCGAGGGCACTCTGACGGTCCGCACGGCGCGCGAGGGGGACCGGCTGCTGGTGGAGTTCCGCGACACCGGCCCCGGCATCCCCGCGGACATCCGCAGCCGCATCTTCGACCCCTTCTTCACCACCAAGCCGGTCGGCGAGGGCACCGGCCTCGGCCTCGACATCTCCTGGCGGATCGTCGTCAACAAGCACCACGGGAGCCTCGAGGTCGAATCCGCCCCGGGCGACACCCGCTTCCGGGTGCTGCTGCCGCTGACCGCCCCGCCGCAGGAGACCTCCACCGACACGGAAACCGCCGAGGAGCAGGTATGACCGAGATCGCGGGAATCGACCCGACCGTCCCGCCCGGCGGCACGGGCTGCGCCGAGTGCGAGGCGGTGGGCGGCTGGTGGTTCCACCTGCGGCGCTGCGCCCAGTGCGGCCACATCGGCTGCTGCGACTCGTCGCCCGCGCAGCACGCCACGGCCCACTGGAAGTCCACCGGCCACCCCCTGGTGCAGAGCTTCGAGCCGGGCGAGGAGTGGTTCTGGAACTTCGACACCGGTGCCCTGTACGAGGCGGGGCCCGAACTGGCACCCCCGCACGGACATCCGGCGGACCAGCCGGCGCCGGGACCGGCCGACCGGGTCCCGCAGGACTGGACGACGCGACTGCACCGCTGAAGGCGCGTGGCCCGTGGCGTGGAGGGGCGCGAGGATGGAGGGATGACAGACACCTTCACCACCCGGACGATCGAGGTCACCACCGGCTCCGCCGAGACCGTCCACGATCTGACCGCCGCGTGCGCCCGATTCCTCGGCGAGGTCGCCCGGGGGCGCGACGGGCTCCTCAACGTGTTCACCCCGCACGCCACGGCCGGGCTGGCCGTCATCGAGACGGGCGCGGGCAGCGACGAGGACCTGCTGGACGCCCTGCGTACGCTGCTGCCCGCCGACGACCGCTGGCACCACCGGCACGGTTCCCCCGGGCACGGCCGCGACCACGTCCTCCCGGCGCTCGTACCGCCGCACGCGACGCTTCCGGTCGTGGGCGGCGAACTCGCCCTGGGCACCTGGCAGTCGGTCGTCCTGGTCGACACCAACGGGGACAACCCACGGCGCACCGTACGGCTGTCCTTCCTCGCCTGAGACTCCGGGACAATCCCCCGGCCGGGTGACCCGCCCCTGTTCGAGCGAGTTTCAACGCCGCCACCGCAGCCCCGCCAAGGCGACCGCGCCCCAGGGGAACATTCGTTCGCCGCCCGCCGCGGATCCGGCCGTGACGTACCCCGATCGGTTGTCGTTCCTGGAGCACCAGTACTGGTCGTGCGTCCATCCGGAGGACCCCGTGCACCTGCCGCAGCCCGGCCTCTCGAACCCCGCAGCAATCGAACACCCCGGGGACCGGGTCACCTCCCGCCATCCCGGCGCCGCGACGTGAGCGGCGGACCCCGGCACACGGTGCCGGTCGACGTCCATCTCCTCCTGCGCCGGGACGGCGGGGCGGGCCCGGAGGTGCTGCTGTCCCGGCGGGCCGGACCCGTCTACGCGACGGGACTGTGGCACCTGCCCTCCGGGCACCTCGACCCGGACGAGGACATGGTCGAGGCGGTGATCCGGGAGGCCCGCGAGGAGACCGGCGTGCTCATCGACGGCGAGGACGTGACCGCGGCCGTCACCGTGCACCACCGCCCTCCCACGGGCTCCCGCTCCCGTCTGGGCGTCTTCTTCGAGGTGCGGCGGTGGGCCGGGCGGCCCGGGATCATGGAGCCGGACCGCTGCGACGCCATGGGCTGGTACCCGATGGACGACCTGCCGGGGCCGATGGTGGCGTACTGCCGGGCCGGGCTGGACGCCTACCGGGCCGGGCTGCCGGCCGCGGTGCACTTCCAGCGGCCGGACGACGCCGTCGAGCACGCACCGGACGGCCCGGACCGCGCCCGCCTGCTGGCCGGCCCGGCCGCCGACGGGCCCGTACTGCCGTACCCGCTGCGGGTGTTCGCAGAGCGGGCCGTGGGCCGGATCACGCGGGCGACGGAGGTGTCCCGGGTGCGCACCGGCAGCCGGGTATGGCGGCTGACCGGGGCCGAGGGCGGCACCTGGTACCTGAAGCGGCACCGCGGCGCGGAGTCCCACGCCCGGGAGGTGGCCGCGTACCGGACGTGGGCACCGGCGCTCGGGCCGCGGGCCCCGCGCCTCGTCGCGGCCGACGCGGCGACGCGGGCCGTCGTCGTGACCGCGCTGGCCGGGCGCCCGCTGCACGGCACGGTCCTCGACGCGGCCGCCGAGGCGCGCGTCCAGCACGCTCTGGGCCGTCTGGCCCGCGCCCTGCACCGCTGCGCCCCGGCGCGGAGCGCCGGCGTCCCGGCGGCCGTGGGCGCGGTGGGCCGCCATCTGGCGGAGGCCCGGCCGTACCTCGCCGACGGCGACGAGGAGCTGGTGCTGGCCCTGGTCCGGGCGTACGAGGCCCTGCCGCAGCCCGTCCTCGTCCCCACCCACGGGGACCTCCAGTACCGCAACGTCCTGCTCTCCGAGGACGACGAACCGCGGCTGCTCGACTTCGAGCGGGCCGAATACGCCACCGCCACCCGGGACATGGTGCGCCTCGACGACACCTGGACCGGCCGTCCGGACCTGCGTGCCGCGTTCCTCGGCGGCTACGGCAGACCGCTCACCCCCACCGAGGAACTCCGCCTGGACTGCGAGGCCGCCTTCGACGCCGTCTCGGGCATCGCCTACGGCACCGGGCACGACGACCCGGAGGTCACAGAACGCGGCCTGCGCACCCTACGCCGCCTCCGGGCCGGCACGCACACCCTGCCCGACGGGAGGAGTCCCGTGCCCGGCCCCCGCCGTACCGCCCTCGCCGACGCCACCGAGGGGGCACGGCCACTACGCGGCGGGGCGTGACTTCCGTCCCCTGCGCGGCGCCGGGAAGTCCCTCCTCGAACACGTGACGGGCCTGCGGCGACGGTCCCCCGAACGGACGGTTCGGCGGGCACCCGTCCACGGCCGACCGGAGGATGAGCCGGGGAACGCGCGACGGGAGCCGACCACGATGCCGAACACCGCCAGTCAGGCGCACCGGGCGCGCAGCGCCCTGGCAGGAGTGCTGGTCCTCGCCGGGGTCGCCGTCACCGGGTGCGGGAGCGGGAGCGGGGAGCGCGACGCCGGGCAGGGCCCCGGAGGAGGACCCCGCCCGCAGGGGACGCCCTCCGGCAGGGTCACCGTCGTCTACGAGGACCGGACGGTCCCGCCGGAGGACCGGCAGGTCGTGGCACTGGTCCGCGACTCCCGGGTGCTCGAGCGGACCGCCGACTGGGTGAACCGGACACTCACCCTTCCCCACGACCTGGTCGTGAAGGTCACCGCTGCGGTGCCACCCGGCGTCACCGACGCCGTCACACAGCCGGACGGCAGGACGGTCTACATCCCGCCGTCGTTCCTGGCCCAGATCGAGGATGCCTTCGACGACGTCGTGAAGACCGTCGAACGGCCCGCCCCGTTCCCCGCGTCCGAGTACAACACCGACGATCTGACCGCGCTGGCGACCGAGTTCATCTTCGGCCACGAGATGGGCCACGCCCTGCAACGCCAGCTCCTGCTGGCCAACCTCGGCCTCGAAGAGGACGCGGCGGACGGCTTCGCGTCCTTCTACACCGTCAACGAGGTCGGGCCGGGCCCGTCGCTGGCCGCCGCGATCCTCTTCGACGAGATCGCCCGCAAGGAAGGCAGGCTGACCCTGGAGAACCTGGCCAGTGACCACCCCGTCACCCAGGCACGGGTCTTCAACTTCCTGTGCTACCTGGAGGGCAGCGACCCGAAGAAGTACAAGCAGCCCCTGGTCGACGGCGGCTACCTCCCGAAGACCCGCGCCCCCCTCTGCCCGCAGGCGTGGGCGATGCTGGACTACGGCTGGTGGACCCAGCTGCAAGCGCACTTCGGCGCGGCGTACAAGCCGCGCGGAGACCAGGAGCAGAAGCGGGCGCAGGTGCGGCTGGTCGCGGAGACGGAGGCCTTGACGAAGGTCCTCGACGAGATCCGCAGGAGCGAAAGACCCCGGTGACGCGCAAAAGACGCCCGGCGGGAGTCCCCGCCGGGCGTCTTGCGTGCGACTGCTGCCTGTGCTGCTGCCTGTGCTGCAGGCGGCTCAGTACCAGTGGTTGGCGGACCAGAAGTTCCAGGCGCCGACCGGGCTGCCGTAGCGGGAGTTCATGTAGTCCAGGCCCCACTTGATCT